>CAYZFJ010000234.1:0-1813 GCA_964477705.1 uncultured Myxococcia bacterium | reverse complement strand
ATGGTGGCCTCCTGGATAAGCTGTTGGGGACAATAGATGGTGCTCGCCTGGGAGGGCGAATCGGGTTACCTGGGGGTGATCACTGTGTCAGCGGGTACAGTCCAGGTGCGGCTGAGGCGCAAAATGGACAACACCGTGAAACCATGATCAGCGGGAGCTAAGATGAATAGCGTATATTCCTTATCAGGCCCACCCATAACAGCACCATTGGCCAGATTAATTATCAATGTCCTAGTATCAGTAAGAGGATCAACGCCTTCAGAGTTATCAACGGTAACCTCATCCAGCCCGACAGATTGTGCCACAGCACCTGAAGTATCATACACATTAAAAGTGAGTTGACCTGTACTCGTCTTATTAAGGGTGTACTTGAGTTCTACCTCAACTTTGGTCACTTCATGTCCTGGGGAAACAGGCAAAGGAAATGCCACTTTGGTGGGCGGCCCAAGCTCAGGTCCACACGACATTTTTCCCAGTCCATCCACTCTCCAATCGCCAAGCACAGGTGTACCACTCCCCAGAGGCAGTCGCTCCGTGAATGTCTTGTCCTCGATGTGAGCGAAGCCATCAAGAGCCTTGATGGTTTGCCCGACTCGGAAAATCTGATTGAACACCCCAAAAACCTTCCTCTTGCCAACCAGTACTGGCTCAGGGGAGTCTATTGCCAAATAATTCTTAGGAAGAACCAGCAGTTCATTAACTGCGCCAGTAAATGGTGTTAGAATCACCTCACAATTTTTGAATGTGACCTGTTTGTGTGTTGATTCATTGGCAGTACCTAGCTCGACCTCTATGTCGTGGTCACCGGAGTAAGCGCGTGTCAGGCCGACAATAGCGTCCTGTTGAGGATTGAAGAAGGTATCGGAATCTAGCCGATCCCCGTTGACCACGTTCTTGATACGATTCCATAAGCCTATTGCCATGATTAGCTCCATGTAGAATGGGCAATGCTCGTGTAGCCCACTCTGGAAACTTCAGCGTAGAAGCCATGCTGTTCAACAAAATAATAAAAGGTGTGACTTTGCTTGATCCTGGCGATGAGAGCCTGTACCTGACGCAACCTCATGGCGTCTGGATACTTGCCCATCCCAAACTCAATCCCGATGCGGCTGCCGTATTTCCAGTACTTAGGGTTGAGGTCAACCAGGTGTGATTTTTTTGTCTCGATGAGCCGCACATCAAACCCCAGAACCGAACGCAGGAGAGCTACCAGTTCTCCTCGTGTGGGCGTGACACGCCTGGTGAATACAGCTACGCAGTTCGCCTGGCGTTGCTCCAGAGTGACCGCACAGGGAGATGGCAACAACAGAAATCGCTCCCACTCCCCGATGGTCTCCACAGCAGTGCCCGGCCAGGTCTCGAGACGCAAGGCGTCAATACGTGTGGAAAGCCTTGCCCACTTTGCAGCGAGACAGTCGGCGACCTTCCACACTTCGGAGCCTTCAGCCTTGGTATAGCTGTCGGGCAGCATGCCCAACATCAGATCTCGGTACTCTGCTTGCGAGGGCATGGGTTATCCGTTTTCCAGTTCAAGGTTGCCTAGCGTGTACATAGATGGAGCTGCGCTGGTATCGTTATCGGCCAGTGCAGTTTCTTCAGCGGCTGGCATTTTAATGTCAATGCCCAGTATTCCTGGCACTCGCATTGAAGCGCTGATTCCAGAGCGGTAATAGCTATCCAAGGGTGCAAGCCCATCGAAATAGGCACGCAGCCCAGCATACATGGCCTCCCAGCAAGGGCCACCTGCACCCACCACTGTATCTATTGCAGGAGCAGCCGTGAGGGCTTCGGTGAGAGTAATTACATTACCTTC
>CAYZFJ010000233.1:0-1851 GCA_964477705.1 uncultured Myxococcia bacterium | reverse complement strand
GGTGTCAATAGCTGCGAATGAGGTAAATTTTCCAACCTCATGAATAACAGGGGATGAGATATGCAAACGCATTCTCCCCATCTTCCAGGCTGATCTCCTCTCGCCAGTAGAGGTGTGGGTGGCCCTCCAGATGGTCTAAGGCGGCCAGTGTCTTTGCATCGACTTCATATACTTCGCCTACCACAGCGGTGCTGCCGCCTGGCGTCATTGCTGGGAATGGGCCAAGGTCGATGAGGTCATAGATGGGTGGTGTCCTGGCCATGCCGTGGTAGGTGGCATGGGCGAGGAGATGGTGGTTGTAGCCACCCTGTCGGAGGGTGCCGTATACGAACACTTTAAAAGTGGTGCTGTTGTTCATTGGGTATCTCCCATGACCTGGCCTGGTGAAGGCAGGTCCATGTGGGCGGCAGGCAGTCAAGCCTACCGCCCAGTCCTGACCATATCATGCTGCACAGGCGATGTTCTGCGCTCTCTGTGGGCGGCCATGCTTCCATGCCGCTGATCCCTCCAGGTTGGCCAGCAGGTGGAGCCTGGCGGTTTTAAACTCGTCTCCTAGCATGCCCACCGAGAGCAGGAAGATCCTCATATCGTACTTTGCGGTGGCCGGGTTGAGTGGGCGCTTCTTGCTGCTGGTGGTCTTGCTCTGCAGGGCTTTGGAGCTGATGGCCAGGACCAGCTGGATGTAGGCCTTAACCTTACCGGCGTGCAGGGTGCCCTCGAAGGCTCTAAACTCGACCGTTTGCCGGTACCACACATTATGAAGATTGATCATTTTGTAGCGCGTCAGATCGTAATGTGCTGGCTCTGTGTTGTGGTATCCGTACCAGGCCTTGTTGAGCTGCTCCAGGCTGGTGGGGCGCTGCTTTTCGATCTTGTGGAGGAACTCTTCATCAATCTCCTTGCACCAGCGGTTTCTGCGAGCCTCGCTGACGCCCAGGGCGTGGTAGAGCAGGTCCTCTTGTTTGTGGACCATCTTGACCAGGTTGCAAAGTGCCTTGGCGTTGAAGGGTGCGGCACCGATATGCAGGTGGATTGCAGTCGAGAAGTCCACCTTGGCTCCAGCGTGCCTCAGTGCCCGTACCACCTCCTGAAGCTCTTCAATATCTTCGTAGTGCAGGATGGGGCTCACCACCTCAGCCTGTAGCTCTTTGGGGGCGTTGAGGCTGCTGTCCGCTACCACCTTCCAGATGCGGCCCCTGGTATCGGTGACGTGCCAGGGATCGTAGCAGTAGGGGATGCCGATGTGCTCGACTCTGCCGCCTACTATGCTCTGGATGGCGTTGGCGATCCTCTCTCTGGTCTGGGGGATGGTTTCGATCTCGATTCCGAAGGTGAGGTTCCTCATGGTTATGGCTCCGTGTTGCGTGTTGGTGTGTTCCGTTTTCATGGTTACATGAAGCCATTGGTGTGCATGTATATCAAGGTTATTCTGATTAAATTTATGCTATTTTAACAGATTCTTATAATGTTTTATTAGTGGGTAATGGATGGGTGTTAATGCTAGTGGACCAGGATGGTGGCAGCTTCATGCTCGCCTTTCGCCTCCAGGTAGTGTTTGAGCGCCTGTCTGAAGAGCTCGGTTCTGCTGGGCAAGCCCAGGCGCTCGGTGGCGGTGTTCAGTGCCGCTACTGTCTCCTCCTCCAGGCGCAGGGGGATCACCTTGTATTCTACTTGCTGGCTATCGCTCCTCTGATGTTTGGTGGTGCTGGCTGATTTGTTACCTTTGAGAGTCTCTCTGATTTTCCAGATGAGGTAGGCTTTTGACACAGAGTTGGTTTCCCGCCCCACTACCTCAGCGAACTTGGCCCGCAGCTGGTCCACGTCCATGCGGGTGAGCTTCTCATTGGTGGA
>CAYZFJ010000232.1:0-1956 GCA_964477705.1 uncultured Myxococcia bacterium | reverse complement strand
TCAGCCATCTCAGGACCGCAGTCACCTCGGGCTTCATCTGAGCCAGATGCTTGAATGATCCCTTCAATGGAAGCTGTCTGGTCAGGAGTTGCTGTACCCGGTAAGACCATACCACCTTCATTGCTGTCAGCGGTGGAATCACCATTGGCCATAGTTGCCGCATCATCTCTTTGTGATGAGGCTGCTACACCTGATGATACATGGTATCCAGGGCCCTTGTTTCCTGTCTGGAATGCAAAGATTAGTTCGGAAGGTCTGGCTGATACCAGAGCGACTTGGTAGCGGCTCATCATGGTTGCCAAGATAGACTCAACCTCTCTAACGTGTCTGACGTTCTTCAGCCGAAGCAGGGGGCGCTCTGCGGTGGCTCTGGCGTTTTCTGGAACCAGCTTGGGGATGCTCGGTCTGGGCGAAGGTAGCTCCGACGCCAGCTGGACAGCCATTATCTCGCCGGCGCTTCTGAGCGCCTCACGGGCAGCTTCTGATTTGGTGCGGCCATATCCAGTTCCGTTCGCATGAAAGGTAACCGTGGTGGTGTTTTCTCCGGGTGGGGCCTGGGGGAAGAGGTCGGCACCACTTCCCTGAGCTGCTTCCTGGGCAGGGTCTGTCTGTGTGTTGGCACTGGTGTCGGCCTCTGCCAGTTGGTCGTCGGGTTCAGTGCTTCCGTCATCCATATTCTCCACCAGACGGGTTGCCTCCATCATGGCAGATAGGGTTGCGTCGGCTGACAGGAGCCCCACCTGGTCAAGTGCATGCCAGGTAATCGTGCTGATGGTCAGAGACATGGTCGGTTCCGGGTCGTTGGCACTCCCGCTGGCAGGGGAAGAGACCTGGGCTCTGTTGCGTGATTCAGCAGTGGCGTTGATGTTGATGTTGGTGTTGGATGATTGGGCAGCTTTGACACAGTTGGGGCCAAGACGGGAATCAAGTCCCATTCCTTTCAGGATCTGCACCATTTGGGTCGCCCCATGACATGTATCTCCGATGGTGATGCGGGTGCTATCGCTTCCTTCGCTCTCAACACCATGGCCTTTGAGCTTGTCACGGCTCTGTTCCTGGATCAGTGACTGTACCGGTTCGGTAACATCCACCATGAGGGGGAACTCATGGCCAATACCGAAGAAGCCGGGTTGGTCCAGGGCTTTTATCCCGGCCTTGTCCGAGCTGGGAATTGCGGACTGACCAGCAGGTGCCTGGTTCTGGTTCTGGTTCTGTATGGTTGACTGGGCGCTTCCGCTCCCCATCTGGCCTTGACCAGTTGCTCCATCAGTTGGTCTGGATACGGGCATATAGATGGGATTGCTGCCAAAGGCATCTGTTCCCGTGGCGGTTGCGAGCAGCATTACTACAGCTATAACTGTGCACAGGGTGGATGCGCCTGACCGCCTGCTTGGAGAGATGCGCTTCCTGGGTGCCCCACCGCTTGGGTTTCGCCGGCTGGAGACGCAAGGAGTCGTAATTGGTGATTTCATTTTGCGATGCCAAATATCCATTTCAAAGTTGGTGGTAGCAATAAGGCGTCCTGTTCTTCTCATCTGACCGTGTATTGCCTGAAACCAACTGCCTTGTGATTCCGCTCATTAAGTGAATGTCTGCCCCGCCTCGTGCTCATGACCATCTCTGAAGATATGGCCAGTCGATAACGTGCAGGTAACATAGCATACCTTGAATGATTGGGCAGACTTTTGCCTTTACTCCAATGAATCTGTGGTTCAGCCAGGCCCAGCCTCTGGGCTTGGCGATTTCAGTGATTCAAAAGTGTTGTCGAATGGCATTGGGGACACCCCCCGTTGCCATATATTTCTTATAGTACCCTACAGCGTATGTGTGTTCGGTTAAGCTTCAAATTTATGCTACCAAGCCCTCAAGCGCCCTATCACGTCTGTTGTGATTTGGGTCTAGCGCTATACGTCCTTCCCCAATGTCTCGTAGGTGGCGGATCGAGGTGGTATTGCT
>CAYZFJ010000231.1:0-2199 GCA_964477705.1 uncultured Myxococcia bacterium | reverse complement strand
TGCGCAGAGGCCTGTGCGTGACCCAGTCATGAAGCCACTTTATTTGTTCATGTTCAGCCGCACCTTCGACCAGGCTGATATCGCCGGCTATGGTGCGTTTTTCTAAGGGGTCTTTGCTCAGGTTGAACCATTCGATAGTGTTATTCTTAAGATCAGCAATCACCTTGTCACTCCCAACAACCAGGGCTACTTTGCGACCTGTCATCGTCTTGCTACTGTCCCACCTCTCAATCACCACCGGGTGCCTGGCTTGCAGCTCCTCCCCAACCAGCAGTGGGGAAAAATTCCAGCCTTCCAGGTGTTCCCACCCCTGTTGAATGCCAAGCAGATTCAGTAGGGAAGGGGCAAGATCAACGGAAGAGACCGCCTGTGTCACATGGAATGGTTCCAAGCCAGGTGCCCTGATCATCAGGGGTACACGAACCGCTTCCTCGTATAGGTACCAGCCGTGGTACCAGTTTCCGTGGTCCTTCAACTCCTCCCCGTGGTCTGATGTGATCACTACAATGGTGTTAGCGGCCAGTTCCCTTGCCTGGAGGGCCTCCAGGACCCGCCCGATCTCCTTGTCCATCCTGCGGATCACCCCGTCGTAAATGTCCTGTCGCGCCTTGCCAAAGATGGTGGTCTCCTTGTCGGTGGACCATGGGTGATGACCATCGATGTAGTGGGCCCAGAGGAAGAAGGGACGCTCCTTGTCCAGTTGGTCCAGTTTTCTTGTAATCAGGTTGGTAACACGATCCGCGGTGGGTTCAGCTCTGGTGGCTTTCTTTACCGATGTGTCCCAAATGTCGAAGCCCTCCTGGATGGCGTGGGGTTTGGCGAACCAGTGATTATTATAGGTGACCGCCATGGTCTGGTACCCGCTCTTTTTCAGTGTACTGGCCAAGGTGCTCTTCTCTTTTTGGATGTAGTTGCCCCAGTTCGGCTCAATCCATTCCATGGATGAAGGATACTTGCCCAGCAGGATGCAGGGCAGGCTCTGGTGGGTTCTCACTCCGCAGGTGTAGGCGTTCTTGAAGAGTATGGCCTCACGGCTGAACCGGTCAATGTTGGGTGTCGTCTCACGGCTGTAGCCATATACGCCAACCCGGTCTGACCGTACCGCATCCAGGGTGAGGATGAGGAGGTTCGGTTGTCGGGGGAGGGCGCTGGCCGCTGAGGTGTGCAACACTCTGTCGGCAACTGCCTGGCTGAACTGGGGCTTTACCTGACCGGGCATGATCCATGGTGCTGTGTGGGTAATGGAGTCGGTCATGGGTGTGGCGGGTGTGGCTGTCATATTCCGGGCTGAAGTGGAGGCCCCACGTTGGGGGAGAATCCTGCTCTGGGCAGAGGCTGCAAACCTCCACAATGAGAAGCTCTTCTCCATTGCCAGCAGTGACTGGCCACTGATTGGAGAAACAAGGGACAGGACAGCCAGTGCGATTGTCACTGAAGTCCCAGCCCCTTGGATGATTTGTGAAGGGATTGGGGACTTTGAGCTTCGGCCCTGTTCATGACCCGGAATCCGGTTCTTGTTCTGCTTATGGCTGGCTGCCAGCACCCTCAAAAAGAGAAAGCCGGCTCCCAGCAACAGGGATGCGGTGCTTGACAGTGATATCCAGCTTGCGGACAGTTCGGACAGGTGCATAAAGCCCATGATGGCTGCTGTGAAGACCAGGTACATGGCGGAACCGGCTATGATCAGACCATCCCTGGTCATTCTGGAGAGCAGGCGGCCTATGGGGCCTGACATGAGTCTGCCGAGAACCAGACCAACCATATTGCCCCCCATGGCGCCCACTGCACACCCAGCCATGATGAATAACTGCCGATTCAAGGCTCCTTCGGCAGCCTGGTAACCCAATGCAGCCCCAGCACCTGTGGCCACCAGGGCAATGATTGTCGCCACGCCAGATGCCTGAGCGGCCTTTCCAGTGTTCTGCTCGCCATGGCGGATAAATAAATGGGTGGTGAGTCTGCAACCTCCGACCCAAAGCAGCCCTGCCACAATGCTTAACCCGGCCAGTTTAAGCCCCAGAGTAAACACCTTGCCGGCTGGTAGCGCCGCCCCCGCCCCTGCGCCGCCACCCATCAGCACGGCGATCAGCTCCAGGGTTACGGTGAGGGCCGCCACCAGGAGCAGTGATAATATTAGAGGGATCTGGGCAATGCTGAGAATGATTCTGCTATGGTTTTCCTGGGGCATGGTCTCGTTCA
>CAYZFJ010000230.1:0-2212 GCA_964477705.1 uncultured Myxococcia bacterium | reverse complement strand
ACCCTGTTAGTGGCGTCTGCCAGGGTCAGCAAGACCAATGGGGAGTGCACCACAGCCGAACAGGTGATTGATCGTCACCTGACCGCCTCCGGCGGGGTGAGCGCTTTTCGGAAACTGGGCGGGGTTGAGGTGAGCGGGGTCATGTATGGCAGGGGGGCAGGCACGAAGACCTCCTTTAATATGAAACTGGAGGGGACCAGCTTTCTGGTAAGCCGCCCCATAGTGGACGTAGGCTCGCCCACGGATTCTCTGGGCATGGCTGAGGAGGGTGAGGGCGATTTTGATTTAGATTTGGGCTTTGATTTAGAGCCGGCTCCTGAGGGGAGTGGGGGGGCTGGTAGTGCTCCAGGGGGGGCCAGTTATGGCGCCAATGCCCAGAGTGGGCGAAGTGGCGCTGGCTCTGGCTCTGACTCTGGTGCAGGGGGAGGGGCTGGGGTTGGGGCCCGGGCTGGCACAGAGGTGGTCGGGTGTGACGGCTTCGACGTGTGGGTGAAGCGACCCGTTGACGGGGTGCAGCTCATCAAGGGCGAACAGGCCACCGGGATTGCAGCGGACGGAGTGCTCTCCCTGGAGATGGTCTGGCGAGAGCTGTTCGCTAAGGCCGAGTTCGTTGGGTCAGGCCAGTTTGATGGCAAGGATTGCTACATCATCAGGCTCTTCCCCAAGGAGGGGGACTGGGTCCTGGTCCGCTACTATGATAAAGAGACAGGCTTGCTGGTGGCTGCGGAGAAGGGGAACTGCGACATGAACCTGGAGCTGTTGGAGGTCCACCGCTTCCGTCAGTATCGGCCCGTCTCCGGTTTTCTCATCCCCCACTATGTTGCCATGGATTATGGGACTGAACGGGTGGTCATGGATTACCACACGGTCAAGCCCAACAAACGGTACAACAGCCGCATGTTCATGGTCCCTGAAAAATAGAGAGGGTGTTCATCCATGTATGAATCGAGCAACCGTCAACTGCCTGCTTTTGACAAGATCCGGCATGAACAGTTCCCGGTTATGACCAATACGGTTTATCTGAACAGTGCGGCCGTCGCCCCATTGCCCCTCCGTACCGCTGAGACCATGGAGGCCACCATCCGAGAGATCAGGGACTGGGGCTCCTTCCGTTATGAGCGGGTAGTGGCCCATTGCGACAAGGCACGGGCTAACGCCACCCGCCTCCTCAATGCCAAGGCTTCAGAAGTTGCCCTCATCCCCAGCACCTCCCATGGGCTATCCATGGTTGCCTTTGGCCTGGATTGGAAAGAGGGGGACAATGTGATCCTCAGCGCCCATGAATTCCCGGCCAATGTGTACCCGTGGTGGTATCAGCGCCGCAGAGGGGTGGAGGTGCGTACTGCCCAGGCCCCGACCGGTCACATCACCGCTGACGATATACGCCCCCTCATCGACTCCCGGACACGGGTAGTCTCGCTATCATCGGTTCAGTTTGCAACAGGTGGCAGGACCGACCTGGCCGGGATTGCCCAGCTCTGCCATTCCCATGGGGTGCTCTTCTGTGTTGATGCTATCCAGTCCCTGGGGGTGGTGCCCATGGATGTGGAGAGGCTCGGTATAGACTTTCTTGCCGCAGACGGCCACAAATGGATGCTGGGACCAGAGGGGATGGGCGTTTTCTACTGTGCGGAGCACAACCTGGAACGGCTGCACTTGACCACCATGGGGTGGCGCTCTGTGCTCAATCCCTTCCAGTTTGAGGAACCTGTCCTTAAGCTGCGACCGGGGAGCGGCAGGTTTGAGCCTGGTAGTATTGACTGTG
The DNA here is from genome assembly GCA_964477705.1 of uncultured Myxococcia bacterium. GTDB lineage: Bacteria > Myxococcota_A > JAVEVO01 > JAVEVO01 > CAYZFJ01 > CAYZFJ01. Next base: position 447 of record CAYZFJ010000230.1, on the reverse strand, counting down.
TTGCCGCTGCTGGCTTTAGCTCTTCGCTTGATTTGATCCTGGGGATTGGCATGGAGCATATCTGGGGCAGGGTGAAGGAGCTTACTGGTTTGTTTGTTGAGAAGCTGGGACAGTACGGGTTCCGAGTACTCAGTCCTGTGGAGAGGGAGTCGGTTCGCTCCGGTATTGTGGTTTTTGACCCTCGTACGGGGAGCACAGCTATTGACTCAGAGGCAACTGACACAACTGGCACAATTGGGACTGGAACTGGAACTGAGATGGAGGATGGGAGGGCGCCTACAGGATTCCTTGAATCCCTCAATGCCAGGCTGGTGGACGAGAAAATATTCCTCTCTGTTCGCGGAGGTGGACTAAGGGCGGCAATCCACTTCTTCAACAACGAGGATGATCTAGACAGACTCATTGATGTATTGTTAGCCGCCAATGATGAGAAGAAATACCGACAGT
>CAYZFJ010000229.1:0-2271 GCA_964477705.1 uncultured Myxococcia bacterium | reverse complement strand
CTGCCTTAAAAGAACACGAATGCGGATCGGGGTGCGGTTGAAGAGGAAAATCAAGCCTTTCACTGACTGTAATTGCCCCAAAACCACTTTCCTCTTTGTGCTTTCAACTTCTACTTTCCTCTTGCTCCTTGCCCCTTGCGCCTTGGCCAAATATTCTATGGGCAACATTTGTACTAATGTAGTACACTTCCTTGTTCATTTTAGTGGAAGAGGAGTTACATAAAGATGTCTTGGGATGAAATTGTGATTAATTGCCCCAATGGTAAAATAAAGAAATACCAAAAAACCTGGGTGCGTGACTTGGCTTTGTTCTCCACAATAATGTTGGCGGTATCCTGTGGAATGCTGTTGGAGCCAGTTACAGCCTCTGCAGCAGAAAGAGGGCAGAAGGTGGCGAAAGATAAAGCTGATAATATGGATAATCAGGTTATCGATTTTTCTAAACCGGTAGCAGTAGGCATATTCCAGGGGGATAACCCAGCAGATTTGATCGCGAACCCTGTGGCATTAACACAGGACAAGGCTGGTTCTCTTGGGGCAATGGACGCCAAGGCTAAAGCCGGCAAGGCACAGGATCTGGAAGAGACCCACCATTTTGGCTGGGACGACATGTTTGCCATGCTCCGCATGAGTGATCCACAGCCATCCCCCGATGGGAACCATGTGCTCTTTGCCGTGACCAAAATTGACGTGGCGAAAAACCGGAGCAATACGGACCTGGCTGTTGTGGACCTGCCTGCCATGGAGTTGAATAAGGGAGGCAAGAGCAAGAAAGGTAAAAACAAGATCAAGGTGGACGCCCAGAGTTTAACCCTGCCTGCAGGGATAGACCAGATTCGATACCTGACCACCTCTGATGCTTCCGATCACAATGGGAGATGGTCCAAAGATAGCAAATCCATTCTGTTCCTAAGCTCCCGTTCTGGTTCAAGCCAGGTGTGGAAACTCTCTCTGGTCGGGGGAGGAGAAGCAGTACAGGTAACCCGGCTCCCCGTTGACATTGAAGGTTTCGAGCTATCACCCGATGGGAGCCGCCTGCTCTTCTGGTCCAGAGTATTTCCGACCGCCACTTCACTGGCCGAGTCCGCAGCCATGGCCCAGAACAAGCAGAGTGTACAGACAAGCGGTCGCATCTATGAGAACACCTTCATCAGACACTGGGACTCCTGGAAGGATGGATTACGCAATCAACTTTTCGTTCTCTCCCTGGATGGGAGCGGGGCACTGGTTAATCTCACTCCCGGCTGGGATCAGGATACACCCACAGTACCTTGGGGCGGCTCTGATGAATTCGCCTGGTCCTCAGACGGCAACAAGATCGCATTCACCTCAAAGGTGTCTACCGGGGAACCATGGCACACCAACAGTGATATCTGGATGGTGGAATTGGATGGTGGGCAGAGCCAGGTGACCCACCGACTGCTCACTGGAGAAAATCAGGCATGGGATACCCAGCCCCGATTCAGCCCGGATGGCTCACGACTTGCTTATTTGGCCATGGATCGGCCCGGCTTTGAAGCGGACCGTTTCCATCTGGTGGTCATGGATCTCAAGTCTGGCGAGAAGAAGCACCTCACCAAGGACTGGGATCGGTCAATCAGCCAGATCATCTGGTCCACAGATGGCAAAACCCTGTATGTGACCGCACAAGAACATGCCCGCAACAGGATATTCGCTGTGGATGCAGCCAATGGTAAGGTCAGATCCCTGGTGGAGGATGGCAGCAACTCATCGATAGCGCTGGCAGGTGCGCAGGGTGGACAGGACACCATCGTGTTCCTCAGGGACCGCATGACCCACCCCCGGGAGCTGTTCCGGCTTCATCCTGCCACTGGCAAGGTAGAGCAGATCACCTATATCAATAAAGCTAAGGTTGAGAAGGCACGTATGTCTGAGCCCGAGGAGTTCTGGTTTGACCATGATGGATTTAAGCTCCATGGGTGGCTATTGCGCCCTGTAGATTTTCAGGCAAACGCCGGTACCAAGTACCCGTTGGCCTTCATGATTCATGGTGGTCCCCAGGGTAGCTGGACCGATGATTTCCATTATCGCTGGAATCCCCAGTTCTATGCAGGGGCAGGTTATGTAACCGTGATGGTGGATTTCAGAGGTTCGACCGGTTATGGACAGAAATTTACCGATGCGATCAGGGGCAACTGGGGCCCTGGACCCTATTCTGACCTGATGGCTGGCCTGAAGTATGTTCTGGCAAAGTACGACTTTGTAGATCAGGACCGCATGTGCGCCCTCGGTGCCTCTTATGGTGGGTAT
>CAYZFJ010000228.1:0-2371 GCA_964477705.1 uncultured Myxococcia bacterium | reverse complement strand
AACACACATGCGGCATGCCATGCCCTCAAGCTGCAATAGGAACATGAGAAATACCCTGTTTTTAATCAAATTGATGAATTGCCCACGCCAAGCTGGCCGGCACAATGCACCTTGAACTGCCTATAGATCACTTTCATCTGGTAACTATCAACTTTCAACCTTCTGTTCCTTGATAGGATCAGGTCGTGGTTATATGCTGGGGAGCGGGACAGTAGACCAACTCTCTCATAAGTAGAATTTTGCTCTGATAAGTGTTTGGTGCGTATTAGTAACAGGAGTTTGCAGCAGGAGTTCTAATGTCTGACTTTGTAAAATCTGATTTGGCGATCAATGCGCCGAATGTGGACTTGACTATCTCATCCCTGGGTCCAGGGCGATATGAAAATCCCTTGGGACTCGAGCATTATATTGATGATCTTGATGATCGGATTCTCTTCCATTCCTCCCTGAGACTGGCTAGACGCTCCCTTGTGGACCATGTGGCTACAGCAGCCAAACCTGGGGCTGAGCCATGCGGTCCCTGTGGTCATGATGTCCATATGCCAGCTGGCCATGGTGCCGGCCATGAAGAGGGTCATGGGCTGCCAGTCTTCCAGGCTGCAGGACCACGCAAATCTCTGTTCTTTAAGCCTGGTCAAGGGCTTACAGCAGGGATAGTCACTTGTGGTGGCATCTGCCCTGGACTTAATGATGTGATCCGCTCTCTCACCATGGGGTTATGGTTCTCGTATGGGGTGAGGCGCATTCTTGGATTTCGTTATGGATACAAAGGGTTGGTGCCCGACGAGAGCAATCCGCCCCTGATGCTTGATCCAGAAGTGGTCGATCATATTCACCAGCATGGGGGCACTATCCTGGGCTCTTCCAGGGGGCCCCAGCCTGTGGAGGTAATGGCTGACAATCTACAGGCGCTGGGTGTCAATATGCTGTTTACAGTTGGCGGGGATGGCACCCACCGGGGGGCCAATCAACTGGTGGCTGAGTTGAAACGGCGGCAGGCACCCATTGCGGTTGTGGGGATTCCCAAGACTATTGATAACGACATTGGGCTGATGGATCGTACCTTCGGTTTCGAGACAGCGGTGTCGCATGCCCGTGAGGTGGTGCGGGCCGCCCATGTGGAGTCGAAGGGAATGCCTTATGGAATAGGGCTGGTAAAGTTGATGGGGCGTTATTCTGGATTTGTGGCCGCTTATTCAGCCCTTGCCAATAGCGAGGTGAACCTGGTCTTGATTCCAGAGAGTCCCTTCAGGCTGGATGGGGAGAATGGGGTCCTGGAGTTCCTGCACCAGCGCCTCTTGGAGCGAAAACATGCGGTGGTGGTTGTTGCAGAGGGGGCTGGGCAGGATTTGCCGGGTTTCGGCGACACTGGAAGCGAGCCCAGGCTGGATTTGTCAGGCAATGTGAAACTGCTCGATGTGGGGCTGTTCCTGCAGGAGCAGTTCAAGAGCTATTTTAAGTCGGTGGGTGTACCGATCTCGATGAAATACTTCGACCCGTCCTATTTGATTCGCAGTACCCCCGCCACTGCTGACGATTCCGTTTTCTGTGTGCAGCTTGCCCAACATGCGGTTCATGCTGCCATGGCCGGCAAGACCGGCATGATTGTGGGGTCATGGAATGGGCAGTTCGTCCATATCCCTATCTCTGCGGTTGTAAATAGCACCAAAAATATCGATCCGGCCGGCCCCTTCTGGCAATCAGTTCTGCTCGCCACCGGGCAGCCCAAGTCTTTTATGTGAATTTTCTCAAAGTTCATCTAACCCCTTGATATTTAAGGAAAAATAGACATGTTTTCTCCGCTGTCGCAGCGACGGCTGGCAGGCATTCCAGTGTGGTGTTTAATACCGACACGGTGTCTGGCCGTCTCATAGGTATTTTTTAATCCCAATTAATTGGAGTAGATGAATGAGAAAACTGATAGCCCTGATCATTGCTGTGGTGATGCTCTCGGGTGCCGGATTGGCAGCGGTTAGTTTTGCCGACAGTGGCAAGGGGACGAATCCTGAATCGACCAAGGCGTTGGCTGGAGCAAACCAGAAGGCTGATGATAATGGCGGCAAGGAAGATCCCAAGGCTAAGGCATTTGCTGCTGCCCTGGAGAAATACCAGAAGCTCCAGCAAGAGGTGCAGGGAGTGCAGCAGAAGGCTCTGGAAAGCCAGGAAGTGCAAAAAGCCATGAAGAGCTTTGAGGATGTCCTTCTCCAGAGGATGAAGTCTATTGATAAAGGTGTTGAGAAGAAGCTGGACGAACTAAAGGCGCTTGCTGGCGAGATTCAGACCATGCAGTTTGGGAATGCCCAGTAAGTGAGCCAGTAATCCAGATTCTCTGAATCAATACTGCTCGAAAAGAAAAGCCTCCTTCGGAAAA
>CAYZFJ010000227.1:0-2419 GCA_964477705.1 uncultured Myxococcia bacterium | reverse complement strand
TCTCCCTGTCTTCCAATGAGAGCTGACATGGTACCAGCTCCCACCCATTCACACCCAGGTGTTAGTATTAACATAAAGAGGGAGGCATGAATATGTGTAACCGAGTGAGGAGCACTCAGAGCAGAATTAACCTGAGCTGAGCTGAGTTGACAGCAACCTGAAGGACACTGGAGAGAGACAGGATAGAAAATGGATTGGACCCCATTGCATATTACTATCATATAATTATTGGATGGTGTTGCCACACTGGGCAGTGAGCCTTATACTGACCTGGATCATCCTCTGGCGGACCCTATTTCATCTACCCATTTCCGCCATCCTCACAAAAAGTTGAGGTGGTCGTCATGTTTGGCAGAATCTTTAAGTATAGAGGGAGAGACAGGTTTTCATGACCAATCGAATTGATTTACCAACTGGAACTACTGCACAAGACAGTGAGAACAAGCGCTCGATAGGCTCACAGAATATGCATGAACACCACCTTACACCTGCTCCTCCAACCGCAAAATCCACCATTATGGACCACCATTTTGCACACAGTCCTGGAAATGCCTCCCATACAGATCGCAGAGTGGTTGTCAGACTCGCCCCTGCACTCTCGGCGGCTGGCCTGGCTTTTGCGTCTTCTACTGCAGTGGCCAACACCTCCATAGCAGAAGGCCGACCGACGCAGACCACGGTAACAGTTGGCGCCAATCCAGTCCCCGCCAATGGAATTCCGGACCCTGCCGGGCTGACCGGCATAGATGATGGCGCTGCTATTGCCGTCGGGGGAGGCATTCTCGCCCTGGTTCTAATTGGAGCCACCATCCTGCGCCGGTTATTTCGCAAAAAGCACACTACAGATGCTCGCACATCTCTGATGGACAAAGAGCTCCAATCTGCTGAATTAGCGTCGACCACACCGGTCCAGTCTGATACTGGCACTGGCACTGACACTAACGCTGCTGCTGGAGCTGGCAAGCCTGCTGCGTCGGCAACCGCTGCCACTACAGCAACGCACGCCTCGGCTGCGCCCCATCAGCCCCCACAGGGCAAACCAGAACCGTCGGTCACCCTCTTCCAAGGGTTAGCCAAGACCCGTGATGAAGGATTTGTGGGCAAACTGGGGCGGCTCTTTTCCAGAAACACCCAGATTGATACCGGTATTCTGGATCAGGTAGAAGAGGTGCTGTTCAAGGCTGATATCGGTGTACAGACCACCAACAGACTGGTTCAAGAACTACGCCACCAGCTTAGCGGGTCAGATCTGGCCAGCCCGGATAAGATCTGGCGATTTATGGAGAAGAGGTCACGGGAGATCCTGGATCTGCCGGTCCCGGTCATCACACCCTCCCATGAAGGCGATCCCAAGGTGATCATGGTGGTTGGCGTGAATGGGGTGGGGAAAACCACCACCATCGGCAAACTGGCCAGTCTCTATGCGAGCCAGGGCAAGCGAGTACTGCTTGCTGCCGGAGACACATTCAGGGCTGCAGCAGTACAACAGCTTGAGATCTGGGGCGAGCGCACCGGCTCCCCAGTTGTAAAGGGGCACGAGGGCACAGATCCGTCCTCTGTGATGTTTGAGGCCATTCAGCGTGCCAGAGAGGAACACTACGATCTGGTTATTGCAGACACTGCCGGGCGGCTCCACACTAAGGCGCCACTCATGGAAGAGCTGAAAAAAATTCACCGGGTGATGGGTAAAGCCCAGGCCGATGCGCCACACGAGATACTGCTGGTGCTCGACTCTAACACCGGTCAGAACGCCATCCATCAAGCGAGGCAATTTGGTGAAATCCTCAAGCTCACAGGGCTCATCCTGACCAAACTGGATGGAACAGCCAAGGGCGGCATTATCCTCGGTATTTGTGACGAGCTGAAGATTCCAGTGCGCTATATCGGCATCGGGGAACAGGCAGCAGACCTGCGGCCTTTTGATCCTATGGCATTTGTAGATGCCCTCTACGGAAAGCAAACGTCTCACCCCTGACTAACAACAAGCTCCCTGAACATATATAGAATGCATGCAGAGGTGACCAGATTGGGAGCTGACCATGCTGCCATGGGAGCCTACAACTGGCACCCACATGCAAACTGGGTTGACTACCTTGATATTTTCTTACACACTGACCGACGCACATTGCTCCAGCCATCTAACAAGGAGGGGTATCCATGGGATACGTAGAACAAAATCTCGATGAGGATGAACAGGTTCTTTATTGGGGAAAAAGAAGCGCCATGCTTTTTATTATTCCTTTAATCATGCTTTCAATCAGCATACTGTTTTTATTAGCTGATCTCATCATTATTAAGATATTTGGTGGCATGTTTTTAATTTTTTCAGTACTGATTTTAATAATTTATGCTACACAGTACACATCTACCGAGTATGTTATTACCAATAAGCGAGCCATATGTAAGGTAGGGCTGCTCT
>CAYZFJ010000226.1:0-2458 GCA_964477705.1 uncultured Myxococcia bacterium | reverse complement strand
AGCGGGTGCTACCATCAGGCAAGGTGAGCTTCGATGCAGAGCGCACCGCCGAGGGCGGCCACGCCGACAGGTTCTGGGCCATTGCCCTGGCCTGCCAGAAAGAGCGGGATGTGGGTGTGAGACGGGAAGCGCAGATTGGAGTGCGGGTGGTGGGGTGAGCATCATCCTTAGTTCTGGACCCGACTTTCCCGACGCCTCAGAGCCGCCGGGAAAGCAATACAGCACTTCCTCTCCATTACTGGCATTCACGGCAGCTTGGCGGGGTTTGCTGCCGCCCCCCGCTGCTTGCCTACACTGCCATTCATTACGCTCCAGTGCCAATTTACAAAGGGTAACCGCTACAATGACCTGACAAGGCGGAAGCCAACGTAGTTGAAGCGGAGGCCGGGGTTGAAGAAGTAACGACTCGCCGCCCGGAAGAACCCGGCACTACGATTCCAGGAGCCGCCCCGGCTAACACGGTTACTATAGAGTCCCCATGTTGGCCCAGGAGGGTCTGTCACTGGAGCACCTCCCAAGTTAGACTGATACCAATCCCAGGTCCACTCCCACACGTTGCCATGCATGTCGTATAAGCCCCAGGCATTAGCTGCTTTTCCGCCTACTGCATGAGTCTTGTTGCTGGAGTTGCCCTCAAACCATCCTACCTGATCCAAATTCGAGTCCACATGAATAGGGTAGGGGAATGTAATATCACCGTTATAAAATGCCGTTGTAGTCCCAGCCCGAGCTGCATACTCCCACTCTGCTTCCGTAGGCAGCCGGTAACCTAGACAGTCCTGGGGTTTACCATATTGTGAGCTGAGGTCACAATTCACGTCAGTGCCACTCCCCGTACAGGTGAAGCATTGAGGCAACCCCTCAGCGGCTGATGCCACATTAGCGAAGGCCAGAGCCTCATGCCAATTAACATTTTCCACTGGGCAATTGAACCCACAAGATATAAAATGAGAAGGATTATCATCCATCCTGGACTTCCACTCTTCCTGAGTTACCTCTGTGGTCATCATCAAAAAAGACCGTGTTAGAGTAACATGATGCTGGGTTTCTCTATAAGCGCCCGGTTGATTAGGCGGGCTGCCCATGGTAAATGTGCCAGCAGGGATTTCTACAAAACGTTTTATCTTTTTGCTTTCTGCAATAAAAAACCATCGATCAACCTCTTTACCCTTATCAAAGATGACCTCATATTTTTTTTCTCCCGTAATAAGCCACTCTGTCCATAGGCCATGTCTCTTACCAGACACATAACTACCCTCAGCCGATTGTTGCCCATTATCATGCCAGTAGATCCACTCGCCATGGTTGTTTCCATCAAGATACGTTCCCTCGCCCCTCTTTTGCCCATTCTCATACCATTCGACCCACTTGCCGTATTTCTCTCCATTTTGAAATGGACCCTCGGTCCACTTTTGCCCATTCTCATGCCAGTAGATCCATTCGCCATGGTTGTTTCCATCAAGATACGTTCCCTCGCCTCTCTTTTGTCCATTCTCATGCCAGTAGATCCACTTGCCATATTGTTTTCCATCCCGATACTCACCCTCACTATCTTTCTGGCCATTCGGATGCCATTGGACCCATGTGCTGTGTTTCTCTCCATTTCGAAATTTACCCTCGATCCACTTTTGCCCATTTTCATACCACTCGGTCCACTTACCGTGTTGTTTTCCATCCCGATATTCACCCTCACTAACTTTCTGGCCATTCGGATGCCATTGGACCCATGTGCCGTCTTTTACATAACTCCCTTCGGAATTTTGTTTGACAACTCCTTGTGTCTTTATCTGACCATTTGGAAACCGCTCTTCCTGTTGCTCTAATTTCTGACATGCCATAAGAGCAACAGAAACCAATAGCATAAGAATGGCGACAATCCCGGTCTTACCGAATATATGCAACTTCACAATGCTCCCCTTTCTATGCTGCTTTGTTCTAAGACGAGGCTGCAATCGAGATTGGTAGATTTGTCCACACAGGACAGTGCCTGGGCCAACCGGAAAATCACGGCAGGCACGAACACATGATGAGTTCCCACAGGATTCCCCCTGCAATTGAAATTAAGGACTCCATCATACACAGCCCCCCGATAAATTCAAGCGGCAGCCTACCCATCCAGCCCTCCCTGTGTCCCCATTTTCAACCATCCCGCTTTGTCTCCATGTACTGAAACCTCAACATGGAGAATTCAAAATGATTCAATCAACCCTCACGTCCCTCATCGCCTTCATTGTTCCGTTCATCTTCCTGGCTGGCTTCCTATGGCTGATTCTCCCTTCCATGGACCAGTTCGATATCCGCAGGCTGCTGGTCAACGCTATGACTGGGGCGGTCAAGGAGGTACAGCAGACCTATGTGACAAGCCTCAAGTCAGCCAGACCGGATGGCAAGCTGACTGTTGCAGAGCAGTCCCGAGCCAAGAGCGCAGCCATGGCCAAGGTACACGAGACCCTGGGAC
>CAYZFJ010000225.1:0-2462 GCA_964477705.1 uncultured Myxococcia bacterium | reverse complement strand
CACCCGTTTCCAGGGATTTCGAGTCCACATCCAGCCTCCATCCCGTGTAGAAAATGGTGCCCATAACGACGATAACATTGATGCCTTGGCCGACTCGGATCAGACCGCCCACGAATGGATAGCCCGCATTATCAGATAACCTCTCAGAGGGCACTCCCTGCCACACTTACACTCAACTTTCCTTCAAGGCTGTTGCTGCCCAGGCCATGCTTCCGCTCATTGACAGGAAAAAATCAAGGTTATTGGTAGCAGCTGTGTCAAACGCCTCCCCTTTCCCTAACCACTTATTTAAGCCATTTTCTTGATTTTGACCCCATAGACAGTAGGGTGGTCTGGTCATGGGTAACAAACATCTCTGTGGTTTAATGGGGCTACCATGACAGAGGAGGAATAGACTTACCAATGGGTACAAATACCAACACCTGTAGTGTTTGTGGTGCGTCGTTCAATTTGCGTTTTTCTTATCAAATACAGAAAACAAACGAGCAAGTATTATATTTTTGCAGTCAGAAATGCCATGAAAAGCACCTTTACAGTCGCTCACTCAAGAACTGCTCCGTATGCAATACCGAATTTCCCCTCATCTACGCATATCAGCAGCTTGTAATCAAGGATCAGAGACTCTTCTTCTGCTCCTCCGATTGTAGAACAAAGGCCCTGGAGAGGGCTGCAGCACCCGCTGCTGAAGAAACCATCGACAACGCCCCCAAGGCCCACAGAATAGCAGTCCTTAACCAGAAGGGCGGTACCGGGAAGACCACCACCTCGGTCAGTCTCGCATCAGGGCTTGCCACCATGGGTTATCGTACTCTGCTTATGGACCTGGATGCGCAGGGGAATGTGGGAGTAAGTCTGGGAGTAAGCGGCACCAAATCACTCTACCATGTTCTGATGGGTATAAGCACTCCCCAGGAGGCATCGATCAAATTCAGTGACAGACTGGATATCCTGCCTGCCAATGAGACCCTGGCATCCGCAGAGATCCGTCTGGCTCAAATGCAACAGGGGCGAGACCGGGTTCTTGCTCAACGGATGAGCGGCATCAAATCTTACGATTATGTAATCCTGGATTGTGGCCCAAGCTTGAATCTGATGAACCAGAACGCCCTCACCTTTGCAGATCAGGTGCTGATTCCCGTCTCCTGCGATTACCTGTCGTTGGTGGGTGTAAAGCAGATTCTGAAAACACTCCGCATGGTAAACGATATCCTCAAACACCCCATAACCATCCTGGGTGTGCTCCCCACTTTCTATGATCAACGCAATAAGATCAGCCGGGAAGCAATTAATACACTTAAAACCTTTTTTGAAGATAAGGTGCTTCCTCCAATCAGAATCAACACCAAACTTAAAGAAGCCCCCAGCCATCAGAAAACCATCCATGATTATGCTCCTGATTCCAGAGGAGCTGAAGATTACATGCGCCTGGTTAAATGGCTGGTAGCCCGCAACTCAGGGGTAAGCAAGGATCCCTGGGCGGACTGCAGTACCGATGCCGATGCCGACACCGACACCGAGACTGATATTGATATTGATGTCACTGCCGCTGACGATGATGGCGACAGGGACAACGGGGAGTTGGGAGCAGGGCGAGTGAAGAATAAATATATAAATAATGAGAGCTCTGACCATAAGGGACAACATGGGCGAAAAACAACCATGACCCAGAAAAGCAAAATGGGAGGAAGTGACTCGGCTCACCAATCTGGGTGGTGAGGAGTTCAGGTCTGGTATGAAAGAATTTAGTGGTGCTGACAGCATCTGTGCTGAGGCAAAAGCGAGGGAGAACAATGTCCAGGAAGACCGGTAAAACAAAGAGATTGATGGAAATTCCGCTCACAGAGAACGATATGATTCTAGCCCGGAGTTTCTTCAGTCCCGATGGAGACCACCTGCAAGGGTTCGGGCCACCGCGCACACCCGCAGATAGCATCGGCATCCAGGACCATACCGGGTTGCCCCCTGCCTCCGGCATTACGTCCTTGCCCGCAGACTCTGCCCACGCCAACATGGTACAAGCCCAGGTAAAGGCGAAGGAGAACGCTCCAGGGCTGGAGAAGGATAAGGAAAAGCCCACCCATTACAAGATCGTATCATTCTCAATGTATAACGAGGATATCGATCACCTGGAAGACCTGGTGAGTAGACTGAAGGCCCGTGGCGTAACCAAAGCTAACAAATCTCAAGTCATCCGTTATGCGCTGGCTATGGTTGATGTGGACACCATGCCCAAAGGCTGGTGAAACTTACACAAGTGCACAGTAACATACGATAAATCCGCAGATAAGACACTTCACCAGCAAACTGACAAACACTATCTATACTAACCATTGAAAATCTAGCAGTATGTGTTTTTCACGAAGAGATCGCATACGTGCTATTTTTTGCATGCTAATTTAAAACTGTTTGGGCGAGTTGAGTGCACCGCTAACGAAGGGCACGGCATGCCGTGCCCCTACAGG
>CAYZFJ010000224.1:2392-2589 GCA_964477705.1 uncultured Myxococcia bacterium | reverse complement strand
GGCCATCATCATCGCCGCAGGTCTCACCCACTGCCAACGGATGACAGCCATCACAGCAGGTGGATAGGGTAGTGCACTCGCAGGATCCGGAGTCCAAGCCCTCCCCCGTATCCGCTGGGACCTGCACGTCTGCTGTGTCGCCACTGCCGGTGTCTGCATCATGACCACTATCGAAGCCGGTATCCATCCCGCTATCA
>CAYZFJ010000224.1:0-2382 GCA_964477705.1 uncultured Myxococcia bacterium | reverse complement strand
CCGCCTGGCACACCTCATCACCCGTGTAATCCGGATCACATGGATTGGCAGGGACAAATACCGGGACATCAGCGCAGGATGATAGCCCTGCGCCCAGGGCCAGGCAGATGCAGAAGATGAAGCTGTATGGGTTTCTCACAGGAATTCCCCCCTGTTGGTTATTGGAATGTGTAGATAATACCCGGATGGTGAAGGAATTCAAGTGAACGTTTTGCCATTGGTTCTTTGTCAGCCTAGGCAGGTAATCTCAAATTTACCTGAACCGGGAAGGGATGGATGGCAGTGGCTCTGCCAATTCCAAGTTGGTGATACAATTATTAACGATTAGGTTGTATGGCTGCTTCGGGCACTTGCTTGTGTGGGCTGTTCAGAGGATTATGAATGAAGTGGATTGCGGTGCCGAATAGAGAATAGCTTAAATCGCTCAAGGCAAAGGAGCAGAATTTTGATAACCCGTTGTTATCTCACATGCCTCTTGACCGGTATGCCGATACTTTTATATATGCTGCTGCCAGGTTGTTCCATCCCTTTTCCATCCAATCAAACAGATGCAGGGGCAAGTAATGATGGTGGTGCGGATGATACGGACAGAATCAATGGTTGCCGTGATGCATTGCCCATCAAGTGTGGCGACCGATTAAGCCATGATACAACCGTTCAGGGTCTTCCGGATATGTGGAGCGGTTACAATTGTTCCCAGCGACTTGAGTCCGGGCGGGAGATAGTCTATGCCTTTCAGTCAGATGATACCTGCCAGGTAATAGTGCGGCTGGCCAATCTGCAGGTTGATCTTGACCTGTTTCTATTGGAGCAGTGCGACCCTTGGCTATGCACAGCAGCCTCTGCAACCCCTGTAGACATCCAGGGAATCGAAACAGTCACATTTACAACGGAAGCCGATCGGGCCTATTTTGTGATTGTAGATGGTTATGATGGCGCTTCCGGAACTTATGTTGTTGAGACCGATTGTCTCTGCGGAACTTATGGTGGCGGTCTTGCTGATGGTGAATGGGTGATGCAGGTGAATCGACAGTGGGACCATGAGTCTGGGAATGTGCTAATCCCTTTGGAACCGTTGGATGAAGAGGACTACCAACATGTTGATGATGGAGCCTCATATTCAGTTGAAGTGTCTGGGGGCAGGGCGTATGTCGCCGTTGGCGATCCCCCTCTTCTTGGTGAATTGATATCAGATACTGACGGCAAATTGAAATATGACCTGACCACGGGGACTTTCGCTGGGGGCAGATTTGTTGTCTGGGCAGTGGAATCAGAGCTACAGGCAGAACTCACCATCTATGGCTCAGGAGTCCCCATTGCATCAAGTGAGCGAGGTACCTTGACAGTCAAACCGTAAGCCCGTTTACAAGCCAGCCCGGGTGGTGCTGAAGCTGGCGCTCGCTCACAAGATCCAGCAGATGATTGATCGGGGTGTAGTGGCTGATCAGGCTGCGGCTGCGGTGAAGCTCGGGCTGACGAGGGCCAGGGTATCACAGCTCATGGACCTGACGTTATTGCCGGTAGCCAAGCAGGAGGAGATCCTGTTCCTGGAGTCGGTGGATGGAGTGGAGCCGGTGACGGAGAAGGGGGTGAGGGTGGCTGATAATTGAATGGTGCCTACTTTGATGGTGGTGCGTTACCACGTTCAGGTTTGCGTTATTTCATGTTTTCCGGGGACTTTTTGCAAGCTCGTCGACAACGAACTCCCATTATCCAAGTGAGATAAAAGCGGTGCCATGCTGTGTTTGTCTCTGGTTCATAGAAATTGCTGCCTGGTGGATGGGCCATTCGCCCGCATACCTCGCATGGGCGCCCGTGGCATGCACAGCTGATATCCCATACAAAGTCCTCGTCCTTACCATTGGCCAGTTCCCTTGCATGGACTTTTCCGTAATATTCACCGCACTTGGGGCAAAGTTGAAGAGTTGGAGGGATCATGATTCCCTCCTTCTACAGTTGGCCTTTCTGCCAGGCTTGTCGGTGGCTGAAGCGTTGTCGTCGTCTTCCTCGAGGTGTACCTCGCTCTCGGAGGTGTATATCTCCCGTGCGTTGCGGGCAGTAGTGTCTTTGGCGATGTCACCGAGTATTGCCTTGAAGGGATCGTTGTTTGGAGGACCGGAGTGAGGCTTGCGCCACCAGTAGGGGGCGGCACCAAACATTGCCCCTTCGGGACCTCCAAACATGGCTTTGGCGAAAATTACTTCAGCTCGCCAGCGCTCCTTTTCAGGATACTGGGCGATGTATTCCTCCATGGCTTTTTTGCCATGCTCCTCCAGCCACTCACGGTCGCCACTATGTTTTAGAATTTCCCCGTCAATATCATAAACTTTCATCTCTTGTCTCCTTTGTTACTCACTGCCAGCCACCGGCGACAGTTGCTTG
>CAYZFJ010000223.1:0-2636 GCA_964477705.1 uncultured Myxococcia bacterium | reverse complement strand
TGTTCAATTGAATAAGGGCGAGCATGAACCCATTAGCTATGCGGAACTGGCGGCTGTGCGCGAGATATACATCTTCGGAAGCGCACAGCTCCATCACTGTTGGTATAAAGGTCACTGGGCTGGAGCTGGCTCCTGCCCATTTGCGGCTTGCCCCGGGGGTATCAGCCCCTCTGACTTTAACCATCCTGCCTGCTGATGCTGCTAATAAGACTGTTACCTGGGAGTCTGCCGATCCTGCCATAGCCACGGTGGATGAAGTGGGGGTGGTGACGGGTGTGGCGGAGGGCAATACGGTGATTACCGCCACGGCCAGTGATGGAGTGCACTCAGCTCAGACTGTTGTGCTGGTGGGCCCAAGGGTGACAGGAGTCAGCATAGGGCCTGCCATAATGAGTCTGACCATTGGCAGCACTGGCAACATGACCGCTGAAGTTGAGCCTGAGAATGCAGTGGACCAGACTGTAGTCTGGACCAGCTCCGCTCCTGAGATTGTGACTGTGTCGCAGACAGGGGAGCTCACTGCTGTCGGCCAGCCTGGTCAGGCCATCATCACTGTGGTCACCGATGATGGTGGGCTCTCAGCCAGCGCCACGGTGGTGGTCGGGCTGTATGAGTACTCTGCCCACACATTTACCACCTGCGGTAAGACTGGTAATAGCGGTCCTGCGCTCAGTCAGTGTAGGGCTGCCTATGCTGCCAGTTCTTGGGCCGGGAACGATCAGTATCTTAATGTGGCTGGCGGTATTCACCTCTGGACCGTGCCATGGACTGGCACCTATCGTATTGAGGCTAAGGGAGCTAAGGGTGGATCTAGTGGTTCCTTGACTGGAGGTAGTGGAGCTTCTATGGCGGGTGATTTCCAGTTGGAGGCTGGCCAGAAGCTGAGATTGCTAGTGGGGCAGAGGGGCGGCGATGGTTCAAAAGCTGGGGGTGGGAGCGGCGGTTCATTTGTGACAACTGAATTTAATGATGCTCTTATCGTAGCCGGGGGTGGGGGTGGGGTTTCTTCCTCTGATCATGGGAACAAGAATGCTATCGCTGGTGTCAACGCCAACTCCGGGTGCAGGGGTACTAGTAGCTGTGGTGCAGGCGGTGTTGGTGGTGGCCCTGCTGATGGGGGAAGAATTTGTGAATCAGAAGCTGGTTCTGGTGGAGGAGGGTTTAATTCTAATGGCCAGGACTCGGTTTCGGGGGGGCAGGGAGGAGGACGAGCCTTTCTGAATGCTGGAGCTGGAGGTTTACATTATCAGAATAATGCTGGCAATGGGGGCTTTGGTGGTGGCGGTGGTGCAAGTGGTTATTCCAAAACCATATTATTTATTTGGACTACCTATTATTATGGCGGTGGTGGTGGGGGAGGCTGGGCTGGCGGAGGAGGGGGGCATGAGTTTGGTGTCGGCGGAGGTGGTGGCTCTTATAATACAGGGACCAACCAATTGAATCTGGCTGATGCCTCAGTAGGCGATGGGTCAATTTTGATTACTCTATTGGAAAAGAAATGAAGTTGGAAAAATTCTTCTATCTGTTGGGCATTTTTTGTCTATACCTTTTCGTCAGTTCAACAGCGTGTATAGAGAAAGAGGTCATCGATCGGGAAGCCACAGAGTATCAATCTCAGGTGGAGCAGAGCAGCAGTCAGATACTGACCATTAACAGCAATGTGGTTACAATTACCGCTAGTTATCCACCTGCCGAGGCACCGGAATCAACCACCATCTTCGTCAAGACCAAGGCAGACCCTGAAGGTCTGGTCTTCAACGTGGTGCCTGAGTTCAATGAAACACACCCCAATCTGGGCACCACCCTGCAGGAAATGCGCTCAACCGTCCGTGTGGAGATTGCCAGCCACACTCGGGCAGACTTCAGGCAGCTCCAGGTGGATCCTGCTGGAGATGAGCTGACCATTGATGTGGATAATGGGGCATACACTGAGACTTATCCGGTCCGGATAGACTTCTTTCCAATGGTGACCTTCTCTCCCGCCTTCACAGAGTCTGACAGTAACGATGCCACGCTCACTATCTATGATCTGTCGCTCGCCCCGGAAGATAAGCCTGAGGCCCACCTGTACAGCGGCATTGATCCAGTTGGATTCCCTGTGGAAGCCACCTACAATGACCCTGCCCTGGAGCTGCCCCCACCGGCATTCCCAAGCTACACGGCAGAATTCCACTTTAATCTATATGGCTGGTCTTTCCCGGATGAGAGCAATCTGGCCTTGAGAGAGGGTGACACCCTGTTTGTCAGGTACAGGGACAGGATCTTCTACCTCACCGCCTTTAATCCAGAAGGCGATCCCATGGAAGAGATGGAGTAGGTGCAAGGTACAAGGTGCAAGAGACAAGCGTTTTCATTCTGCATGTGTAGGGGCACGGCATGTGGGATGTGTGTTCTGTTAAGCTTCAACTCCATGCAACAAAGCTACTGCTTATTTCCCACTCAACATCTCTCTTCGCGTGGTTTTCATGCACGTTCTGTATGGTGCGGATCGGGGTGGTATTGCTTCGGTCAACGGTCCAGCATGAACCCACCCCGGCGGGGTGGGGTTCGCCTCGACCTGATCGGTCTTGGCATCCCCTTTGGGGAGCAGCCCTCAATTGCCCTCCGCAACGACCACCCCTCCCGCCTAACCCTCT
>CAYZFJ010000222.1:0-2760 GCA_964477705.1 uncultured Myxococcia bacterium | reverse complement strand
ACCAGCGGACGTAAAATGGTCGCAGCTGTTCACCCATATGGTAGCAGTAAAAAGGACAAAGTGGCTGATGGAGATGATGATGGGCGACCGAGAACAGGCCCAAGAGATCATTGCAGTGTTCCTTACCGATACCCCCATGCAGATCATGGAACTTGAGAACTACTTATCCAAGGGAAAAGCGGCTGATGTGGAGAGGATAGCGCACAGCATCCAGGGTGCTTCAGCCACCATTGGCGGAGAAAAGTTACGCCGGGTGGCTTTTGAGTTGGAGAGTGCGGCCAGAAACGATGACATGGTGTGCGTCAAGACCAGTCTGGCCATGTTGCAGGAGCAGTTCCAATACCTGAGTAAAGCTATGAGCAGCTTTACAACAAAATTGCAGGCCCATAAAGGGGCCCCTAACAAGTGAAAGGATAAGCAAATGTATACAAAGAGATTTTCCCTGACCGCTCTGGCAGCTTTGCTCATCATGGCGATGGTCGCGTTCACTGGGTGCGGAGGATGGGATTGCGAAGACTTTTGTGAAAAGATGCAGGATTGCCCTGGTGAGGAAAAAGAGAGCTGTAGCAAAAGCTGCAACAATATCGAATCCATCAACGAAAAGGGTGCTTGCGAAACATAGTTCGATGCGGTGCTCCTCTGCTCCGAAGAAAACGAGGACAAGATCTGTGACGAAGACAGTGAAGAATGTGTGGCCGAGTCTCTCGCCTGGAGTTTCTGCATACTCTCATACTGTAGTGATCACCCTGATGACTCGGCCTGCGGCGAGTTCTCTGCGGAATAAAACTGAGGCTTGAATTTGCCGGGGATGTTGGTGGTCAGATCCGCCATTCCAGAGAGAGTCCCACCATCGGTCCTGCGTAGGTGATGCTCTTTGTACATACGCTGGGCCGTTCCGTACCGGTCCCATCATCAGGGGCATACGGGTCCTCAGAAGACCAGTAATACTCATCACAGATCTCGGCACTCTGGACGTAACCTGTCAGCCATGTTCCCCCAACCGTGGGGGTAAGGAACATGGAACCGTGGCCTCCGTTCCCCTTGAGGAGATGACGGAGCCCAAGCTCTACAAAACCGGTTGCAGCAGCACCGAACCGCAGCACTGCCCAGTTGCTGTCACCGAGGAACAGGAGGGGATACTGGATGGAGCCGAAAGTGCCTCCGAAATTAAACTTATCCTGGTACATAAGGAACAGATTCTTAACGGAGATATTTGCCCCATCCAGTGCACCCAGCCTGGCTGACTGCACCAGAGACAGACCGGTAGGGTAGCTCTCTGCATTGGGATCAGCGGCAGGGTTCCAGTCATCGGCGGGCGGCTCCCCGGTGATGGCAGCCCATCCCACACCCAGCCCAATCTCAAAGAGGCGGGTGTCATACGCGGCAATCACATTGGCAGCTAGTGAGATGATATTACCTTTGTTAGCCAGACCGAACCCGAGGGGTTCCATCTGCAGATGGAGAGCCCAATCTCCTGCCGACCGATAAGACATGGCTACGTCGGCCATGGTTCCGAACCCCTTTGACGACATGGGCAGAAAGGGACGCAGGGTCAACTGGACCGAGGTGATCCCTTCCGGTTTACCTGGTGCAAAGGGTTTTGCGGTGAGGGGCAGGGTGGAGCGACGGACCATGGCATCAATGGGCACCTGTTCATTCAGCCCCAGCTTGACCACTGCCCTCTCGTCGGTAACAACCTTTACAGAGGCCACTGCCAGAGTAGCGGTATAGACAGCTATATTACCCTGACCCAGATCTTCCTCAGACTGCTTGAAGATCTCCACCCTCTCCTTGGGTGTCAGTCCGTGATTCCTGCCAATATCAATCACCACCTCACCCGTACGGATCTCAATCACACGACCAACATGGCTGGCAACCTCTTCTGCTTCTTGGGTGCTCGTTGCCCCATCCCCGGAAGTTTGGGTTTCAACAGGTTCAGCAACGGCGGCAAGGGCGTCTCCCATGGTGATACCACCATCAGCGTAGGCACCCGATGATTCCCCGACGCCGGTTCGCCACCCGTCATGGGAGAGGGGCACGGCTTCCGTGCGGACTGTTTTTACCCAGACAATCCCGTCAGCCCTGAAAAAGCTGCCCACTGGTCCGTTGAATCTGCGGGTTCCCACAGGCCGCAACTGGGCGGTCGGGGATTCTCTGGTGTCATCGCCCTTTACCCTATCAGTGTGGAGCTCATATTGGACAACCGTTCCGTCAGAGCACCCCACCAGAAGGCTCCCTTCATCACTCATCCAGGCAGAGAAACCACCGTCGTTGCATGGAGACTCAAAGATGACGTGAAGATCACCGCCACTGCCGGTGTGATCGGAACGATAAGAGAGAGTTCCTGCGTCATCTGTGCTGTTCAACTCCCCTTGTACAGCTTTAACAGGGGACTGGGACTGAGACGGGACTGCCAAGGCATTCCCGGCCAACCCCATGGAGATACAGAATGTGACTCCCGCTACAATTGTTACAACTCGGGAAAACAATTTGTTCATTGCCATTATCTGCTTTCTGGTGAAAGACCACTCTACCCATGGGCACACCGCCCAAAGAAGGATTCAGTGTACTGGAAGTAATAAAGAGAAATCAACAGAACGGACGGGGGGAAGGAAGTAGCAGGTTGCAAGTGACAAGTAGGGGCGAGCGGCGCTTGCCCCTGCAAAGCTCAGTGCAGATAATCAGACCGGTAAAATCCTGGAAAAAGGGCACGGCATGCCGAATCCGTGTTCTTTTAAGGTAGTTTGAGTTCAACAAATT
>CAYZFJ010000221.1:0-2846 GCA_964477705.1 uncultured Myxococcia bacterium | reverse complement strand
CGAGGTGGTATTGCTTCGGTCAACGGTCTCGCATGAACCCACCCCGGTGGGGTGGGGTTCGCCTCGACCTGATCGGGCTTGGCATCCCCTTTGGGGAGCAGCCCTCAATTGCCCTCCGCAACAACCACCTCTCCCGCCATCATTCCCCTAACTTCGTGTGAGGCCATCAGGCGCAAGGAACAATATGGGTCACTACCACTAATTCCCCATCCCTCCCAACGTCTGTAGGGGCACGGCATGCCGTGCCCTTCGTTAGCGGTGAACCCAACCCGCCCAAACAATGTTGGGAAATCCACTTGCCTTAAAAAAACACATTTATGTGGCATGCCGTGCCCTTTTCTGCGTCGTAGGGGCGAGCGGCGCTCGCCCTCCAGAACTCCAAGTCGCCATTACATTCAGAGTGGCAAGATAAAAGGGGGTGTAAGTAAGAGGCACGCCTGTGTTGGGATGCGGTATCATGCCAAAGTCCCAAGGTCAGGAGGGCGCTGGTTTTGTGGTGGTTCTGATTTTGATAAACATGCGGAAATAATTTAATTTTGAAACTTTCCATTAATACCCATATTGGGCTATCTAAGGAGCAGGCGGTTGACGGAACCGCACCTTGATTTTTATCTATCCCTGAAAGCGGTAACTGTTTTGAACCCTACAATCAAACGTGACGCAGATTGGACAGCACTCCCACACTCAATCAAACAGGATTACGGAGCGTCTCTCGATATCTCTCAGGCCCTCCCCCTCATGGTTGATTCTCCTGAGTCGGCAATGGCTTTCCCCTGGGATGTGCAATCGGTAGCAAGCTGTCTAGCCCTCCAATCCCCACCTCTAGTCCAAATGCTCGTGAGTATTGCAGACCAGATTCGTGCTGCACGAGTGGGGGATGGAGTTCACCTCAGAGCCTTGATTGAGATCAGCAATCACTGCGAGCGTTCATGCCACTACTGCGGGCTGTTCAGCGGCAATAAGCTCCTTGGGCGTTATCGTCTGGAGAAGGAGCTTATCCTGGAAGTGGTGGACAGCGCCGTGGCCATGGGATATGGGACCGTGGTCCTGCAGAGTGGCGAGGACTCCTGTCTGGATGGCGAGTGGGTCGAATCCCTTATCCGTGCTATTAGAGCGAAGCATGGGGACCAAATGGCCATCACCCTGGGCCTGGGGGAGCGTGAGCGAGAGGATTTGGTGGCATGGAAGCAGGCCGGTGCGGATCGTTATCTTCTTAAACAGGAGACCATCGATGCCGATCTGTACACTCGCCTCCATCCCAAAATGAGCCAGGAGCGCCGTGTGAGCCAGCTCAGGCTCATGAAGGAGCTGGGTTATCAGATCGGCAGCGGTGTCATGGTGGGCCTGCCCGGCCAGACCTGGGAGATCCTCGCCCGTGATTTGCTCTTCATGCGGGATCTGGATATGGATATGGTTGGGTGTGGTCCGCTGATTGTGCATCCGGCGACGCCTCTGGCCAAGCTATGGCAGCAGAGGCAGGATGGTAGATTTGATGGTGATGGCCGCCTGGGTTGGGAGATAGAGCCTGATGTGGAGAATTCCCTGAAGGTGGTAGCCATGGCCCGCATCCTCATGCCCAATGCCCTGCTGCCTGTGACCACCTCTCTGGCTACTCTGGATAGGGAACAGGGCCGTGAGAGAGCGCTGCGTGCTGGAGCCAATGTGATCATGCCTGATGTGACCCCTGTGGAGTATCGGGGCCTGTATGAGATCTACCCTGGCAAGGCGTGTGTATCGGAGAAGGCGGAGGCGTGTCGTTCGTGCCTGGAGGCAAGGCTGGCTTCCATAGGCCGCCATATTGCTGCTGGCCCTGGTCACCGCCACCGGTGAACCAGAAATGTACCTCATTCTCTTCCATTATGTGCAACTTGAGGGCACGGCATGCCATGCCCCTACATCGGCATTTTTCGGGCCAGTGCCACGGTCAATACATGGTAGGTACCCGGATAGAGATCGATGGGGATAACCTTGTCAATGGTCCACCCCATCTGGGTGAGCACCCCCAGATCACGGGCGGCCGGAACTGGTGACGGTCCAACGTAAACCAGTCGCTTCACGCCCAGCTGCAAAGCCAGAGTCTCCATAGCCTCACGCCCCAGTGGCTGCCGCATCGGGTTACACAGGGCAGCGGTAAACCCCTGCTCCGGAACCGGCAGTCGCCTCCACACATTCTCTACCGGCCCAGCCCTCACCACCACCCGATCCTGCACATTGTGCTTGAGCAGGTTTTTCTGGAGGGTGACCATGGTGTCCCGATCAGTATCAATGGCAACCATGTGGGCCCCTGCAGAGGCAACAGGAATGGTCAGCCCGCCGATGCCACACCCCACCTCCACAATCGAATCTTGTTCTTGAGGCTGAAGCAGAGACAGCACTGTATTGCGCAATGGTATTGCCATGGACAGGTTCGGGATGATCCAGCCTCTCTGCCCTACCTTGAGCCTGATATCGCCGAGCTGGATCTCCTGGCCCATCAATTGGGCCTCCGCTTCCATCTTCCTGTAACCTGAGTCCTTCCCTTCACATGGACCGGCAGCTTCACCTTCCCCATGTTGCGCCCATGACGTAATGGGAATCAGCGCTGCATTGAGCTCCACCCTGCCATCCCTGTTCGGGACCTTCAACCCTTCCGCCAGGTCCTGCTCCAGTTTAGCCAGCATAGCCCGGGCATCAGGGTGCTGGGCCGGGCAGTCCCTCAGGGGGATCGCTGGATCGTCGGGAGCCAGCCCTGTGATGGCCACCAGGCCGTCTTCGGTTACTGTGCCGCTGGCCTTGTTGCGATAGTTGTTGCGCTCCGGGGCGGCAAGTACAGGGGTAACACAGCCCTGGTCCGCACCCGCAAACCG
>CAYZFJ010000220.1:0-2993 GCA_964477705.1 uncultured Myxococcia bacterium | reverse complement strand
CTAATTCCCCATCCCTCCCAATGCCTGTAGGGGCACGGCATGCCGTGCCCTTCGCTAGCGGTGCACCCAACCCGCCCAAACAATTTGTTTTGAAATTAACCTGTCTTAAAAGAACACGTATGCGGCATGCCGTATGTGTGTTCGCTTAAGCTTCAATTCCATACCACCAAGCCCTCAAGCGCCCTATCACGTCTGTTGTCAGGGTATCTCGGAGTCGCCGGGAGTGTTGCTGGCATCTTCATTATCGTCCCCAGTGCTTGTGCCAGTGTCTGTGTTTATGTCTTCTCCAAATGCCACGCATTGGCCAGAACCCATGTTACAGACCCAACCTCCCTGGCAGTGGGATGAAGAAGAACATTTTTCCCTGCACTGCACCCTGTCACTGTCACAGGCGAATCCGTCAGGGCAGAACTCGTTTGAGCAGTTGCCTGGAAAATCCACCACCAGACTGCAACCTGTCACCAGGAATATAGAAATTAACAGGAGAAAACCGCCCTGTGGCAATACATCCCGAATCCTAAAAAAGCTACCAATCATGCATAACTCCTGCACAATAATTTGCGTTTTAACAACGAATATTCTGCTGTTCAGAAACTGGTGGCCAGTCCCATCGCTCCTCCACCGGTCAGTGGTGTGAAGAATGGTGAAAAGGCCATTGCCTGCAAGCTGCCATTCCCCCGTGACCGGTCACCGCTGTACATATCCAGGGCATCCAGAGGGTTGGAAGGGGTACGACCCATGATGAGCAACACCACTCCAGTGGTAATCAGAGTGCCTCCACCGATTAGGAGCACATCAGTAGCTGTAGCAAACCTCTCTCCTGAACGTTTGATGGACTGCCGGTCAGACGTGAAAGAGGCTGCATGGTAGTTCTCCTCCTTCTCTAGAGCCTGCAGTCCGCAGTACACGCCACCGGCGACAGCCCCTGTTCCAAGGGCAAGGGCAGTCCATCCTGCCGTTCTCAGGGCGCGGTTTCGCCGCTCCAGTTCGCTATTATCAGCAAATAGTGGTTCTTCAACTTGCCCCCCTCGTCCTTGCCCCGGTCTGTTAACATTGCCACTGCCCGGTAGCTCTGTGCCAGGTTTATGGTTACTGCCGACCTGATCTGAAGAGGCTGGGGGTGGCCTGTTGACTACAGGGTCACGGCTGGTAGTGCTGCCGCCTGAGCGGGTCTGATCGCTCATGATTGGCTGCAGGGTGAATGAGGCGTGGGTGTCTTTGCCTGCAATCACGGAGATCTGTAGCTCCTGCGACTTATACTTGGCTTTTTCTACCCTGACGATGTGGTTGCCCTTGGCTAGCTCAATCTTATCAAGGGGGGCTTTGCCAATTGTTACATTGTCCACTTTGACAGTGGCCCCTGGTGGGGTGATTTGGAGATAGAGCCTCCCCTGTTTGGGGGGTTGGGCAGGAAACTGCTGTCCCCTTGACTGGGGTATCTCGGATCTGCCAATCACCGGACCTGGTCTGCCCCCTAGTGATCCTGTGTTCCCGTATGCATTGGGATCACGTTGTAGATTAGCCATTCTGTTTGTGGGCTTGCCGGGGGTAATCTCAACCGTAGCTTCCCAGACCTTGTAGCCGGGTTTGTGCACCGTTACCTTGTGTGACCCCACAGGCAGCTCCAGCCTGGATACGGGGAGGGTTCCCATTGGCTTGCCGTCGATGGCCATGGTTGCTTCGGGGATTGAGCATGTCAGGTTTAGATAGCCTGTAGAAGGAACCCTGGTCCCCGGTGTGGGCCTGGAGGGAGACAACTTGGCTCT
This sequence comes from uncultured Myxococcia bacterium, assembly GCA_964477705.1. Lineage (GTDB taxonomy): Bacteria > Myxococcota_A > JAVEVO01 > JAVEVO01 > CAYZFJ01 > CAYZFJ01. Next base: position 1,227 of record CAYZFJ010000220.1, on the reverse strand, counting down.
GCAGTTTTTAATCTCTTCATGGGCCTGGCTGGCGAATTTACCATCCGGCTGAAGATCCAGGTATTTGTTGAATGCATTGACGGCGTCATTGCAGTTGTTCAGCTTCAGGTAAGCCTGCCCCAGGCGTCTGTATGGGCCGGGCAGGTCAGGCATTAGCATGGATGCCACATTGAACATCCTTATCGCTTCTTCAAAGTCTCCCCGGTCGAAGAGGTCATTACCATCATTGAAATACTTCACTGCGTCTTCTGCGGCCTTTTTGGGATTAGCTTCGACCGTGCATATGGGTATGGCGGCGGTAGTGAGGATGGTTGTCAGAAAGGATAGGATAATTATTGGGAGTAATCGATTTTGATATTTCATGGCCTGTTGATACCGGCTGCTAAGTTTAGTGGTTATGGGAACAGTAAACGAACGAATAATAGCATTCATAGGCCAGCTTTGTCTTTAAGTCAATGTAAGGGAGAGACCGCATCCTTCATAGTGTTGACAATCAGGTGGAGGCGACCAAATGGGATAGATTGAATGTGTGGAGGTAATGGAAATGGCTCAGTTTATAAATCCCTTTATGGGTAATGTTCCCCGCAAGATGGAGAAATCCGAACTGGAGCGGGCCATCATGGCTAATATCGCCGCCGAACTGGAGGCGGTACACCTGTACTTATCCCATATGGACGCCACCGACGATGAGGATGCCAAGAAGGTGCTCTATGATATTGCCCTTGAGGAGATGGTGCATGCCGGAGAATTTACCAGTCTTTTATACAGGCTCAGTCCGGTAGCGGCTATTAAAGCCAGAGAAGGCTTTGATGAGGTGAGGGAATTGTTAGGGGGGAGAGCGCCTGTAGAGTTGGAGGCAGAGGCTGTTGCCGGTAACGGGAGCACAAAATCCCCCGGCGAGCAACAGGCGCCTGGCGGTAATCTGAAGGCCAGGAAACTTACTGTGGGTTCACTAAAAAACCGTCCTTGATCCTGCCAGTGTTCTCTCTCTGGAACCATGAAATATTTTGTAGTGAACAATTCTATATTGTGGGTAGGATGGGGTGAGTACTTAAGAGGTGCCATCCTTTTTCCGGAGATGTTCAATATGCTGTTGCGAACCCTGCTGACTTTGGTCAGGAACATTCTTTTGCTTCCCTTTATTCTACTGAGAAAGCTCTCTCCCAAACCGGATTTTGTAACTATATCTATCAAGGGGGCGGTCACTTACCGAAAATTGCCATGGCC
>CAYZFJ010000219.1:0-3024 GCA_964477705.1 uncultured Myxococcia bacterium | reverse complement strand
CCAAACAATTTGCGAAATTAAACTGCCTTAAAAGAACGCGTGTGCGGCATGCCGTACCCTTCGTCAGCGGTGCAACCAACCAGCCGACACCCGCTCACCCTGAACCATGACCGCTCCCTTGCACCCTGCACCTTATTCTGTTTGGGTGTTGTAGGGGACAATATACCCAAGGGATGCTCTCACTGCGCTTCCGCTAAAGGCGATTGAGAACGCATCCATCACCTGATCTTCGTCCGTGTCTATATCAGGGTCTCCCAGGATTTGCATCAGCGTTGCAGAATCATAAGAACCACCTCCTGGCATCAGGTCAAGGGCAGCCTCCAAGTCGGCCTGTTTTATTGCCCCGCCGATAAGTACGCTGGAGAGCCCCTCATTAAAAGGCTCAATGGTGCCGATCATGACTGCATTATAAAGGGTGGCGTGGAAAATTGGACCACTGGGGAGCGGAAAGTCGATGACCAGTTCGCTCCCTCTTGCAGTAAAATGACTGTCCTCTATGGTAGTGTCCTGGAGGCTGATCGCAGGCTGTCCTAGGTCATCATAGGAGGCCACAGACACGTTGATGGTTGCGTGTCCTGAGAAGTTGTCAGTTGGATCCTCTTTGGTGTTTACGCCGATCAACATGTTTATTGAGAAGTCTTCAGTCTGGACCGGGTCGTTAATCCCGACAAATTCAGAGAGCATCAGGAAACTTCCTTCCTGGATTAGTTCTGTGAGTTTAGAGTTCAGGAAGACACGGATCATCCCCAAGTTCTTCCCCATGGCGTTGTCGGGGATTTCATCTCCATCCAGGTCAATGGTCTCAGCGTTGTCAATCTTCAGATCGTTGAAGACAAAAGCAGGGTTGCTGGGTGATGGCGGGAGTGGGTTTGTATCATCAACTTCACCACTATCCGGGGTGTTCTCATCATTGGTGCCTGTGTCTTCTCCCTGGCCTGTATCGGTGTCTGCAATGTCGTCTAAATTGTTGGCGAGCTCATCGCACCCGGTGAGGCTGAAGAGGAGCGCAGCGGCCATGCAGAGGATCGACAGCATCTTGGCTGTCTTTGTTAATGATTTACCCATAAAATTACTCCTTCGTCACAAGTGAGATATCTTTCAATAATAATTCTAGAGTTCTTTGCTTCCCATGGTCGTTCCACCTGGGGACGTGTATTGCATTGATGATGTTGTTATTTTGCAGGGTATCACCGGCCATGTTGAACCCTATGGCATCAACCGCCCTTGACACGGGTATGCCATCCCCTGATAGCTTGCAGCGTACATGCTTTTCTTTGAAGACCCGGCACCCGGTGACCTTCAGGTTTCTGCTTAAAAGCAGAGGCTCCTCATTACCAGGGCCGAATGGTTCAAGGAGCCTCAGATTATCGACTAATTGAGGGGTAAGTTGCGACAAGTCTAATTCAGCATGTATGACATGTCCATTGAATTGATCGATGTTTTGAACAGAATTATCATTGGATTCCGGCCAATGCTCATGGATATGTCGGTGAAGGGTGCCGCAGAAACTGGTGAGCTGGTCAGAGCGGAGGGATAATCCTCCAGCGGCCTTGTGGCCTCCGGCTGAAGTCAGGGTGTCCTGCTCCTTGCAACTGTGGAGAGCCTCCCCAATGTTGATGCCTGGTATGGATCGGGCGGAGCCTTTTCCTGTGTTATCAGGCGCAAAGCCTATGATTACGGTTGCTTTGCCGGTCGCTTCCATGATTCTGGAGGCCACAATACCCAGCACCCCATAATGCCACCCGGGAGCTGAGATGATTACCAGAGGGGGATTGGGCCAGATCCAAACTGTAGGCTTGGCCAAGCCAGGCGCTTGCACCGCATTCTGGGGCAGGTTGACGTGCTGCTTTGACTCGGTAGCTTCCTGATAGAGCTCCATGGCCTGCCGGAATATGGCTTCGCCCAGCTCCTGCCTCTTCCGGTTCTCGTCATTCAGCTCTTTGGCAAGCTCATAGGCGACTTCATGCTCTGTTGTGGAGAGGAGCCTTACCGCCCGTCCAGCATCTCCCAGCCTTCCTGCAGCATTAAGCCTGGGGGCCAGGACGAATCCAATGGTCCAGGTGGTGATTGGGGTTCTGGAACCGGAGAGATGGAGTAGGGCTTGCAGGCCGGGTCTACGGCTATTGGCGAGTTCCTTGAGGCCGATGCTGACCATGATCCGGTTCTGGCCAGTGAGGGGAACCATGTCAGCAATGGTTCCCAGGGCCACCAGGTCCAGATACTGCTTGAGCGGTGGTTCCCCGGTCCCGCTGAAAAAGTTGCGGTCCCGCAGCTCTCTCCTGACCCCAATGATCAGGTGGAATACGGTGCCTACTGCGGCAAGCACCCCATCTGCAAACCCGCAATCAGTCCGGTGAGCGTTTACAATACCATTAGCATCGGGGAGACCCTGTGCATTATCAGGGGGGTGATGGTCGATGATCAGCACATCCATTCCAAGGGAGCGGGCAAGAGCTACCTCTTGATGACACGCTATGCCGCAATCTACGGTGATCAGGAGCGTAGCTCCACTCTGGGCTGTTTGTCTTACTGCTTCAGGGGAGAGACCGTATCCTTCATGGAGGCGGTGAGGAATGTGGTAGCCAACTGTTGTGCCCATGGACTCCAGAAAATCAAGGAGCATGGTGGTGGAGGTGATCCCATCCACGTCATAGTCTCCATGGATGGCAACCTTCTCACCTCGCTGGATTGCATCAGCAACCCTGACCGAAGCTGTCTTCAGATCCCGCATGGTAAACGGGGGAAGCATATCTTTCAGTGTGGGGTGCAGATAGACCTCGGCAGATTCCTGGTCTGTGATTCCTCGCTGGGTGAGGAGCTTGGCGATGAGAGGGTGGACCTCCAGCGCTTCTGCCAGAGATTCAATTATGTGTCCGCCGCCATCACCCGATAATGGGTTTGTGCGAAAGCTCCAGTTGTCGGGTAGGAGGCAGGGCTGCGGGGACGGCATCATGTTGCTGTCCGGGGTTTTCGTCTTCGTCATCAGATTGTTCCTGCGGTCTGCCCTCGGTATGGTTCCGGTTC
>CAYZFJ010000218.1:0-3142 GCA_964477705.1 uncultured Myxococcia bacterium | reverse complement strand
TATGTGTGTTCGGTTAAGCTCCAACTCCATACCACCAATCCCTCAAGCGTCCTATCACGTCTCTTGCGATTTGGTTCTGGCGCTACACCACCCACCCACTCACATGCCCAAGCCCTCCCTCCCAACCCCTGTAGGGCACGGCATGCCGTGCCCTACGCCAGCGGTGCAACTAACCAGCCGCACAGTTCGAAATGGAAATCAGCAAGGTGCAAGTTGCAAGGTGCAAGAGGTAAGCGGGTTGCTCGCCTGTTTTAACTAAGACTTGATAATACAAGTAATTCATCTTAAACAAATTAAACAAACTGATAAGATGTTTATCAGGAGTGCTACTCTTTTCTCTCTACAAATTCTGTCGTACCTTGTGCGGTACCGGAGGTGCAGTGATGGTGAATGAGGCTGGAAAGCGGCGGATTCTGGTGGCTAAACCTGGGCTGGATGGCCATGATCGGGGGGCTAAGGTGGTTGCCAGATCACTGAGAGATGCAGGATTTGAAGTTATTTACACCGGATTGCACCAGACCCCTGAGATGGTAGCCCAGGCTGCCGTGCAGGAAGATGTGGACGCTGTTGGGCTGTCCTGCCTCTCCGGAGCTCACCTGACTCTCTTTCCAAAAGTGGTCAGGCTGCTCAGGGACAACGGGGCAGGGGATGTGGTGGTCTTTGGGGGCGGCACCATTCCGGCCGGCGACATTAAATCGTTGATGGAGCAAGGCATCAGCGCTGTCTTTGGTCCTGGAACCTCAACAGAAACCATTGTGGACTGGGTGAAAGAGAATGTTCCCAGGCGAAGCCGTATCTCTTGGTAGGTAGCTTAATTCATGGCTAAAGGCATCGAACATACCAGTGAAGGAATCATCCTTCACTGTCTCCCATATGGGGAGGCAGATGCGGTAGTTACCATGCTCTCAAAAGAGGCGGGTAGCCTCACCCTGTTTGCCAGGGGAGGTCGCTCATCTCGTAAAGCCAGATTTGGGGTCTGTCTTCAACCCTTCACCAGAGTTGTGGCCGGCTACAGGGAGCGCAGCACCTCGTCCATGGCCAGCTTGGTGAGTATGGATCCGGTGACCATCTATTCCGGGATCTCCCGCTCACTTCCTGCCATTGCTGCTGCCTCATGGGGCGTTGAGCTGTGCCGACATACTGCCTTGCAGGCAGGGGAGGCAGAAGGCCTCTATTTGTTGCTGTCGTCATACCTGGATCGCCTCGACCATTACTGGGACCCAACAGGCTGGGCCGATGTGGTGGCATTCGGTTTGGGAGCTCTGGATGCGCTGGGGTTTCGTCAGGAGCTCTGGTGTTGCTGTGGTTGCGGGACTGATGCCGGTTCATGGCTGGGTGGAGCCACGGGGGTGGGTGCAAGTGCAAATGGGGAGAGCAGGGAAGTTGGGGGCTGTGTAAGCAGAGCGGGTGAGTGTGATGGCCTGGAGGGAGAACCAGCCAGCAGTCAACCAGTGTTCATATCCATCCATGATGGAGGGCTCATCTGCCCGGAATGCTGTAGTGAACGCCACGTAACCCATATGGTTCACAGCGATGGGGAGACATTAGCCCTCTTGCAGAAACTGGCCCAGGCAGGTAGGGCCGGGCAGTTCGGTAGCAATCCCCTCCATGGGATAGTTTCGGCCCATAAAGCCTCTCTGAAGCAGGCGAAAGAGATTACCATGAGGCTGGTTTCAGGGGTGGTGGGGCGAAAGTTAAAATCCTACCCATTCCTCGAAGAGATTATTGGACCTGAATAAAGCTCCCTATTGCGTTCAGTTTCATGCACCTGATTGTGGAGGGCTATTGCTGCACTTTTATTCTTCAGTTCCTGAACGTCGTGATCTCAGGCACAGGCCAGCCAGAAGCAAGAGTGTAAAGAGTACAGCACCACTGCCAGCTCCGTTGGCTCCAACACGCCCCATGGGGTTGGCACCAGTAATGGAGCATCCGCATCCAGACCACAGCGCATTGAACCATGAGGAGTCTTCGGCACAGGCTGCTCCTGTGGAATCGGGTACATAGCCTTCGTCACAGACACAGAGGTAGTTGTTGGTGTTATAGTGGGAGTTGGTGGGACACCCATCTACAGGTATACACCCATTACCCGAACCATGAGCCCTGAAACCATCGCTGCAGACGCAACTTGCCGAGCTCTCTATCCAGTCCGCATTGGGAGGGCATAAGGAGCCCGGGCCGGATTCAGACACGCAGCTATTGCCATCATCAGATGGCACCCAGCCATCATCACAGGTGCAGTTCCCGTCGTTATCTGGAGTAGAGTTCTCCGGACACCCGTCTCCATTGTCCCCATCTTCATCTTCAACACAGTGATACCCCACCTCACCACTCAGGGTGCCGCATATAGAGTTGTAATCCATGCAATTCATGGTAATCAGCACTGGATTGTCAGGATCTGTATGATCATCGCAATAAATAAGCACTGTCCCTGAGCATCTCCCTAGAGCAGTCTCCGAACCGCAGGGAGCCCCGGACTCGGGAATGCACAGGTTGGTCTCGTTGTCGAGCCAGTATCCCTCATTACAACTACATTGGCCATTGGTGGTGGGAGAGCTGTTCTCAGGGCACCCATCGTCTACTGGGATGCACCCGGTGCCGGTCTGGTTGGGGGTAAACCCTTCATCACAGGCGCAAACATTACCTGCCGGATGACTGTTTGGGGGGCACTCTACCTGGATAGGGACGCAGCTCTGCAGGTCAGGCCCCGGCTCATAACCACTGTCGCAATAGCACCTGCCATTGCGGTATGAAGAGTGGTCCGGGCACTCAGGTTCAGGGATTGGCTCGCAACCGTTTCGCCCCGGATTGGGCTGATACCCTGCGTTGCATACGCATTGACCATTAGAATAGGTGCTGTTTTCGGGACATTCATCAGGCAGGGTGGTGGAGTCTCCCAGCCCTACTGCAGCAAAGGCATTTTGAATTCGGGCCTTGGATACCATATCGTCTGGATAAAGCTGGGACGTTGCGGTGAGCGCTCCCCGCACAAAACTGAGAAAGTTGGCTCTGGATGTGATGAGAGATGTGTCGAGCACCCGGTACCAGATGGCCTGTATCTTGTCCAGGGCAACATCCTGGGCTGCCAGGTAGAGGCCACGATTCACAATACCCACATTGATATGGACCCCGCCCCAGTCGCCTT
>CAYZFJ010000217.1:0-3168 GCA_964477705.1 uncultured Myxococcia bacterium | reverse complement strand
CTCGATCCGCCACCTACGAGACGTTGGGGAAGGACGTAAGGTGCCAGGCCCAAATCGCAACATACGTAATTGGGTGCTTGATGGCTTGGTGGCATGGAATTGGAGCTCAACCGAACACAAATACGGCATGCCGTGCCCTACAGGGTTGGGGGGTAATAGAAGTTGGGAATTGAGCGGTCATGTGGGCCGCATCTTCTTCACTTGCTACAGGATCGGGATGTTATACAGCAACCTTGCCACTGCACGAACATCCAGCGTGTGGTCAGAATACTCAAACTCCTCTCCCACACAGGTCGAGGTGTCCTGGTTGATGCAGAAAGCGTCCATATACTGGTTATCGTGGTTGTAGTTCCACGACGCTTTAATACCAAGCCCCAATTCTGACGCACCTAAATTAATGCCGAAGCCAAACCCGGCAGTCAAATGCATGGCCTCTCGTTCCCTTATTCGATTCATGTATGCGGCCTGATTGGTAGCTGCCATCATCTCTAACTCATTTTCGTTGTAACGGATACCATCAGAGGCTGTTATCTGGTGATCCATCTGGCCATAAACCGAGAGTGGAATAACCCATTCTGGACCGCAACTAAGCCAGATGTTTCCGATTTCCCTGCCCCATACTGGAATGGGACTGATCAGTTTGACCATAATCGGAATTCTCATGTTGTTGGTAATAACAGTTGGGTAACGGTTGAAAGTGACCTGGCCGGAGTCGGATTGGGCACTAAATGTGTGGCTCTTGTGACGGGTAGTGTGATCAAACACCAGCCCTGTTTCCAGACCGATAAATCTAAAGAATCGGGTGTTGAGGATGAAGCCACCACCCCCACCGAGCCCCTCTTTGCCTGCCATATCCCACTGGGGTGAATTCTGTGGATTGGCCTGGAATGAATGCACATATCCTCCCTCGCCTCCCAATCCCACGGAAAGAATGCGTCCCTTATATGGGTAACTGTCATTAGAGGATGGGCTGGCCTCGCTCACGCTCTGCCCATGAATGGCTGCTGTCTTACCACCTATATGAGGGAGTTGGTCTTGGTCATCATGGTATGCAGATGCGCTCCCTGTCCTGCTCCCTGTCCCAGCGCCCGCTAATGGGGATTTGGGATTGTGGGGGGGAGTGAATATGTCTTCATCTGCATTGCCGGAGGGGGGAGGAGTAGATGTGGAGGTGCCCTGTCCAGGAGCCCTCAATGATGGAAAATCGTCGGCAGATGAGAACGATGAGCCATATCCCTGGTACCCGCCATAGCCTGTGTTGGCGCTATTGTTGTTATATGGAGTGTTGACTGGGTTATCCGGTTGATCCGGTTGGTCAGAGAAATCGAAATCCACATCATCTGCCCAAAGTGGAGAGACAGGGCTCCCCAACAACACAACTACCGCTGCTGCAGTTGCCAAGAAAAAGAGTTTGAATCTGACTTCAGTTGGGGCAGTCATTCAGGGCAAATCCCAATGGGCAAATAAGTTATTGTTACAAGCCTCTTGGTGTTACAGATATCACAAAATCGGGAAAATGTAGAGAAGCCTCAGCATGGCCCGCAGGTCAAGGGTGTGTTCCGAATACTCATACTTGTCAGCCATGCACTGGTTTCCCAGACACAGGTGCTGCACATAATCGTTCTCATGGCCAAAGTTCCATGAGGCCCTGGCAGCAAAGCCCAGCTCGACTGGTCCCAGTTGCAGCCCACATCCAGTACCCACGGCCAGGTGGACCGCACTCTTCTCCTTGGTGCGGGCGTTGTAGTTGTCACTCTGGGCCTGGATTCGAGCCTGGGATGGTCCATCAATGGTTACGTTATACGGAGAATTTACCTCATAGGTTATCTCGCTCTCCACGCTCATGGGAATGACGAACTCAGGGCCAGCCCCAATCCACACATTTGCTTCTTCGGGGCCATGCACAGGCATGGAGAGAACACCCTTGAGGAGAATGGGAATTCGCAGGTTGTCTGCAGTCACCTTGGGAAAGTAGGAGATTGTCCCGTAACTCTCGTTAATCTCAATCTCTTTCGTTCTGGTGTTGGTCTCATAGAGAAGGGCAGTCTCCAGGCCGATGAATCGCAAGAAGCGGGCTTCGAGGAGGAGACCACCGCCACCGCCTGGCCCATGTTTGCCAGCTCTGTCATTGGATGGTGCACCCACTGGATCGTTCTGGATAGTGTGCACATATGCGCCTTCTGCCCCAGCCTTGAGTGTGATTTTGGAGCCCAGGCCGGCAGCGTTGAATGCCTGGGCGGGGGCTGGGGCTGGCGTGAGGGCAGGTGCCGATGTGGAGACATTGCTGGTCCCATAGGCGTCAGTCCATGCGGCATTGGCTTCAGTCTGGGCCAATAGGGAGGCCTGAGTTTGAGCAGAGTCACTGGGGTTGGCCCATGCGGTCTGGTTATATCCCCATGCCAACAGGAGCATTGAGGTAGTCAGGGCGAGCGCCGGAAGCTTTCGGCACAGTTTTGTGGTCATGAATAATGGGGTTGCAGGCAGGAACACCTTATCTCTCCTCGTGGAATTAAACAGGCCGGAAATCCAATTTCCGTCAGTTCAGTCATCCTCTGTGGGAGGGGAGCAGCCTGGCGGCCAGTTCCGGATAACAATGATAATCAGCAGAGAATTTATCAATATTGAGGGTAGAGGAGCAAGCAATTAATGGATAATTACTTTGTATCTTTAAGAATGGACCAAATTACATGGTTTGCTGCAGACAGGCCGAAAATGCCGGGAAGAGGAGCCATGCTTGGTAGGATGCCTCTGGTTCGGCCACGCCATGTGGGGTCATGTTCACAAATTGCCATGGGATCATCGGGTGAGATGGGAGCAAATTCGGGAATTTCGGCAGACCATACGGCAGTGACTCCCTTGTAAACACCCAGTCGCTTCAGCCGCCGGCGCACTTTGCGGGCCAGAGGACAAGCCTCTGTTTGAGAGATGTCAGATATACGTACTTTTGATGGATCAGTGCGGTTAGCAGCGCCCATGGCGCTCACTATGGGGATCTTGCGCTGGACAGCCTCTTTTAACAGGTTCACCTTCGGATTAAGGCTGTCTATGGCATCAACTATATAATTGAAACTGCCATCCAGCAGCTCGGCGGCGTTTTCACCGGAGAAGAAGACACACTTGGTAGTCAGGTTAATATCAGGATTGATCTGATGGACCCTCTCTGCTGCC
>CAYZFJ010000216.1:0-3616 GCA_964477705.1 uncultured Myxococcia bacterium | reverse complement strand
TGCCAACCCCGACATCATAGATGGTGCTGAGGATAGAGCCGGTTTCGAAGAAGAGTCAAGGTCATGTCTTCAGAGTCAGGCTGGATATTTGCTGGACCAAGAGAGAGGTATGGAGTGGTTGTTGGACAAGACTATAGACAGACTGGATTAGCAGCAAATTAGAGGCCGCAAGTGGGTGGGGGGGGAACTGGGCCTCAGTTATAGGTTGGGCAGGAGATAGGGGCAGGTACAGGTTCAGGAACAGGGATGGGGATAGGGATGGGGATGGGGATGGGGATAGGGATGGGGATAGGGATGGGGATAGGGATGGGGATGGGGATAGGGATGGGGATAGGGATGGGGATAGGGATGGGGATAGGGATGGGGATGGGGATAGGGATGGAACACTATGCGGTACGGAGCGTTCAGCATGGCTTCAATTTATGAATGGACTGAAAGGTTACTGGAAAATCTTGTGGCTAGAAGCTGGCAAGATTCGAAGTTAGGCTATGTCCGGTCTCTCAAATCAGTCTTGTTCTGATCTGCGGGGTCTCCCGGCACCAGCACTGCGGCGACGTGAAGAATCATCAGTGTACCACGCTGGGCAGCGACGCCCATCCTCGATCAAATGCTGCTCCCTGCATAGTCCATCACAGAACCCGGCCACAGCACACCGTTCCCTGGATTCTTTATATTCACGCGGCTCCCTGTACTCCTTGGAATCACGGTCTCTGTACTCTCGGGAGTCTCTATCCCTGTAGTCGTTGGCTTCCATATGTACCCTTTCAGAAATGTCTTTGTTTAGCCCAGCATCAGTCCACATCTGGGACTGACTTGCACGTTAGCAGAGTGAAAAACGTTTTTCAAGCAACATTGAATCAAAGAATGCAGGGGCAGCAATTGTAGGCATGATAGGTACTTATCGCTGCTTTTTCACCAGTCCACAGAGAGTGAAGCCATCAGAAACTCAAAGCCAATTTTGCTCCCTCTGGTACAGTGACCTGCCCCCCCTGCTCCTTCTATCTTGCTGCGATCTACTGGACCTGATAAGATAGCCAGCCGAGTGTCTCATTAGCTTATCCATTGCCATACTGGATGACCGTTGGGGTGTAGGCAGAAGCAACTAAGGGTTGATGCACATATGATTGATTCCATGGTAGGAAGGAATGAGTGAGTTGTTATTACGGTGGTTAACTACCGGTGACTGGTATCACCAGGTGAAATCTCTCATGCATTTGCCACTTCAGTTTCGTGTCTTCTCTGGTATGGCAATGATTAGGAAACCTCAAGCAACTACCTCAACAAAAAGTATTATGGCACTTTTCAAGCTTATGGGTGGCTCCTGCTGGTGGAGGCTGAGCAGCTTCAGCATCTGCCTTGTTACAGTTATGGCAGCTCCCCCTTCTGCTCAGGCCGATGAGCTGGCTCAATGGGAAAAGCACATGGGGCAGCTCCAGGAGATTAGGAGCCGAGAGCCCGATTATGGAAACCATTATATGCGGATTGCTCAAGCCGAGTCACAGCTCGGCAACACCGCCGCAGTGGTGGAACACACCGAATGGGCGCTTTTGCAGGGAGTACATCCAGCCCGAGTTCATATGCTCCGTGGCAAGCATTATCTGCAGGTTATGATGCTTGACAAGGCAATGGAATCATTCCAGACTGCTGTGCGAATCTCCCCGGGGTTTAATGCCGCATGGCTTGGGATGTGGCGATCGCTCATTCAGATCAGTGAAGACTTGGAACGCCGCACATCCATGCCACGCAAAGAACTCGTCTCCATCGCCAGAGAGTTGAGTGGACGGGGCTACCATTTCCCAATTACGGTTCTTGATGGCCAAAAAAGCGACAGTGATTGGGTGGAGGATGCACGTATTGCAAGGGAGCGGGTTGCCTCCGGGTTCCGGTTCATCAGCCAGGAGAATTTTCAAAGGGCAGTAGCCGAGTTCCAGAAAGCCCTGGAGGTTGAGTTTACCAATGCCCACGCTTTCAGGGGGCTGGCAATCTGCCATGCTAGGCTCGGGCAGTCTGAGAGAGCGGTTTCGACTTATACCTTATTTGTATACCTCGCAGATCCTCGCGACCCTGAAGTTCCTGCTGTCAGGGGATTGATCAATGATTACTATCAGTTGAGAGGTGCTGGAAGGTAGACAAAACATGGGATCATTAGGCGTGTTGCTGCATGCCTTTTTTCAACTTTGATCTGATGTGTTGATTTCATAATCTAATGAGAGAATCACCATAATGAGTACGACAAAAGTATATATTGAAGATGTGGCCAGTTACGTAGACCAGGAGGTGTTGCTGGAAGGATGGCTCTATAATAAATCATCCAAGGGAAAGCTCCATTTTCTGCAGGTGCGTGATGGTTCGGGGATTATCCAGTGTGTCATGTTCAAAGGCGACTTTGATGAGGCTACCTTCGAGCTTGCAGACCACATCTCTCAAGAGTCATCCATCAGGGTAAAGGGAAAGGTTCGCAAAGATCCTCGCTCTCCTATCGGTTTTGAGCTGGCGGTGACTGGACTGGAGCTGATCAGCGCTGCTGAGCCTTACCCAATCACCCCCAAGGAGCACGGGATCGCTTTCCTGATGGACCAGCGTCACCTATGGCTGAGAAGCAAGAGGCAGAATGCTATCTTGAAAATCAGGGCCTCCATCATCCGGGCGGTGCGCAACTATTTCGACAGTCACGGCTTCACCCTGGTAGATGCTCCTATCTTCACCCCATCTGCGTGCGAGGGCACATCCACCCTGTTTGAAACCCAATACCATGACCAGAAGGCTTATCTTACCCAGAGCGGGCAGTTGTACATGGAGGCTGCTGCCATGGCTATGGGGCGGGCTTATTGCTTTGGGCCAACCTTCCGGGCCGAGAAGAGTAAGACTAGACGCCACCTGTCCGAGTTCTGGATGGTGGAGCCTGAGGTTGCTTTTATGGACCTGAACGGGACCATGGACCTCGCTGAGGACTTCCTGGTGTCTATTGTTTCCCGTGTGCTGGAAGAATGCAGGGAGCATTTAGAGATTCTGGAGAGGGATATCACCAAGTTGGAAAAGATCCAGAAGCCGTTCCCTCGAATCCTCTATTCAGAAGCGGTTGAAATGCTTCACAAGGAAGGGGTGGAGATGGAGTGGGGCATTGATCTTGGTGCTGAACATGAGACGGTCCTGTCTAATCTGTACGACCGGCCAGTGATGGTGCACCGCTATCCTGCTCAGGTGAAGGCTTTTTATATGAAGAAGGACAATGCTGATCCATCCTTGGCTCTCTGTGTTGATGTGCTCGCACCGGAGGGGTATGGAGAGATTATCGGCGGCGGACAGAGGGAAGAGGACCTGACTGTGCTTGAGAATGCAATCAGACACCATGGTCTGCCCATGGATGCTTTCGAATGGTATCTGGATCTGCGTCGGTATGGTTCTGTGCCCCATTCTGGCTTCGGTCTGGGAATCGAGCGAACTGTCGCCTGGCTCTGTGGCATCCATCACGTTCGAGAGACCATTCCTTTCCCTAGAACCATCGACCGTATCCGGCCTTGATGTATAACACTTCCCCATACCAACCCCCTGTACCCAATACCTCCCAACACCTGTAGGGGCACGGCATGCCGTATGTGTGTTCTGTTAAGCTTCA
>CAYZFJ010000215.1:0-3655 GCA_964477705.1 uncultured Myxococcia bacterium | reverse complement strand
CAAGGAGGATGGGTACCTGGTCGAGGCGTGGCCCTCTCTCCAGTCACCTTTTATCAAGTTGCCTGTGGATGAACCAGACGGCAAGTTTGGAAGGGAGCTGCGGCGCCGGATTCGTAAGCTGGAAGAGCTGGGTAGACCGTCGGTTCGCAGACTGGGCGGCGGCAGTGGGGGTGAAGGGCTTGTGGGGGGGGGGCAGGGGAAAGGCCATGGTTACAGCGCTGGAGATGCGAGCGCAGGCATAAACAGAGGCGTGAGCTTAGATACCGACTCAGGCATAAGCGCAGGCGCAGACACAGGCGCAGACTTGGACTCAGGCATAGAAGAAGCTCGCCTTGACGCTTATATGGAGGCAGTTGAGGATGAGGTAATCGAACAGGGGGATCTGGAGCAGGCTTTTATGGATGGATTTGGTCTGGAGGCTGCAGGGTGGAAGGGTAGGGCGGGAACCGCCGTGCTGAAGGACCCCAGGCTGGTAAAGTTTTATCGTAGGCAGATGGAGTATGCCCTTGGGAGGGGGTGGCTCAGGCTCGATTTTCTTCTGCTGGATGGGCAGCCTGTCGGGTTCCATTTTTCCATGGCTGAAGGTGGCAAACACTATCTGTTGAAGCCTGGTTTTGATCCTACTCTGGCAACTTTAGGCCCGGGGCACATCTTGTTATGGCAGGTAATCCGCAATCTGATGAATTCAGGCATGGTGGAGCTTGACCTGTTGGGTGATGATGCGCCCTGGAAGAGGGAATGGACAGTACGGACAAGGCCCCATGTGTGGTTGCATATTTTTCGCCCAGACTCTGCCAAGGCCAGATGGCTGCATGGGGTCAAATATGGGCAACTTCGCAAACTTCGTGATTCTGTCGCCAATCTCTTCTCCCCCGGCAGCAACCTGCATAATCAACATTGACAGTGGTGGGTGCGTGCGTTCAGGTGGGCTGTGGGCGCAAGAGGGGCGACAGCCAACTGGGATTTCAGCGGGAGGGAACCGAGCGTCATGTCTGACCGAACCGAGACTGTAAAGAGGGGGACACTGGCTAGTCTGCCCCAGCTCTCTATAAGACAGCTTTTCAATTCACTGGTGGGGGGGGCTGGTCATCCTGGGTGGTTCCCTCTGGATTCAGATGATTTATCCCGGGCGACCATGCAGGGGCGCTATGCGGTTTATTGGGCAGTCAGAGCTCTGCTTGGCGCTGTGCCAGGAGATCCTTCACGTTCGCCACAGGTGCTGGTGCCTGCCTACCACCATGGGGTGGAAGTGGGGGCAATTCTGGCGGCTGGTGGGTCGGTTCGCTTCTATAGGGTTGGACCGAACATGGAGACCTTGCCAGAGGATGTAGAGGCGGCCATTGGCCCGAAAACAAGGGCGGTGCTTCTGGTTCATCACAACGGGTTTCCCGCTTCTCCCCTTCAGGTGGCTGAGATTTGCAGAAGGAGGGGGCTCGTTCTCCTTGAGGATTGTGCGCCTGCCCTGTTCAGCAGCATTGGGGATCGCCCTCTGGGTTCATTGGGCGATGCTGCATGTTTCAGCCTCCATAAGGTAATCCCTGTGCCTGATGGTGGTGTACTGCGCTTTAGCTCAGAATCATCTGAGAGAATGGTCTCGGGTAAGGCTCGCTCAACCTTGACCGAGGCAGATGTGCGGTTCCTGTTGCCCCGGTTTAGGATGTCTTCAGTCAGAGCTACGTTGTTTCACCTGGCTGGGATGCTCCTTGGGGCTCGAGGGGGGATTGATTGGGCTGAGTTGGAGGCTGGGGCTGGCGTGGGGGCAGGAGTGGGGGCTAGAGGAGAGAGGGGTGAAGAGGCACCATCGGGCAACAATTGGGCTGATGTGGGCAAGAATGGCAGTCCTGGCCCAAAGAGCCGAAAGCGCCTGTCCAGTCTGCTCCTGGATGGGGGGCGCAGGCTGGTCGGCATGCTGGGAGCAAGGCCACCGGCGATTGCCGAGGCTGACTTTAATCCAGCCTTTATTGATATAGCAGCCTCCCTCGCCACCATGCGGATTTTGTCCTCAGTGAATCCCCCATCGATTGTTAAACGGCGACGCCAGAATTTCCACGAATTGCACAGGTTGCTCTCCTTTTATGGGGAGCAGCTATGGCCAGAGTCTTCCCTTCCACCCGGTGTGTCACCACTCTTTTATCCATTCAAGGTCCGTGACCGGGACCAGGCGCTGGCGCTCCTCTGGAGCAGGGGTATTGCGGCAGTGGACTTGTGGAGGATTGCCCATCCTGTCTATCAGAGGGGGCAATTCCCTGAGGCTGATGAGCTCCGTCTCTCTGTAATTGAGTTGCCAGTCCACCAGGATTTGGATTTGGAAGACATGAACAGGATTGCCGATGTGGCGAAGGAGGCATTGAGAGTTGGCTGAAACTGATGATGGTCGTCCTGCTCCTGGCGCTGGCGGGAATAAAGACGTAGAGATTACAGCCTCAGTACTGTCAACAGCATTAATAGAATCGTCCGACTATGCGGTTGATATGGTGGAGGATTATCAGGGATTCTCACAGATGGCCGGAGAGTGGGACAACCTTCTGGCCAATTCAAGGCAGGATCATGTCTTCCTCTCTTTTTGCTGGCTTGATGCCTGGTTGCGGACCTGGCGGGAGTATCAGGACAGCGTGAGAATTCTTACAGTCCGTTCCAGGGAGAATGGTGCCCTTGTGGGTGTTCTGCCTCTTTATGAGGAGAAGATGGGGGTTCTGGGCGGTCGATGGGCCTTTATCGGGTCGGGTCGGGTCGGGTCTGACTACCTGGAAGCGGTGGTGCACAAGGATGTGGAGGAGCAGGTACAGGTCGGTCTGGTGAAGAGTCTGCTCAGACTGTCGGGGGAGCGATGGCAATTGCTTGAGTTGAGTAA
The DNA here is from genome assembly GCA_964477705.1 of uncultured Myxococcia bacterium. Lineage (GTDB taxonomy): Bacteria > Myxococcota_A > JAVEVO01 > JAVEVO01 > CAYZFJ01 > CAYZFJ01. Next base: position 804 of record CAYZFJ010000215.1, on the reverse strand, counting down.
TGTACCGGCAGACTCCCGATTTCTAAGCATAATCACCAATATGTCCAGACAATTCGACGATCACTATTATTGGGGTCCTGCTGCTGTCTGTCCGGTGATCAGCATTGGTGAAGATGGCTACGATGGGGTGCTTGAGAGAGGGGAGCCTGCCTATATCAAGCAGGCAGTCCGGAAGCGAAAACGACTGGAAAGAGAAGATGGCTTTCAGTTCGGGCTGTGGACTGAACCAGCCATGGTGGGCGATGCCCTCAGTATTTATGAGCGGCTCCATGTTAAACGGTTTGGCAGCCGATCTGAGGCTGTGGGTGATGAGACCCGGAATCTGTTCAACCGCAATGCCATGGATGCCCTGGCTCAGGCTGGCATGTGGCGGTTCTACTGGTTGAAGCTGGGGGGGCAGGTGGCCGCAGTTATATGGGGCTTTGAAGCCAATGGCAAGTTCTACTATTACCAGACCGGTTTTGAGCCGGCACTTGGAAATAAGAGCGCTGGTACGGTGCTGTTGCTTCTTGCCCTTGAGGAGTGTGCGGCCCGGGGGGTACGTCAGTTTGATCTGCTCCATGGCAATGAGTCCTATAAGTTCGCTTTTGCAGATAAGGGGAACTACCTGGATGGGGCGAGGATCTATCACCATGGACTTGCGGGAATGTTCGCTATTGGTGTGCGGGAAGGTCGGCGTACTGCTGGCCGTGTGGTGCATAGGGTGAGGGCACTCTCTCTTGAGGGTGGGCCTGATGGTGAGAGCGGGGGTGGCTAGGGGTGGCGGCGGCGGGGTGGCTAGGGGTGGCGGCGGCGGGGGGGCAG
>CAYZFJ010000214.1:0-3878 GCA_964477705.1 uncultured Myxococcia bacterium | reverse complement strand
GCTTAGCCGAACGCACATACGGCATCCCGTGCCCTTTTGTAGACATACCATGACATATAATAATGGAGTTGATGAGATGAGAAAACAGTTTGGCAGGTCATTAAGTGTGGTTGTAATGGCAGCAGTTATGGCTGCTGCATTAGGAAGCGTGGGCGGATGTGGTAAGAACGGCAGCTCTGTTAAGGAAGATAAGGCAGCCGAAGCAACTAAAGCTGAGAAGGCAGCCACTGCCACGGCTAACGGCACAGGGAGCGCTGATGGAGCAGCAAGTGATGGGGATGGAGAGGGTTCAAACATTGGCGAACCCAAGTCATTCGGCGATTTCTCAAGTGCAGTGAAGGGCGAGGGTCAGCTTTATGCCATCTTCAAGACTAATCATGGAGAGATTACCTGCCTGCTGGAGGAAGAGAAGGCTCCCAACACGGTCGATAACTTTGTGGGACTGGCTACCGGACTCAAGGCCTGGACTGACCCGGCCACTAAAGAGCGTAAAGCGGGAGTTCCGTTTTATGACGGCTTAATCTTCCACAGGGTGATCCCTGATTTCATGATTCAGGGCGGTTGCCCTTCGGGTACCGGAATGGGTAACCCCGGTTACCGGTTTGAGGACGAGTTTCACCCAGAGCTGCGGCATGACCGCCCCGGCATCCTCTCCATGGCCAATTCGGGTGCCAACACCAACGGCAGCCAGTTCTTCATCACTGAAGTGCCTACGCCACACCTGGATAACCGCCATGCAGTCTTTGGCTCATGCGAACCTATCGAGATCGTGAAGGAGATCGCAAGGGTGCCTGCTGCTGGAAACCGCCCTACCCAGCCTGTAGTCATGGAGAAGGTGTCATTTATCAGGAAGTGATGGGGGCTGGAAGGGAGCGGGGGCAATGGCAGGGGCTGACGAGTGAGCAGAGTTGGAACCAAGAGGCTCAACTATGGGCGGCAACTGGTGCGCCTGAATCGGTTTTACCTTACCCCCCGGAACCAGGGATGTATGGTTTGAATCCTGCTGTCGCCTGATGGCTCCACCCCTGACAGATTCCGCCCTATTATAAGGAGGGCCACTAATATCCCCGCCAGCACCACCATGCAGACTGCCTCGCAGTAATTTAATTTTCACCTTGGCATCATTTACCCACATCAACTCTGATGGACGCTTCTCACGGCGTATATACTGGGAATAAGCTTCAACTGCAGCCGGATACTCACCCAGTGCGTTAAAGGTTTCAGCGAGGCCATAATACACATCCGCATTGCTGGGCCCTCTGGCAAGGTAATACTCATAGGCGGCTTTTGCCTCATTAAACTGGCCGTTGCGGCGCCATGCAAGCCCAAGCAGATACCATGCCCTGTCTGTATCTGGTAATTGGGTAACACACCTGTTCAGGATAATAATTGCTTCATGGAACCTGTCTTCCTTGAGATACAGTTTAGCCAGGTACAGGTATCCTTCCGCTCTCTCTGGGAATTCCCTAACCATATCCTGAAGTTTAGCCATGGCTCCAGCCTGGTCCCCATTATTGACCATTAGCTCCACATCCCTGCGCAACATCATATAGAGGTCTTCTTGGCGTATACGTGGAGAACCCTCTGTAGTGGCTGTTGATTGCAGAGGCAGTGTTGAAGCAGCAATTAGTTTAACCTCTGGAGTGGCCGGTGGAGATGCTCCTGGGGCAGCAACAATTGCTTCTCTCGATGCAGGCGTTTGTGAGGGCGTTACGGATGCTGCTGTTTGGGGGAGCGGTGTTTGCACAGGGACCGCTGCTTCTGATGAGAGCTCTACTGTCGATGAGCTGATTGGTACGCGAGCAGGGTCTGTTTGATTAAAACTCCCAGCGGTGATCACACTGTTGACGCTGTTTGCGCTGGCATGGTCTGCGCCAGTTGACTTGGCCTTACCTGAGGTTTGAGCTGCCGCCCCCTTTGCTTTTGCCGTTGTCTTAGCTTTAGCCTTTCTGTGGGCCGCTCTCCCTTTGACCTTCCTGCCCCTTGAGGTGTTCTTAACATCGACAACAGTAATCCCACCCTTGCTGGTCTTAGAGACCTGTCTGCCCGAGGCTTCGCTGCTACTGCTGGCCACCGCCTGGTTACGGCTATTATCACTGTCACCACTGAACAATACCGTATCAACGCCAACCCAACTGAACACAAAAATACCGGCCAGCACGAATCTGATCAATCGTGTGCGAAAGTAACAAGGCCTGCTAAAGCGATGCACCTGATTATTCATTTTTTTGCTCATATGGATTGCATAAGAGATTTGCCCAAAAGTATCAAGCAAACTCCTGTTAAATTGCGGATATTTGATGCATCTGGGGGGCCGATTTTTTCTGCACTTGGATTCATTGGCAAATTTTCTGCAATTTTGCTGGGTTGCATAAATTTAAACCTAATTTGGGGGAGGTCATCCCACCCAGGAACGTTTTCTATGAGGTGCTTGTTATATGAAATAATTGAGAGATTGCCCATGAGAGGCAATATGCCTTACCGAACAGCTATAAAGGATTTTATCTGGGCAGGATTTTTAGATACAGTGTCTGAATGTGGGTCTCAGTTCTTAGAACCAATACCACTCAGGACTTCCCACATCATACCATGCGCACTGACAGGAGCGACCATCTCGGTTGCCATCATTTCACATGGGAGGAGGTAAAAATGTCTTGGTTAATAAAACATAGGACAAACAGAAGTATTACAGCCACGCCCCATGTATCTGGCAAAAGAACAGATGGTGTGCTGCTGCTGGCAGCTTCAATTTTCGTCCTGACATTCATTGTTGCGCCTGTCGGGCAGGCTTCGACAGGGACAGGCGAGCAATCACAACCTGGAAACCAACCGGATAATAGCCAAGCTGCGCCTGCTCAATTGGCCGCCGGTATGGATGAGGCTCCCCCCAGCCAGGCCCAGGCAGCAGCAACCACAGATCCAGGTGCAGCTCCATCTGGCCAGGCACAAACAGCAGCGCCCACCAATGGCACAGCGCCATCCGAGGGGACGATCGGCCACAGCACCCAGACGGCACCCGGGTTGACCAACAGCCCCATTCCACAACACATCTACAGTGGACCCCATCCGTACCTGGATCACATCTGCCTAGAAGAGAGCATCCACAGCCACGACACCGCCCCCAAGGACACCACCTTCTATATGGTGCAGAATGGTGTCCATTATTTTGTGGGAGATTTAGCTGCCTACGGCTTCGATGACTACCTGTACCCGTACCAGGGGCATCACCCTGTTCCTGCCCAACGGGGAGGAGGCTACTGCAATATTGTCGGCCCTCACCACCACCACTGGGAACCCTTTGATTTCCAATACTATCAGGTTTACAACGGCTGGTATTACTACACCGGACCATGGGGCCCCTATTATCAACCTCACCGGAGCATCTATCTGGGGTACTACTTCCCCCATTACCGCCCCCATGCGTGGCATGACCATCATAGCAACTATCGTCCTCGCCACAACAACGACCATTTCTGGCCGGGAGCAGGCAGAGACAGGGACGTGGTAAGCCGACGTGAGGTGGTTGACCGCAGGTCGAACAACAGGCGTAATGACAGCCATCGGAGCAGCAACAATAGTTACACGCCGAGGCCCGGCAGCTACAGCAACGACAGCCGGGATGACAACGACAGCGACGATCAGAACAACCGCTCCCGACAGCCCAGCCCCCGTCCGGTAATGAGCCGTGGAAAGGTGGTCAGAGATAGGAGCGCCGGCGGAAGATAGGATTTGTTAAACCTTGCGACCGGCATTTGAAACACCACTCCCAGACATACGTGCCCTTTTATGGAGGATTAATCTCAAACATTGTTTGGGCAGGTTAGGTGCACCGCTAACGAAGGGCACGGCATGCCGCATACGTGTCCTTTTAAGGCAAG
>CAYZFJ010000213.1:2346-4025 GCA_964477705.1 uncultured Myxococcia bacterium | reverse complement strand
GCAACGGAGAAGAACTGGAGCACATGGGGAAGATCGGCCTTATAGAAGTCAACGGTGATCCTCTTGTCAGCAGATTCCTCCTGACTGGCGACCTCCCGGTCAGCACCCATGGCGAGCGTGCAATCACCGCCGATAAAGATACCGGCAGGCAGCATGAGCATTACCCCTATGGGGATGCCAGCCATTGTCCTAAGTCTCTTGAACACCATCTTTACAACTAACTCCCATGGTTGCTGAAATCGTTTCGTTCGCCATGCAAACAACCTCCACTCACCACACCTGCCCTTCGCTGAACACATGACTGGATCCATCCAACGAGAGCATCATAACCCGGGGGCTATTATCTTCAATCAAAAGTCCGATGAGAACAAATTTATCGATGCTGTAAAATATAAGATGTGATTTTTTCCAACAGATCAGAGGCAAACAAATCCAGGCTGCTATTAGCCTCTCACTCACTCCATCACTCCTGCCCTGTTCATGGGACAAAAGTCCGTGCAGGCCGAACACCGGAAGTATCAGCCAGCGCTGGCGCAGGTGCCGTCAGAGCATACATCACCATCGTCACACTCGTTGCCGCACCCACCACAGTGGCGGGAGTCCACCATGGGGTCAACACACAGACCGGAGCATTCAGTGAGTCCCTCCTGACAGGAGAGGGCACACTCACCGCCGGTACAGACCCGTCCAGGACCACAGGGAAGACCACACTCACCACAGTTGAGGCGGTCCAGGTTCAGGTTCACACACATCCCATCACAAACCGAAAAACCGCCCTGACACTGGATCACACACTCCCCGTCGACACAGACCTGACTCTCGCCACACAGGAGGCCACACCCACCACAATTATTCTGGTCATCGTGGAGGCGCACACACCCGTCAGGGCATGCATCATGGAATTCAGGGCAGATAATCCCGCACTGACCATTAACGCACAGTTGCCCAACCGCACACCCATAGCCACATGCACCGCAGTTAAGCAGGTCCCGGTTCAGATCAGCGCACTGCTCACCTTTGCAGAGGATCTGACCTGGGGGACAACTGTAAACACACTGGCCACCATCGCAGACCTTGCCCTGCTCACACCGGGTGCCGCACCCGCCACAGTTGGTAGAGTCAGCGGCCAAATCCACGCAGACAGCAGGCTCACCACAACGGACCTGTTCCCCTACACACCTGGGGACACAGACCCCATCGGCACACAGAGGAGTAAGGCCGGAGCATGGCAGGTTACACCCGCCGCAGTGATTGGCATCGGAGAGAAAATCAACACACGCGGGCTCATCTCCGCACCGCTCTGTCCCTGCAGCACAGGTCGGCAGACAGGTGCCACCCAGACAGTGGGGGGATTCCTCAGGGCACACATTGCCACACAGGCCGCAGTTATCCAGATCCGCAAATAAGTCCACACAGGTGAGCCCGTCACACGAGGTCAGGCCTTGGGCGCACTCAAGCTCCACGCTGGCATCAGACAGAGGAGGCGCCTGATATTCGCACCCCGCACCGCCGCTCCCCAGAAGCATCACCATGGAGAGCAATACCAAGAACAATCTATTAGCAAAAAAGGTAAAGAAATGAGTAGATTTAACCCCAGCCCCCACCCCCACCCCCCCCCCCAACCCACCCCATCTTTGAACAACAACAAAGCCCAAAGAAGGGGACACCAATTTCCAACC
>CAYZFJ010000213.1:0-2336 GCA_964477705.1 uncultured Myxococcia bacterium | reverse complement strand
AGCCCCAGGCCCAGCCACAGCCCTACCCCATCTTGAAGCGACATCAGAGCTCAAGGATGGGAACACAATTTGCGAACAATTACCAGTACGCAACATGACAATTCCTTGACCACAGAGAGGCCCAATCGAAGGGTGCAATAACTCCCCAGTCATACCCATAACCAGAACAACACCCCGCAGCTCACCCCCAACACAGCACAGCCCAACCACAACGACCACAGAATTGATAAGATGCACGAAAAACTTACCAAACCTTCTCAATATAGGCAACCCAACTCTGTCTTTTAGTCACACAAAGAATACCTTGAGCCAGGTTTTTCATGAACTGCAGTGTTTCAATTCAATAATCCATGCTAATAGGGATAACATCCCCATTAGCACATGGCCATATTCAAGCTGATTGACCCCAATAAGTACAAAACAACCACTTGGGAGCAAAGCTAATGATGAATGCAGGCAAAAAAGATGTCTCTAAGTTGACAATCACTGAATTGGAGCATGGGAACTCTGACCAGCCAAGCTCTGAGAGCGCCGAGCAGCTCTCGGCTCGATGCGCTCAACAGTCGAAACAGATTCACCAGCTCAATGCCATGCTTAATGCCACTAATTCTAACTTTGCCCTGCTCGACTTGGACTTCAACTTTCTCTTTGTTAACTCCGCTTATGCGGCTGGCTCCGGGTACACCCAGGAGGAGCTGGTCAATCAAAACCTATTTGACCTCTTTCCCGATGAAGAGAGTCGTAAGATTTTTCAGCGTGTGGCCAACACGGGCGAGCCGTTTTTTTTCACAGAGAGGCCCTTTAGGTATGAAAACCAGCCTTGGAAGGAGACAACATGGTGGAACATTTCTCTAGTGCCGGTAAGAGATCCCCATGGTCAGGTGTATGCTCTCCTTCTGACGCTCACTGATGTAACAGAGCTGCGAACTACCAAAGACAAGCAGGCGCGACTATTGGCAGAATTGGAGGCAACTGTTCAGGCAATCGCTGCCGGGTTGATTGTTTTTGACACCAATCGAAAAGTTCACCGCATGAATAAAGCCGCTGAGGAGCTGATTGGTGCACCATTAGAAGAGCTGACTGACTTTATTCAAGTGCACCTGCCAAAGTTCAAAATCAAGCAGATGGATGGCACTGAATTGGATATGGCCGATTCTCCCATCGACCATGCTTACCGGGGCGAAGTAGTCAGAGGTGTCACTATAGCAGTAGAACCCAGCTCACAGCCCAATAGAGCGACTTGGTTTAATATGAACGCCGCCCCTATCATGACCAATGATAACAACATGCTGGGTGTAGTGATCACTTTTGCTGATGTGACCACCCTTCATGAGCTTCAAATGCGGCAAAAGTCTTTAATGCAGGTGCTATCCCATGATCTTCGTGCACCTCTCACAGTGATCAAGGCCCATGGCCAGATGTTGAAAAAGCAGATGCAGAGACTGTCTGTGTGTACTGGTGCAGAAGCCGCCGAAGGCAAGACAGAAAAATTGGGCAAACCAGGAGGGCTAGTGGGAGACAGCGAGCAAGGCCTTACAGACAGGATTACGACCAGCATTCAGGCTATTATTAAGAGCCAGGAGAGGATGGAGAGGATGATTCAGGACTTGACTGATCTGACCCAATTAGAAGGCGGCCAACTCCAAATCAACCTGAGGCCAATCATCATCACTGAATACCTGGCGGATCTGCTCGACCGAATCAGCCCCATCATTGATGGAGAGAGGATCGAATCACAGGTACCCGACACTCTGCCACTGGTGCTGGCCGACCCGAATCAGCTGGATAGAATTCTGTTGAACCTTTTGACTAATGCCATCAAATACTCGCACCCCAATTCAAAGATCAAGCTCTCTGTCACCCTGTCAGAGGAGACACCCCATAAGGAGATCATCCTGTCTGTCAGCGACAAGGGACCAGGCATCTCCCCCGAGGACCTTCCCCACATCTTTGACCAGTTCTTCCGTACCCAATCCTCCCGAATAAAAGAAGGAATCGGACTAGGCCTCCATATCACCCGACTCCTGGTAGAAGCCCATGGCGGACACATCTGGGCCACAAGCACCGTGGACAAAGGCAGCACATTCAGCTTCACAATCCCCATAGCCATATAAAGGAGCGGCATGCAGTATGCGCCCTCCCAACACCTGTAGGGGCACGGCGATCGATACGGTCGTTGAGCGCTTTTCGAGCCACCCTCCCAACGCCTATAGGGGTAGGGCATGCCGTATGTGTGTTCTGTTAAGCTTCAACTCCATACCACCAAACCCGAAGACCGCCGATTACATCTGGTGTGGATTGGTTGTGGGGCTCTGTGTCATTCCCCAATGTCTCGT
>CAYZFJ010000212.1:0-4026 GCA_964477705.1 uncultured Myxococcia bacterium | reverse complement strand
ATGCGAGACCGTTGACCGAAGCAATACCACCTCGATCCGCCACCTACGAGACGTTAGGGAAGGACGTATAGCACCAGTCCCAGATCACAGCAGATGTGATAGGGCGCTTGAGGCTTGGTGATATGGAATTGAAGCTTAACCGAACACACATACGGCATACCGTGCCCTTTGCCAGAGGTGTAACCATCCAGCGGACCACCTCCTACTTTCCTCTTATATTTTGCACTTCAGCCAGCCACTGGGCAGCCCGGGAGCCGATATCATAACCGGAACCAGTTGCCCGCAGGTAACCGGCCGCCATAATAGCTTTGCGTTGTGCTTCGTGGTCAAGATAGAAGGTGCATTTAGCTTTAAGCTCATCCAGATCCGAAAAGAACTCAGCCTCAACTCCTTCCTGATATAAGGTCAGGGCAGTCGCAGTTCGCTCGGCGAGCAAAAAACCCCCACAAGCGGGGATCTCGAAAAACCGTCTGGTATAGTCATCCCGGTTCTCTCGGCTTAGGAAACCGAGGCAGATCCCCGCCCTGGAGATGATGCGCCGATAAAGCGACGGCTCCACGAATGCTAACCGTTTATCCACCCCGTGGATTTGGGCCATATAGGGCTTCCAACTGGCTTGTGGACCGCATAGGGTTACCGGGACTCCTGCCTGGCTTAATGCGGCCATGGTGTCTGCGCACTCTTTTTTACCGTTGCCGATGAATACAGCCCGGCCTGCAATGGTGCGCAAGAATGCTTCATCGTCCGGTTCAGGAGCGGGCGTAAGATCCGGGTAGTGGAAGGCAGGGACGTGGCCAGCTTGCATCACGCCCACGTTCACCGCTCCGGCAGCATTGTACTCGGCGATGTTCAGGTGGCGATACACGTGGTGGCAGTCATAGTGGGCAATGGCAGACCTGAAGATATTCCAGAAGGCTGATTGGCCCCTTGGACCAAAAGGATCATCGTTGGTGTAGCCTGCAACAAAGCTCTGCCTCTTCAGCAGTTTTATGGTGGAAGGATACACGGCCAGCCCGTTCCAGATGAGGATTATGGACGGCCTCTCAGCATTGGCCGTTTTCAGGAGGGACAGGTTAAGGGCCAGCACCATGGGATCATATTTTATGGCCAGCCGGAGGCTTTGCCCCTTGCCTTTGAGGAACCAGTTGAATTGGAAAGGAGTTACCTGGTGTCCCAGCTCCTCCAGAGCCCTGGCAAAGGCTGGTGCATATACAGGCCATCGCCAGTTGCCTGCCAGGAGGATATGTTCTCTCATCATCTGCCTCCTGTAGAGAATTCGGGCATGGTGCCGTCCAGGTAGCGGTCCATAAAGGGGAGCAGCCGGGTCCTCTCCGCTTCGTGGGAGTCGGCTAGATTATTGCGTTCATGGCGGTCAATCTCAAGATTGTAGAGGGCCATGGTCTGATCGCCACGATTGTATACTAACTTCCAAGGCCAGGAGATGCAGGCGTGGATGTCACTGTAAATGGGACGCACCAGAGTTGCCCGGCATGGTGGTGAGCTGCTGGCGCACACCGCTGAGTGCTCTTCTGCCGTGCCCATGTCCACACCATAGTTGTTATCATTGCCCGTTGGTGCAGACCTATTGGGGGAGCGGGGCAACATGGATAGCCCGTGTACACTGTAGTGGCACCAGAGCCCTAACCCTTCCAATATGGTTGGGACCACGTCGATGGAAGAGCTGAGTCTAGGGTTGTCTGTGCCTTGGGGTAACCCTGGCCCAAGCACAAAAAATGGGGTGTGCAGCAGGGTCTCGCTCACACCATAGCCATGCGCTCTGTAGCCCCGCTCCTCAGCCATTTCATCCCCATGATCGGCACTCACAATCACCAAAGTGTTGTTCGCCAATTGGCTCTGGTTCACATAGTCGAGCAGGATCTCAAGGGCATTGTCGATCTCATGCATAGTGCGCCGGTGAAAGTCCTCTGGCAGAACTCCGCCTGCTGGCACATGAAGAGACAGGTTATGGGCATGGATGATGAACCGCTCCCCTGACCGGCGGTATTGCTCCACTTTCCCTATGGTACGGTTCATAAACGTGGCCGCATCTTCACCCTGGCGGCTCTTCAGGTCCAGGTTCTGCTCTATCCTCTCAAGGGCCATGGGTACCTGGTCGGCGACAGTGGAGAAGGCGTCATACACCCGGTGCTCATCCGATGCCACTGCATATCTGCCAGTACGCCAGGTGTACATGGAGCCCATGGTCACGGTGCCAGTCTGGTAAAACCTGGTGTATTCCGTTGATGCTGCTCTGAGCCTGCTGAATCCTGGTGCTTCCGTGTCTGACATGCCGAAGAGATCCGCCCTCAGGGAATCGAAGGTGAGGATAAGAGCGGACTGTGCCCGTGGGGGAGGAGCTAGTCTTTCGCTGCATGGTGAAGGTCTCCCTGTCGGGATGGTGCCTTCTTGCTGGGGGGGACCATCTTTATGGCCGGGGAGCAGTCTGGTGATGGTCTCTGCTGGCAGTGGCAGGTGCCTGAGGAGAAGCCTGTTTGTATGCCTGTAGCTGCGGGTGACCTCCAGACTGGTGACCATGGCGTGCTCGCTTCTGGCTGTGGCGATGAGGCTGGTACATGTTCCGGCGGTGATGAACAGCATGAGGCCTGTCAGGCCAGTGTAGAGCAATCTGCGTGCAGAGAATGTCTTTATGATGGTGCTGGGACCAATTACCCACAATAAATAGAGCAGGTGAAGACCTATGATGACCAGAACTATAGGCTCCCGCAGGTATTTGAACGGTAAAGGCCACAGGCTCTCCCCTGTAATGATGACGAATGTGAAGATGGTAATCGGTATGAGGACTATCAATAGGGTGGATGTCGGCCCTTCGCCTGATGATTGGTGCCGCAGGTGTTTGTTGTGAGCAGCAGATACTTGTAAGGGGATAGCTGCCAGCATTGCCAGGCTGAAGAGACTGGGGATGAGCAGGTTGAAACGGTGTCTGGTGAACATGGAGCAGCTCACCATGGCAAAGAGAACCCCTGCAAGCAGACAGGCTCTAACCACCTGAGGCAGTACCTCTCTGCCTTGACTGTTCTCTCTTAGCCGTGACCTTAGTAGGCGAGCCAGGCCTTCAAGGAGGGCGGCCATAACTGTGAGCAGGCCTGTGAAGGCGATGCTCTGCAGGAGCATGTTGGATACGAGCTCGATGGTGAGAGAGGGGGAGAGCTGGTCTGGGAGGATGGTAGTGATCAGGATCAGGTCAGCCATAAATCCTGCTGTCAGTGGCCACAGTAACAGAAACACGAACCGGGATATTGGGCTGGTGCGGAAGCTCTGATGCCTGGTCTTTACCATGACGGACTCGGGCACGGACTCGGGCACTAGCTCTGACGCGGATTCTGCTGCCACTGGTGATCCTGGTTTTTCTAGTGATCCTTGGGCTGTTCCTGCCACGACGCCTGGTCCTGTTGTTTGGAAATAAGTATCCTGGTCCTGTTATTGTGACTGCATACCATGCCTCCCCTACCTCCCCCCCCCACACACATACATCTACCACCACCAGATTATAGCAGGGCAGTGGAGAAATACCTCTCTGCCCGGTCTGGGGCGACGGTCACCACGGTCTTGTCCTGCACCGCCAGGTGCATGGCCGCCCACACATTGGCGCCAGAAGATGTGCCACACAACATACCCTCTGTCCGGGCCATCATTCTGGTGGTATCAACGGCATCCTGGTCGGTCACAGTGATGACCATATCCACCAGTGACATGTCGAGAACCGGAGGGATGAACCCGTCTCCAATCCCCTGGATCTGGTGCAGTCCCGGTTCTCTGCCAAGAATGGCAGCCGAAGAACGGGGTTCAACAGCGATCACCTGGATTCGTGGATTCTTCTCTTTCAGGTACCTGCCCACACCGGTCAGGGTCCCACCACTGCCCACCCCGGCCACGAAGGCATCAATCTTTCCGCCGGTCTGTTCCCAGATCTCGGGGCCAGTAGTCAGATAATGGGCTTCAGGATTCAGTTGATTGGTGAACTGGCCAAACTCCCACGCACCCGGCACCGTGTCCAGGACTTCCCTC
>CAYZFJ010000211.1:0-4029 GCA_964477705.1 uncultured Myxococcia bacterium | reverse complement strand
GGTGATGAGGGAGCTGCTGGTGATGGCCTGCTTCATGAGGTAACCGATGATGGAGTAGGAGAGGTTATTCATGTGGAGGTTGAACTGGAATCCACTGAAACTCGGTTTGTTTCAATACCTTACCGTGGTTCAGGTGGGATTGCTGCCAGGCTGGTTGTGGCTGGTGCTGATACATTTGCCAAGGATGACGCCGCCTATACAGTGGTACCTCACCTGGGAGCGATCCATGTGGAAGGGGAGAAGGACGAGTTGTCTTCTCCTGGTGGTGAGCTGCTATACAAGGCCCTCTCTGCCATTCCCAGGCTGGTGTTGCCCGCTGAAGTAATGAACAAGAACCAGATAGCAGGCAGATCGTCTAATGGTCCTTCTGCAGACGGCAATTGGGTGACAGAAAGAGCTCACAGGAGACTAGTGATAACGGAGAGAAGCCCGTCATTCTCTGCTGCTTCTTCCCCGTTGGATGCTGGGACAGAGTCTGGGGCTGGGACTGGGCGTAGGGCAGGTGAGAGGCTCCAAGACGGAGTATCTGATTTTGCAGACAGCACTGATCCGGTGTTCCATCCCATACTGACCAGCAGGCATGGCGATGCAGAGGGGGGAGCTCAAAACTTTCATCTAAGGGGGCAGCTTTATGAGATGCTCAGTAGAGACGTAAGAATTCACATGGGGCCCTTCACTAGTCCGGCAACAAGGTACAGCACCCATATGGCTCCCATGGTGATCATGCCCAGCCTTACTCCATTCGTTCCCCGATCCTCAAACGGGATAATTCTGCCTGGTTTTGAGGCTTTAGTAGCGGGGGGACCAGTATTGGCATCAGCAGCCAATATCATTCCTGTTGATAGTGTAGTGCTACTGCAGGATGCAGCCTCCGGGCATCGGCCTCTGGTGTGGACAGGGCGGCTGCCTGGCGGAGATAGGGGCGAATTGATGGTCTATATGGGCCTTGATCCTGTGGAGAGGCTGGGAAAGAACGCTCTTCATGCGGTTTTCTGGATGGATATGATCAATTCCTTATTCTTGCCTTTCAGCGGGGGATGTTCTAACAGGAAAGCCGGTCCTGAGCTGATTCCCGGAGTCTATATTGTTGAAGATGGACGTGGGAGCCAGTCTGTCGCCACATGTGCGATTGTTACTAGTCCATTATTGTTTTCTGCCGGGGGAGATGGAGTCGGTCAATCATTCAGTAGGGGCAATTTGAACAAGAGGCATGTGCGAGAAGGGGATGGGGGGGCAGGAGAGATTGGGAGTAACTTGCTCTCATTAATTCAAGAACCTGTAGTAGATGGAACCGAACTCCCGACTGCAAAATCAGCGATACACCTGGGGAAACTGTTTCTCCTGTTGTCCATACTGGGGGTAATGGGTCTGGCTGCAGTTCGGCTACTGCGATACCGGACCGGACTCCCCAGGTAACAGCGTACCCTCCCACTTCTATCTCAGGAATCGGTCAGAACGCCCCCAGGGTTTATGGTTTACTCCTTTTCCCTTCCCGTAAAATCTCTCTGGGCGATGCTAACTGCCTGATATCATTAGCTATTTTGGTCCACCATTTTTCCCACCATTTAACCCTTGGTTCGTAACATGTTGAAAGTATTGGTAAAATTGAGCAATCAAGTACTGATTGAGATGAAATAGTTATTTATGTAATAACGCTTAGGTATATCATCACCTAAGTTATCAAAAATCTGTTTGAAATCAACCACTTGGCTATTGAATAGCCGCATTTTATGCACCATTAATACAGTATGGAGGTGCATAGAGTGTGTACACTATTAGCTCTCTTTGTCATAGCAAACCCTGCGGTATATACCGCAACAGCGCTGAGGGATGCTGGAGTGATAGAATTCAAGGTTGATTCTTCTTCCGAACTTTTCCGGGTAATTTATACAGAGGAGGATACGTCCATTTCTAAAGCGGTGGTCAAGTCGGTAGAGCAGGCGATTCCTAAGGCAATGCGGTGGGGCCCGTTTCATGCTCCGGTGACCATCAAGGTATATCCCACCCACGAATCCCTGGAGAGGGCAATCGACCGGATCGGGTTCCCATGGTTGCGGGCATGGGCCCAGTACGACACAATCCATATCCAGTCTCCACGCACATGGGGGATTGATTATTCCAGTCAACTGGACGAACTGCTCACCCACGAGCTCACCCATGTGGTTATGTACCAGAATGTGGCCGTACGATCGGACTGGGCTTACAAGGAGATTCCTCTGTGGTTCAGGGAGGGGATGGCTTCCTTCACTTCCGAACAGGGATACCGTCGGGGAACGCCTGATGACCTGGCAGTGGCTTTCAGGACGAGAGATGATGAAGATCCCCTTGACCCTTCGTTTGAAATGCTCCGATTAAACAAAGACTTGGTCTACAACGCCGGTCATTGGTCTTTTACCTATCTGATCAGTACCAGGGGTGAGAGTGCAGTGAAGGGAATTATGGCTGGTATCAAGAAGGGGCTCACTTTCGAGAAGGCTTTTCTGGGAGCTACCGGGGTTGAAACCAGGGGATTTGTGGAGAAATGGAAGCTGCATATCTCAGAGCAGGAACTTGCTCGCAATAATGGGCATATGAACCCCGTTGGCGGCCCAGTGAACAGGGAGGGAAGAATTGGTCAAGCAGGGGTCGGGGGCACAGTTATTACCCCTGGTGCGGATGTAAAGGCGGGTGCTGCTGCTGGTGCCCCGGCCGGTGCAGGGGTGAACAATTCCACAGGAGGTGAGGGGGGGAGGCGCGATCATTAAGAGCCATGTAGCCGACCGTCGCCAGTCCCCCCAAGATTCAGGGCTTTGAGGTTGCCGGCGGCACCCACCACCCTTCCCGCCTTCTCCTCGCACCTGTACGGGCACGGCATGCCGTGCCCTTCTCCAGCGGTGCAACCTGACAGCCAGAACCCTCTGAACCTTGAATTGCCCACTGCCCACTGATAACTGACAACTGATAACTGACAACTGACAACTGATAACTGACAACTGACAACTCGCCTTGCGCATTAAGGCAAGGCGATTCTGGGAATGCGCTCAGCAATTCTGGTAGTAATCTCGTAGTTAATAGTGCCGGCCCATTCTGCCAGCTTCTCGGCAGGGATTCCTGGACCAAGAAGCAGCACCTCATCACCGATGCTGATGCTACCCACATGGGTAACGTCGATCATGGTCATGTTCATGCACACTCTGCCTCGTACTGGGGCAATTGCCCCGTTGATCAGCACATGGGCCAGATTGGAGAGCCGACGGTCAAATCCGTCCCGATAACCGACTGGAATCACCGCCAGCCGTGTGGGGTGGGTGGTTCGGTAGCTACATCCGTAACTCACATACTCGTCAGCGGCAACATCCTTGATTTGGGCAATCCTGGTTTTCCAGGATAGAGCTGGTTTAAGACAGATGGATTGGTGTCTTCCTGCAAATACTGCAGTCACCATGGTCTCTTTGGAGGGCCACATGCCATATGCGGCAATCCCCACCCTCACAAGTCCGAACCACGTGTCGGGCCACAGGATGGTGGCCGCACTATTGGAGAAGTTGCTCAGGGGGGCCTCGATGCCATGGGCATTAAGCTCCTGGAGAAATCCCTTAAACCTGGAGAGTTGAAGCCGGGCGAACGATTGGTCTGTGGTGTCCTCTATGTTTGCATAGTGGCTGGTTACACCTTCCACAATCACATTGGGCATGTTTGCCGCCTCGGTGGCGATGGCAAGGGCATCTTTGGGTAACAACCCCTGTCGATTATTGCCTGTTTCCAGCTTAATGTGCACGCGGGCAGGTTTATCTGGCGTGGCGCAGTCAGAGAGAGCCTGCAGTAGCTCTCGATTATGCATGATTACCCGTACATTCAGATGGGTGGCTGCTGGTGCATCCCATGGCAAAATGGGGCCGAGTAGATAGATGGGGGCGGTTATGCCGTTGTCTCGCAAGGTGCGAGCTTCGTCCAGATCATGGACGCAGAGCCAGTCAGCGCCACCACTCAGGAATGCCCTCGCTGCTGGAAGGAGCCCATGGCCGTAGGCATTGGATTTGATTACTGCGG
>CAYZFJ010000210.1:0-4044 GCA_964477705.1 uncultured Myxococcia bacterium | reverse complement strand
CGTGCTACCCAGGCGGCCCGGCCAGCCCACTCAATCCAGCCTGCTGCTGTTCACCATCCTTGCCGCTACCATTACTGCAACCACTGCCGCTGTATTGGTGACAGCAGGGTGCTCAGACAGCACTGGCATCAATGGGGATGCCTCATCAAGCAACAAACAGGATGGGGGCACATACGATGAAGATGACTCTTCAAGCCCCGCTCTCCAGTTGACCTGGATGAAGGACGATCTTGACCCAAAGGGCAATCTGAACGGGAAAACCGGCCACAACATAACGGCCAGGGTGATCCTGTCATGGCATGCCGACGGAACAAGAGTGCCCAACGGAAAGGTGAGCTTCACCCTGCTTCCCATCGATAATGATGAATACTGGTCAGATAACAACGGCACAGGCGGTGCCAAATTACTCCATCAAAGTGCGCTCACAGACGGTGAAGGGATCTCAATTTTCAAAATTGCAGGGGGCACGAGCCCAGCCCAATTCAGATTAAGAGCCAGAGCAGCAGGTGCGAATGACCTGTTTCTCAGGATCAACATCTCTAACAACGGTGGCAGTAGCGGTGATGATGATAACAATGGTGGTTCAAGCACTGACAACACCAACCTGACCACCCTGGAGGTGCGGGTGTCCGACGCCTCCTCCGCCTTCAAGGGAGCCTTGAGCGCAGGGATTTACCTGTACGAACTGTCTGGCCATGATGCCACCAACTGCGACAACATGGAGATTCAGGAATCAAGCCCGAATTTTGCATCCCAGAACGGCCACCCTCTCCAAACCAGATCAGCACCAGCCCTGCCTGAAGATTTTATCTTAACCAGGTTGACTCCAGGTAAAAGCTACACTCTCCTAGCTCTGGGTGCAACTACTGGAGCCAGTCGCAACACGGTTACCAAAGCCTGGGCATGCTCTACCTTCTACAACAGGTTCCCGGGGAAAAAGTCACTCAACCTGGACCTAAACGACGTACAACCGATATATATCGGGGAATACCAGCTCACCAGCAACCTGGACCTGCTCAGCCTCATGCCCCCAGAGAGACTGGTCCCTCTTAAACAAGCTGCCAACTTTTTCCGCCGGCCCGGTTCATGGATATTCGCCATTCTCTGTGAGCTCCTGGATGATTACCTGGGGTTCAGCATCCCATCTGGCTGGCTCTCGTTGGTAGATTTCCTGGTGGATACGGCAGTGAACACTGTCCTGCCCGACGACTTCCGCCAAATGCTTGACGATGGGGGTAGCATTCTGGACAACCTGAGTAACCTGCAGATTAAGTCCACCCTGTATATTACTGCCCAGCCCCAGAAGGCCCTGCAAGATGGGAGTCACAGCGACGACAGTGCCAGGTCTGTATTCCCCACCAATTCAGTGGTACACAAATTGGATTCCATCCTATTCTTCATGGGTAACAACCCCTCCCGGTGCCGGGTATTGGGTGCCGATGGAAGAGATGGAAATGGGGCCGGCGCAGAAAACGGGTGCAAGACAAAGGAGGTATCATTCTCTTCCTTAGGAATGGGCTCCCTTTCAGCGAAGCCTCCGACTTCAGTCGTGGATATGTGGACCATCAGTCTGGATGGACATGTTTACTACCTGGACTGGTCCCTCCTCCTGGAAGGACTGATGGAGAAGGTGGTTTTCCCCACCATGCTCGGTCCTGAAATCAATTCATTCGAGAAGCTGATGTACACCCTCTTTGGCGGCGAAGAGTGCCTGCAGGCAGGGGGAGAGCCTGTTCAGTGCTGTCAGGCATTTTCGCACAGGATGAGCAGTAATTCTGATGGGTGGCTGGCAGAGGCCGCATTCAATATCTGCTCAGTGGGGGCAGCAGTTGCAGCCGACAGGCTGCGGGATAACATAACTGGCGGGTATGATGGTAGCTCAGAGCTGTCCCCAATTCTGCTTGGAACTTCCGATGCAGACGTATTCTCATGGAGAGTGAGGGGCGAGAACTGGCCAGAGTGTTACCTTTATGACACCCAAATGAATGGAATGGTTGATGAGATGGGTGAAGCAGCGGCCCCATGCAGTTGGCATGCAGCCCAGGCGAACCCATACGGCCGCATGGAGAACAATGGCCAGATGGCTATCGGCTCATTTGTGGGGAGTCGGCGTTATTGAGGGTTGAGCTGATTGAGCTGATTGAGCCAGTTGAGGCAGAGGGGGCAGAGGTAATCAGCCTTCCTGCAGCCATCCTAACTCCGAAAAGGCTCTTTTGAGACGCACAAGCAACTCGTTGGTCTGTTCTATGGTCCCCAGGGTAATCCTGATGAATCCATAAAGCTGTGGGAAGACACTACGATCCCGTACGAATACCCTCTCCTTTTCTAAAGCCTCAATTGCAACAGAAGGGCACGGAACCCGCAGAAGTACCCAGTTAGCAGGTGTATTAACCACCTCAAGGCCGCTCAAACTGAGCTCTTTACAGGCCAACTCCTTGGATTGGGTGACCTGCGCCACATATCGCTGCATATGCGGAATATCATCCAGTGCTGCGGCAGCGGCTACCAACCCCATCACGTTAACGCTCTTAGGATTGTGCACCCTTCGCATATCTTGAATGCGGCTGGGCTGGGCAAGCAGATAACCAACCCTCATTCCTGCAAGGCCGAAGCTCTTGGAGAAGGTCCGAATCACCACCAGGTTCGGATACTCATCCACAAGGGGAGCGCAGGTTTGGGAGCCAAACTCATGGTAGGCTTCATCCACAACCACTACGGTCCCCGGATAAGCGTTCAGAATTTTGCGCACCTCAGCAGGTGTGTAGAGCACCCCGGTGGGGTTGTTGGGATTAACCAGGTAAAGGAGCCTGGTAGCTGGAGTCATGGCACCCATGATGGCTTTGAGCTCTCCCTTGAAGGGATCATCATAGGCAACAGGGTCGATATGGGCTCCCCTGGCCCCGGCAAAAACGAGCAGGTGGGTGTATGTGGGGTAAGGCACCAATACCCTGTCGCCTTCATCTAGGTAGGTGGTGCAAACCAGATTGAGGCAATCATCGGAACCGTTGGTGACTAGAATACTGGACGAGGTCAGTCCGGTATAATCGCCCAGTCTCTGCAGGAGTGGGCCAGCAGCCAGAGGAGGATACCAGTTCAACCTGGGTGTAGCTGACAGAAACTTGGTCAATGCCTCCCGCACCCCCGGCGCAGGGGGCATGGTGCTCTCGTTCCAATCCAGTTTAAGTGGTTCTGGACCTTCGCCATTATGGACAATCTTGTCCAGAGAAGATACAGGATCATAGGGACGTAGTCGTCGCACAGCTCTAGCAGGCAGAATCAGATCCGCCTTCATTTTTTCTATGGATTCAGCCTTTTTTCTGGCAGCAACGGTTGCGGCAACTACAAAAGGACTTGATTGGGTACTCATTAATTAATCAGCTCCGAATTCGCCGAATCACACCTATTGCAATAAATAATGGCCGGTGTGCAAATTCTTGCACAATAAAACAGCCTCTCTCCAACCCTCTCCGCTCACATGCCACGCCAACCAGATCCATTCAGGCAGTTGTCTCCCGGCAATCTCCATGCCCAGAGAACCGCCAGCCAGCGGTCGGCTTAGCAGAGGATGAAGATTGGGTGATCTCCGGGTGGTCGACTTTCCATAATCCTGGGCAGAATTCCCCAATTCGCTGGTATCAAGAACCCCCATTGAAGCATGCTTTTCAAACCAGTGCAACTACACCACGCAGGCATGGAAAAACTCAATAAATACCTTTGCCTGCAGACGGAGTCAAGGATGTCGTGGTTTCCACGGTTGTGGTTACCAACTCGGAGTCAAGGAGGGCGAGCGCCGCTCGCCCCTACACACCCCACTTTCATATTGCCTCTTTCTACATTATTGGGGCTGGTTGGGTGCAGCGCTGACGAAGGGCACAGCATGCTGTGCCCCTACAGGCGTTAGGAGGGAGGTATGGGGTGGGAGGTGTGGTGCCAAACCTAGACGTCATAGGGCACTTGAGGGCTTGGTAGCATGGAATTGAAGCTTAACCGAACACACATACGGCATGCCGTGCCCCTGATATGAGTGGACCGGTCAAATAAATA
>CAYZFJ010000209.1:0-4066 GCA_964477705.1 uncultured Myxococcia bacterium | reverse complement strand
TCCACGCTTTGCACGAGCGTCGGTCCACTCATTATGTCTACAGGCGTTGGGAGGGGGGTGTGGGGTTTGCTATCGTACCGCGATGACATCGAGCTGAAAAGGCGGAAGCCAGTGTTGCTGACTGAGATTGGCGATGAGCCTGTAAGAGCTTATTCTTTGCGAGGTTCAACATCTCATCTTTTGCAGATCACACTGTTGGATTCATAACCCTTCCGAGGAAGAGAATTGCTCCAGTGACTCTGTCGCGGATAGCGAAGATAAATGGACGGTCAAAGCGAACATTGAAGGGTTCATCCGGAGCACCCGTAGCCCCCACCACAACTGCCGTAGCTGCCGCCGCCTCTGTTCCCTCTTCATCCACTGCTACAAATGCCTTGTGGACCACATCCTGAATGAACAAATTCCTTGTTCCATTCATGCCCGACAAATTGGCAGCAGCACTATCGAACGCATCTACCATCCCCAGCGATATCAGCACATTCTTCAGGCTGAACGCCGCTTCAAACGAGAAACGAGGCATGTAAATGCGACCTTCTGAAGGAGCCAACGCACCGACCAAGGCAGACAGCCTCTCACCGTCCAGCCCAGCCTGGAACTGTTCAAATTCCCCCACAGCCGGCAGGAACAGCACCATGGAAACCTCGCCCCCGACATAGGTCAGTTCTATGGCCTTGTCACCCTCCACCTCCCCATATTGTGCATTAAGATGCTGTGTCATCATCGGAACAGTGACTGTGGTGCCATCCAGAAGGGTGAAGTCTGCATCTCGTGTTTCATCGACATCAAAGGGTAAGTGCCAGCTAGCAAGGAAATAGATGGCATTGGTCAGCACCAGCCGGGTATCATTTGTGATCGTTCCCTCCGGCAGAAGCTCCTTAATGCGCTCCCTGGTTACACTTTCCACCCATTGATTGATCTTCTCCCGAGAATTGTCGGGTGCACCCTGAAAATCAAGCAACCTCATCCCGGCCCCGTACTGAGTGGCCAGAAGGTCCAGAAAGCCCGTATTGAAAGTATAGTCCCGCTCCCCCCATATCGCATTGACAACATGGAGAGTGAAAGGCTCACCACCATCTTCGCCCGCTTCTGCCTCATTGCGTTTGGCAAGCTCCTGATCCAGAGCATTGAATGCGGTATGGATGCGGTCATCGGACAGGCTGAAGCTGAGAGCATCGGCCATCTGTTCGGCCGTGGCATCCCGGGCGCCAGCATAGGTCATGGCGAGCGCAATGGATATGCTGTGGGGAGACAGGAAGAGATTCTCACCCGGCTTTGAGTCTGCCAGTTTCCTGAAAACATCCAGGGCAAACTCGGTGTTGCCTGTCACCAGCGCACTCAGCTCCTGCGAGGAGGCATCAGGTGTCTCTCTGGGAGACTCCGATGCAAGATACTGAATGCCAAGTGTCCTGTCCGCATCTGTCGGCGAGTCCGATGAATTGGTGTCATCGTCTTGGCGGCAGGCAGACACCACAATTGTAAGCACCATGAGTAATACAACTGGCAGAATGATCGCCCTGCCAATACGGGACATTACCAACAAATATTTACTTTCGAGGTTCCTCATGTGCCACACACCTCCTGAGTCGATTGTTGTCACCCCGGCACTACCCGATTACCTGTAAGTCCAGACACCTTCATTCATAGTACCAGTATAAGCGCAAAGTTAAACGGAGAACTCTGACTGTTACTATATTCTGAAACTGAGTAGAGTCAGCAATTCAACTTCAAGTGCATATTGAATTTCTGCAGCAGGTTGGGGCGTACAATCATGGTGGGGGTGGCTTAGTCCAGCTTAGTCCAGCTCTACTGCCTGGATGGCTTCGGTATTGTCGGGGCATGTTGTCTGTTTGTTGAAGCTGGTCGTATCAATATGGAATTTATTGCTTTCCAGCTTCAAGCCATCCAGTTGCCAAAGCATCACCCCAAACTTCTTATTAATTGGCTGGGATAAGTTCTCAAATCCATTGGTATTATGGAGAGCATCTCCAACCATCATGGAGTTGAATGGACGGAAGGTCATGTTCTGTGACGCTCCGTTGGCCAATTGGAGCGCAAAGTTAATAACGCCCCCTCCTACTCTCTCCACATCGGGCACGCCGTCCTCGTCAGCATCATCCTCGGTGTAGTAAACCATATCAAGCAGGTATCCATCCTCAGCACCAATGCTTAAAGGAGCACCTGTGTCATTAGTCAGAGACACCCTCAGCGAGAAGAGCTGGCAATTAGAGGTAACGCTCTCGGGATACCCACTGGCCTGGAGGGAGGCATCCCCGTCGTCGTTTTCATCGTCTATGTTGAAAGTCCCCGAATCTAGCTCATCGGTGGTTCGCCCTTCAATGTAACAGGAGGTGCCGATTGCCCCACAAAGCCCTAGAGCGAGAACCGGCAGTACCCCCCCCCGAACGAGAGCCTGTTGGAACACACGCACAAGAGCTTTAACAGCCGCATCGCCAGTATCAGTGCACACCTGCCCCAATCTGCATATTCCGTTCAGTATTCTAAGCATGTTGACTCCTGCTGAGATTCAGGTTGTTGAGATACAATGATGAACAACTTGGCAAAGTATTTTACAGTAAAGTTTAATCATCTGCGCAAGTTGTTCTCATCAGTTGTATTCAATAATGAATGGCAGGGCAAGCATGGAATTTAACTCCCCCTTTGGAGACCGCAGCGGTCTAACTAAGCGCTGGACACATCCGGGGATAATTTGTATTGTCAGCTTATTGCAAGATATATTGACCCTCACCGGACAGTCATACTGGCAGCACACCTAACTGCCCTGGCTGTGGGAACTGTTCATTTGAAGGAAACAAAAGATGCAACTCTTGAAAACCTTACCAATAATTGCCCCGCTCCTGCTCCTTCTAACCAGCCTGATTACCACCAGTTGTGTAGTCGTGAGGGATGGAGAACCTGGTAAAGACGGAACTAATGGAGAATCATGCACTCTCCTACCTGGGGAGGAGGATGGATCTTTTCTTCTGAAGTGCGGCGAAGAGGAGATGGTGATCCGCAATGGGCAAGATGGCCAGAATGGGGAATCATGCTCTATCGCAGAAGATAATGAAACTGGCAGCTACACGATAGTTTGCGGCGAAGACTCTGCCACCATCAGAGACGGTGAACCAGGTGCAGCCGCCTCCTGTGTTATCGAAGAGAATGAGGACGGTAGCAGCCAGATCATCTGCGGCGAAGACAGCGTCACAGTCCGTGACGGTGAAACAGGCGCCCAGGGCGAATCATGTACAGCGACCGATAACCTGGATGGCTCATATACCATTAGCTGTGGTGAGGATTCGGTGACTGTCTATGACGGGGCAGATGGAATAACCGGCCCTGCTGGGCCTGCAGGACCTCCAGGCCCCAGTTGCTCTGTGAGCGAGACTCCTGGCGGGGATTTCGTCATTACCTGCGGAAGCAGTTCTGTGACCATTTCCCGCATAACCCTGGGTGATACCAGGTGGCAGGACCCTCCTTTCCCAAACACCATGACCTTGGAAGCAGCAACCTCTGCCTGTGCAGACTTGGGTCCGGGATGGAGGCTGCCCAACATCCAGGAGTTGGCGAATCTGCTCACCTGCGATGGACCAACCAAGTTTACCATTGAAGAATCTCCTGTTGATTGCGCACCATGCCAATGTGCTCCATGCCAAACCAGCGCTGTCTGTAGTTATGTGTTCGGAAATCCTAACAACTGGAATGTTGGGACTACCCATACATTCTGGTCGTCAACCAGAACGTACTCAGTTCCACCCAACTGGATGAACGTTAACTTCAGCACTGGTGTGATTAACAATAGCGATACTTCTGCCAAGCTGGGCGTTCGCTGTATCTTCAAGGGAATCTGAGTAAAGGTTTCATCCATCGGCCCCTGTCCCCTACCCATGCCACGCAACTACCACATTATCTGATACTTTTGGCCTGATCACCTGTCACAAAACCACAACATTGGATTCGAAACGTTCATACAACTGGCCCAGTGCTGCCGTGGGCGAGTTGGGTGCACCGCTGACGAAGGGCACGGCATGCCGTGCCCCTTGTATGTTCTCCCTATGATGTTTCTTTG
>CAYZFJ010000208.1:0-4106 GCA_964477705.1 uncultured Myxococcia bacterium | reverse complement strand
CATAATTGCCAAAGTGGAAAAGGTTAAGAATGCTCAACTTAGTGATGCGAATTAATCAAACAGGACACTAGCCATAACGCGTAATTCTGGAGCCACCCCTTCCACCCACCCCATACCTCCCTCCCAACACCTGTAGGGGCACAGCATGCTGTGCCCTTTGTCAGCAGTGCACCCAACCCGCCCAAACAATTTGAGCAGGTCAAGGCCCTCATGTGCCACCGCAAATCTGGTGCTGAGATGGGATCGGTCATTACCGAGGCTCTGGAGCTGTTGCGTGACAGACTGGAGACAGAGCGATTCGGGAGTCGCCGTAGCCGGAAGGCGGCACAGAATGAAGAAGAGAGCAGTGCTGTTCCTGATGACGAGCATGCCCCAAGGACGACGGAGATGGCTGATTCTGAACTGGGTTACCCTGTTGACGTTACTGAACCTGTCGTCGAAGTAGCCCGATGTGAGCAGCCAACTCTGTCCGAACAGAGTAACCCGGGACAGGTAGCGGTAGAGGTTAATACTAACCAGCCTGAGTGCGGCTCACAGCCCGATTCAGCCCCAGCCCAGCTCAATCTGGCTTTGACCAATGGGGCAACAGATGCTGCACCACCTGAAGATAAGCCTTCTCGGTACATTCCCAAGCAGATCCGCCGGGCTGTATATGAGCGGGACAATGGTCGGTGCACATTCACTGAGCCTGCCACAGGCCGACAGTGCAATTCCCACAGGGTGCAGCTTCATCACATCAACCCGTGGTGCATGGGAGGGCCCCATACTGTGGCCAATCTGACCCTACGCTGCCACGCCCACAACAGCCTGGCAGCAGAGGATGATCTTGGCCCCGTCGCTCGACTCGCCTGGCAGAGGTAAAAGGAAGGTACAAGCAGCAAGTTGCAAGTTATAAGTGGCATGAGCACGACTCGGGGGGGCAGGGGGGGCCGGCAGGATTGGTGTGGGCAGTTTACCTAATGACCAGTGTGAGCTTTGCTTATCCGAGGACCCTTTGGGGACCTCACACGAAGACACAAAGGTGGAAGGAATAAAGAAGAATTATCCCGGAATGTGGTGGATTGTGCCTAGCTTTTCACCCTTTGTTCAGAACAAAAGAGTTCTGGGCTACTTCAGCCTGCTCCGATGACTCGCGATAATCAGCCTTGTATATTGCATACGGTAATCATTTTACTGTCAAAATTTTGCTGAGTAATAATTTTGAACAGTACATAATCATTTTTAGTGGGAACAGCTTTAGTTCATGTATAAATGTTTTGAATGATTATATCACCCTGATAATATTTTTTTTAGATTCCTAAAGGTTTCGAGGAGGCTCCTGTGCCAGATAACGATCTTGGTAAACAGAAGTTAAGAGCGGCTGGGTATGAAGCGCTTATTGAGAAATATGGTCTCGTCGTCCTGCCGAATTGGCACAGATCCTTTGTAGGCTGCTCTTCTTGGCGCAGCAAACATGCCACAAAAAATGGAATCGAAGAGATCTACCCATCCCAGTACTGGCCGGGCGATTCGCTGGGCGATCACCTTGAATTCGCACTTAAGCATGACGGCACAAACCTCGCCATTCTCGCCTGCGTGTTTCAAGCAGCCGATGAAGGTGAATTCCTGAACTATCTCCGTTCCAAGCCAACAGGTAAGTATGCCAGACGCCTTTGGTTCCTGTATGAGTTCCTGGTAAACAAGCCACTTCCCCTGGAGGATCTGACGCAAGGGAACTACGTCGATCTGTTTGACCCAGAGGAGTTCTACACGATCAAGCCGGTTCGACAGGTCCGCCGTCAGCGTATTAACGACAACCTCTTGGGCGACCGCTGGTTCTGTCCGGTGGTTCGCCGCACTTATGGATGGCTTTGTTGCAGCCCACAAACGCATGGGAGCAGGCGAGGTTTCGCCGGTCGTCCATGCTGCCGCCATCGCCTATGGGTTTGTCTTCCTGCACCCATTTGAAGATGGCAATGGCCGCATCCATCGTTTTCTGATCCACAACGTTCTGGCTCAGCGAGGGTTCACGCCCAAAGGTGTCATGTTTCCCATATCAGCAGCCATGTTAAGGAATGCTTCACAATACGATGCTTCCCTGGAGACTTTTTCGCATCCCCTTCTGTCCCTAGTCAAATACTCGCTCGACGACGAGGGACGGATGACAGTCCACAATGATACGGCCATATGGTATCGTTATATTGATATGACCCCGCAGGCGGAAGCGTTGTTTCGTTTCATCGAACAAACCATCGAAATTGAACTCGCAAACGAGTTGGCATTCTTGGCCAATTACGATAAGACTAAAGCAGCAATCCAGGAGATTGTGGATATGCCCGACCGGCAGATTGATCTCTTCATCCGCTTTTGTCTCCAGAACAATGGGAGGGTTTCTGAGCAAAAACGCGAGAGTTACTTCCATAATTTAAGTGATTCAGAGATTGCTCGCATGGAGGAGGCTGTTCAGGAGGCCTATGGGGCTTCTCGAACTGGAAGTGACGAACATCATTTTCAATAAAAGCCACCTGCCTCAGGTTCTGGCTGAATACATCGCCTGGTACAACCGGGGCCGGGTCCATCATGGGATCCAGGGAATTCCCACACCTGACCCGGAGATTGCCAATCGGATTGTCCATGGACACAGGCTCAACAAACAAAATAGCCTCCTACCTCTGGATAACAAACACAGGCCTTTGGTCTATCAATGCCCACTTGTATCACTCCTATACCTTGAATTCTTCACTCACCATTGTATGATTGAGCAACTCAAACTACTTTCTGGGGGGATTTCCCATGCGCAATTCTATTTGCTCTCCATTCTGCGTGTGTCTGCTTGTAGGCGTGCTGCTGGCGTCGTGCACTGATGTGCCGGAATTTGTGGCGTCTAATCCGTGTGATCCTTAGTATGTTGGTGATGAGGTTTGTCCTGGGGACGTGGTGGATACGGGAATACAGCACGGGGCTGATTCTGGACAGCCTTTGCACCTTGTACCTTGCAACTTCTCTGGTATGCCGTGCCCGTACAAAGGATTTATACCTGGAAAATCTTCGTGAGCAGGAATGCGATCAGGAAGCCTACTACGGTAATAAGACCGGCAAAATTGTGTGCACCTTCATACGCTTCGGGCATCATGGTGTCGGCCAGCATGGCGAGGATGCCCCCCGCTGCTACCGCAATGGCGAAGGCGATAACTTCAACAGGCATGTTACTGAAGACAGCATAACCGAGCAGCGCTGCCAGTCCGCACAGAAGCGCAGCGCCACCCCAGAGGCTAAACACAAACCGAGTTGAACGGCCTGCCTTCTTCATGCCAGCCGAGCTGGACATACCTTCAGGCACATTTGAAATGAATACAGCGATAACGGTTACCAGGCTCACAGAACCACCCTCAATCAGACTCAAACCGATGGCAATGGCCTCAGGAATATCGTCAAGCAGCGAGCCAACAGCCAGAGCGAAGCCGCTGCCTGGGTGCTCTCCTTCAGAGACTTGTTGCCCACCGGATCGTTTGCGATGCCGAGCCCCTCGTCTGGCAAGCAAGACATTCACGATTGAGTAGACTATTGAACCACCAATGAAACCGGCGGCGGCAGG
Source organism: uncultured Myxococcia bacterium (assembly GCA_964477705.1). Classification (GTDB taxonomy): domain Bacteria; phylum Myxococcota_A; class JAVEVO01; order JAVEVO01; family CAYZFJ01; genus CAYZFJ01. Next base: position 532 of record CAYZFJ010000208.1, on the reverse strand, counting down.
AAGGATTCCACCACGTGCGAATGCCACATCTATAAGATTGAAGGCAAGAGCAGAGAGCAACACCCCTGAGCCGAAAGCCATCACCCAGGCAATTGCCCGCTGGGAAAAGTTGAACATGAACCCCAGCACTGCACCGAGCAGAAGGGCAGCGCCAGCAATCAGGCCCCATAAACTTGCTTGCATCCACAGTTCCATCATATGCGAACCTGTACTCACCCTTCATACAGTCGGCAAGTGTAGAAATCGTTCATTTCACCCACCGCACTTGAATATTTCCACCACAGTGTAGTTTCCCCCTCCCAATTTTTTGCAGATGTGTCAATGTGTGGTTCGAGGTTTGAGTTGGCTCAACTCCCATAAAATGTTGACAACAAATTCCAATCGCACGAATATAAATTCGTTGTCTGGTGATTCTGGTTTCTGACCACACTAGAGGGCAACTTCAAATCTAATAAGCATCAAGAGAACGCTAGGGTCCTGGCCCGATGACCGTTCGGCAACCTGACAGCAATTGCCAAGGTGCCAATGCCAG
>CAYZFJ010000207.1:0-4156 GCA_964477705.1 uncultured Myxococcia bacterium | reverse complement strand
TCTTCTCGCCAGTAGAGGTGGGGGTGGCCCTCCAAGTGGTCTAAGGTGGCCAGTGTCTTCGCATCGACTTCATACACTTCGCCCACCACAGCAGTGTTACCGCCTGGTGTCATTGCCGGGAATGGGCCAACCTGAGCATGATACAGTAACAATCCAGGTTCAGGTGTACTTTGATAGAGGGTCTTTTGCTCAACAGGCTGGGGGGCTACTAACTTTGGACTATACCCCAAGTCCAGTCATGTGAGCGGTTGTCTGCTTTGGTTTGACATACCTTGGTCTTTTTCCGTAGTGCTGAAGATCATGGCCGGTCCAAGGCTTGCTGCAGCAACCCGCATCAGATACTACTTCTTGTCATTGGCTCGCCCACGAAGCCCTTCGACCTATCATGAAGGTGCTTAGCCATAACCCAAGTGCTCAAGTGTAATTGTCGTCAGGTAGCTCTGTTTGACGGATATCCGTCACATTTTTTCCAACTTCTGCTGACAAATAGCAGGGCTCGAGGTATCACAAGTACACCTTCGCCCGGATATGCGGGGGTGTGCTAGGCATCAGCGGGGCTTTGTCCCACTTTCACCTCGGTATCGGCGTCCTCTCTTACGGCCTAGCGAATCTTACGGATAAAGCACAGGCATAGCATGCTGAGTCCTTCTCCTGAACATCACAGGCTCCTCCCTTCCCATTTGAATTGCTTAAAAATTATCATCCTTCTCTGCAGTATCCCGCACCATCCACATCTTGACTCTCTCAGGTTTGTGATGCCATTCCAGATCAAGTGGTTGTCCCAGTAACAAATCTCTGAGCAGACTACCACTGACAAGTCATCTGAATACTGCAAATTCCAGAGGCCAGTGCGAATGCATTGCACAGTTGCCTATTCGGTTTCCCATGGCGGAGGGGGGTATACCCATTGCCTACCCTCCCACCCATGCTCCTTTGTGGACATTCTCAAGCCCCCAAGAGGGCAGTCAGGAGTAGAAGGTGATGAAACTCGACACGGTGAGGTTATGGATTTTGTTGGAACTGATGCTGACAAGCCTATTGGTGATAGGGAGTGCGGGATGCCGATCGGACAAACCAACAAGCAAGGAGATGGCAACTTCAAACAGCATTCCTGAATCGCTGCAGCAGAAAGCCGACAGTTTGCGTGCTGATTTGGAATCCAGAGGATATCAGGTAGAGCAGGGTGCCGTGAATCTCTTTACAATTGAGGACTGCACGTACGCCATAGAATCCCTGGGTAACTGCATGGGCAATAATCCTGCCGCGCCATACATCCTGGTCTCGGTTCCCCTATGGCAGGATGAATTCAGGGATGAGAAGATGAAGGATATCTTCGGTCCCCTGAAGAACGGGACATGGGCAACTTATCGGCTCAGCGAGCGGGAGGCCATCGTCATTCTTGGGCTGCTGCCTCCACCGGGCGGCTATTTTGGTCTCCAGACCTATGCGTTCTCCCGACAAGGTACGATTAACACCGAGGATGAGGTCTACCAAAGTGTGGAAGATCCCATGTTGCGGGGAATCCTTTTTGATGATGCCCCCAATCCTGAGAGGGTTCTTGTGTTTTCCAGCATCGGCAACAGCAACAACAACGTGGTAATTGAACAGAAATCTGGGGCTGCCTTTGAACAGCAGCGGTTCTTCGTGGTAACGCCAGATGCTGTGATGGAGCGGGAGATGACCAATGCCCTCCTGCGTGCGGGTGTTCCGGATGGCGACCAGATCTTCTCCGAACCGGTGTCGGATGATGTGGTCAGGGTTGGGCTGGAGTCTGGAGATGATGATATGATGACCCTCATCCGCTACGCCCAACCGGATGATTTGGAAGCTGGAGAACAGTGGCGTCAGGGACTCCCCCTGATTGTGTTCAGGGTTAGGGATACAGATACCGTCCGTGCCGTCGAGCCATATCCTACCCCTGTCTATGAAGCGAAGAACGGCAACTCGGAATTGGAGCTTGAAGATGACCTGTCCGGGCTGGCTCAGGCGGTGAAGGAGCAATGGGGACAGACCGATGCTCCCAATCAGGAATTGCAAAGTCTGCAGCTTTGGGTTGATCTTACCGGACATCATTGTCTCCAGCGTCCCATGAACTGTCTCGGTGACACACAGGACACCGACTACCAGATCAGTCCCTCGCTCAGCCTTGATTCCGGCAATGTCATTGCCGTGGTGGGGACTCTTGGTACAGCTACGGACAATGCCACCTATGTCAGCCTTTCGGCTAACTGGTTCGAGGTGCTCAAGGGTGTGGTTAATATCTCGGACGAGGAGCTTCGAGGGAGTGCATCCGGGTTCGCAGCAACAGTTGATAATACTGACAAGCTTTATGTCCAGTACTTGGCCAGAGATTGCACAGGGCTATCTGGGTGCCATGTCATCACCGAGGAAACAATCCCACCAGGCCAGACCCTCAAAGTCATGCAGAGGAATTATGTGGTACTCGGCACGAAGCGGGGGGCCAATCCGGAATTGCTCCTCAACCCGAAAGTTATTGTTTTTGATGGGGCATCCCGTCCCTAACCACTACATCCTGCAGGTATACATTTGGGCGTTGCGTCAGTCAGTCTGCCTGTCTGTGTATGCGCATGTGCGTGTGATGGAATAAGGCGAAATTATTCTTGAAGGGTGGCTTTTCCTGAATAGCATGGACACTGTAGCGGCTGTTGGGCGCCTGTTCACATTCTACGTCAATTCACACAACACCGAGATTCCCCATTCCGCTTTCAACGGTCAGACCCCGGACGAGATGTACTTTGGCAAGGGCGGTGATGTCCCTGATGAACTGGCAACCGCCATGAAGGATGTGCGGATACTGCGGATGGCCTGGAACCGAAAAAATGACTTGTGCGGATTGCAAAGGTAGGGGAGTGGGCGTGAGGCCAAGGCAACTGGAAGTCGTCTGATGGCCGGGTCACTGCGGACGTGGTTCAGAGAGAAGTGGATGGTCCATGGCGCAGGCTTATGGATAGAGAGCTGATGATGGCGGAGAGCTGTCTCCTTGAAAGCAGATTTGGGGGAGAAGGGCAGTGATTGAGCCTCATGGGTGATCGAATGAGGAGGGTGGACTGAGATGGTTACCTTCAGAAGCGCCGGTTCATGCAGTTTGACGGATATCCGTCACGATTCCTCCAGATTGTACTGATAAACAGCACAGATGATTATCAACATCGAGGATTTTATCATTCCGGGACTTTACTAAATTAATTAACTTGACGAAAGAGTAAACAACATCTATTTAGTGAAGCATGAAAACTCAAACCGAACATGACCGTATGTTAGCCCAGGTGCCTGAGATGCTCACTGAGCTGCTTGGCGTTGAACCGGCTGAGTTCGAAGTGTGCGGGGACGATCGCTCGGGCGCTGACCTTGTGGTAATGGTAGCTGGGCAGACCTTTGTCGTAGAGGTAAACAAGTCCACTGGAGCAGCCCCTATCGCCACTGCTCTCAAGAAGGTGCTAGAGATGGCCAAGCGGGTCCACGGGCCAGTCGTTCCACTCTTGGCTGTGCCGTTCATGGGTGAAGTCGGACGACAGTTGTGCAAAGATGCAGGTGTTGGCTGGCTGGACCTAAGTGGCAACGCTCACATCATCGCCCCGGGCATCCGCGTCATTATTGATGGTAGACCTAACCGTTTCCGCTCTGTCGGGAGACCTCAGAACACCTTTGCACCAAAGAGCGCAAGGGTTGTGCGGTGGTTGTTGATTCACCCGTTCCAGTCGTTTACCCAAAGGCAGATTGCCTTGGCCACCAATATGACAGAGGGTTTCGTAAGCCGTATTGTGGGACGACTTGAACAGGATGGTTATCTGATCCGTGAGGATGGTGGCGCTGTCCGTCCTAAGGACCCCGCACTGCTACTCGACGCATGGCGTGAGGTCTACCGGTTCTCGAAGCATACCATCTACCAAGGCCATGTTCCAGCGCGTTCAGGAGACGCTCTCCTCAGGTTCGTTGGGCATACACTTTCGGATCAGAGAATTGAGCATGCGGCGACTGGACTCGCTGGTGCGTGGGCCCTGACCCGCTTCGCAGCGTTCCGGATTGCGACTCTTTACCTGCCAACAGACCCGTCGCCTGCGCTCCTTGAGCATCTCGGCTTTCGGGAAGAACAGCGTGGTGCAAACCTGTGGCTGGTGGTCCCCAACGACGCAGG
>CAYZFJ010000206.1:0-4165 GCA_964477705.1 uncultured Myxococcia bacterium | reverse complement strand
AACTGTCCTCTGCGAAGAAGGGTTTCGGTTCACTATTCTCACCACATGGCAAGTGTAACGGGACAAGCCCATAGGGAGTGGTGAATGGCGGAATGTGGAGGACGGCTCTATGGACCCTACCATGCCTTACCGGGTTTACAGTCAGGATGGCTCGGGCCGGTTCCTGGACATATTCTTCTATGACGGCAACGTCTCCCAGGGCATCGGTTTCGGCAACACGCTCAACTCCAGCAAAGACATGGTCAATGCCTTCGATGGCGTGTTGTCACGAAGTTGGCGTGCGGGGTCCGGTCCACCGGTGGTGAATATTGCCGTAGATGGGGAGACCTTTGGGCACCACAAGTCTTTTGGAGACAGAACCCTTGCCTATGCCCTCACTACCGAAGCTCCGGCCCGGGGCTATTACGTTACTTCCTATGAAGAATACCTGGACCGGTTTGCTCCTTCTTGGGAAGCCATACTTAAACCAGGGCCCAATGGCGAAGGCACCGCCTGGTCATGCGCCCACGGTGTGGGGCGCTGGTACAGGGATTGCGGATGCAGTACAGGTGGCCCACCAGAATGGAATCAGCGGTGGCGCACCCCTCTGCGCGAGGCTCTGCTGTTTTTGCAAGGTCAGGCAGACGCCCTCTATGAGGATGCGGCATCCTCCATATTCAAGGATGTATGGGCGGCCCGGGACGAATCGGTGGACCTGTTCATTGATGGGAATACCCAAGAGGTGCTCCAGAAGTTCATGGCCAGACACGCCTCCACTTATCTTGACCCAGAGCAGGAGACGAGGGCCCTCAAATACCTTGATCTTCAGCGTATGACCCAGCACATGTTTACCTCATGCGGCTGGTTCTTTGCGGATATTGCCGGTCGAGAAGCCCAGCAGGTCCTGCGCTATGCAGGAAAGATCATGGACCTGATCGTGGAGTTAGGCGGAGCCTCTCCTGAAGAGCATTTTCTCCAGATCCTGGGTGAAGCCAGGAGCAATATTCCTTCGGAGGGCAATGGGGCTGACGTGTTCCGCAAGCATGTGTGTGAGCTGAGAACCACGCCCCGCCGTCTGGCTGCCCAGCATGCCATGGCACAGTTTGTCGACGTGGAGCCCCTCACCTCACAGGAGGGGCACTTCCGGGTCACCAGGCTATCATGGGAACGGAGCGATGCCGGTCTCCTTTCCCTGCAGATAGGCCGATTTTTGCTTCACCACCAGTTCACGGGAGAAAAGTTTGATCTGGCTACAGCAGTGCTCCATCTGGGCGAGCAGCACATACACACCGCAGTAGGTGATGTGCGGAACGACGCTCATTACACGACCATTCTGCACACACTGCTCTCCATGCTCCCCCACGCCTATGCCAGCGATATCCTGCGGGCCATCGACCAGACTGTAGGGCCTTCATTCTACACCTTGGACGCACTGAGTCCGGAAGAGAAAGGCCAGGTGCTGCAAGTTCTGTTCAAGCCTGCCATGGACAGGATTCATAACGTATTTGCTTTTGTCTATGAGGATACCCGGGAGCAGATGGAAGCCCTGCAAGAAGCAGGTATGGTCCCGCCCGCCGAGTACAGGGCCGTGGCTCAGTTTACCCTGGGGGCCAGATTAGAAGCTGAGGTGCTTGCTCAACAGGGGAGCCGCAACATGGGTGCCTACCGGAAGGCCTTCCAGATTGTGCGCAACGCTACCGAGCAGGGGCTCAAGCTGGACAAGGCCCGGGTAGAGAGCATGTTTTCCAGAATGCTGGGCGAATTAACTGAACAACTCCTTGAAAACACCACTGTGGAGCGCACTCGCAATCTGGCTGAATTTATACTGCTGGCAGAGAGACTGGAGCTGTCCATCCCCTACCAGCAGGCCCAGGAGGAGCTATTTGATTTGCTCTCCCGAAGTGGAAAAATCATTGGCCGGGATCCGACTCTGGCAGATGTGATGGAGCAGTTGGCAACCAGGCTCTGGCTGGCCGTGGGAAGCAAAAAATAGGTAGCAGATGCAGATGGCAGAAATGGGTGACGGGGAGCGGCTCGGCTCAATATTAATGAAATGGCAATGGTATATACCAATACTAACACCAAAAGGAACTCCATGATGGATGCAGAAGCAAGACTCACAGGCGATATAGGTGTAATCCTTAAACTGCAGCGCTCAGCCCGATTGGGGGCGCCCCGTCTCAAGGCCAGCATGAATGGTCAGGGTTTAGTCAAGGCCAGCTTTGAAGCTCACCAGATGAGCCGGGACTACACCTTAAACATCGGTGACGCAGACATGCAGCACACCAACAGGCTGGCTCACGAGCTGCCGGGCACTACCAGCGCCACAGATCAGAGTGTACTGGTGACTTATGTGACCGGTAACGCTCAGGAACCACTTGAAAAAATCGTTCCCCTTGGGGAGCCTCTCGACCGATTCATGGATCAGATGCACCTATTCTATCTGGAAGGCCGGTTCTACCTGGATGTGGGAAGACACGCCCGCTCCATGGGCGAGAGGACCATGGCCCAGGAACTGTTCCAGGCCGGAATTGAGAGATTCAACTTCACCAGACGCCCTGACCACCTCATGCCAGTGCCTGATGTGTCGGAGCAGTGGCGCCGAGACAGCCTTGAGGAGGAGAGGCTGGTCTCCCTCGGTTCATCCCTGGACATGCTCATCACCCTTTACGAAGAACAGACTAGAGTCAAAGCTGAGAGAATTTTTGAGCTGGATAAGGACCAATAATGGTACAACCAATCTGGTAAGCGGCAGGGCTTGCATTGACCTGAAGGTCAGGTTGGGGGACCGTGTGGTACCGTGGTGCCATTAAAAATGGCGGCTGGGCGGTGAGTATGGGGAATAGATACTCTTTTAACTGATTGCGGAAAACTAAGCGGACTTAGCAGTTGTGAGCAGAAAATCAGCAGATCCAGAATTGATCCGTTGTGCGAGGAACAAGGCACTGCCCGCTGGTGCTGACGAGGGAGCTGCCAACAGTAGCAACAGCAGCAACAGCAGCCTTGAGCAACAGTCGGTGCGTGGGCAAATGCTGAGACGGCAGCAGGGGAAGGTTCCTGGAAGCGGTAGTGGAGATGGAGGCAAGTTCGAAATCGGCAACGAGCACAAGTACGATGATGGTCATAAACACCACCATTCGGCAATTCGCGGTCACCACCGGAGCACAGCCCGCCGGAGCCTCATCCTCACCCTGTTCATCACCTTGACCATCCTGGTGGCAGAGATAGTCGGAGGCTTGTTTACCAATTCCCTGGCACTTCTGGCTGACGCAGGCCACATGCTGGTCGATACCAGCGCTGTACTGATGGCGGTCGTCGCACTTCAACTCGCCACCCGCCCGGCAGACCAGCGACGATCTTTCGGCTACTCCCGACTGGAGATCCTGGCAGCACTCATCAACGGCCTCTTCTTGCTCGGGCTCGCTGTTTTCCTTTTTACTGAGGCAATCGACAGGATTGGGGACCCCCAGCCGGTAAAAACACTGCCCATGCTTCTGGTGGCTTCCATCGGCCTGGGAGCCAACCTGGTCGCCTTGTGGCTACTTAATCCGAGCAGGGAGAACCTCAATGTGCGAGGAGCCTTTCTCCATGTTCTGGGAGATGCGCTCAGTTCTCTTGGGGTAATCACCGGCGGAGCCATCATGTGGACCACCGGGATCTACATTATTGATCCGATCATCACCATGGTGATTGGGATAATAATCATCTTCTCAGCCATACGCCTTATCAGGGAAGCTGGTGATATCCTCCTGGAGTCGGTTCCTTCACATATTGACTTGGGAGAGGTGCTGTTGAACATGGAGGGTGTGGAAGGAATACTTAATGTACATGACCTGCATATATGGTCCATAACCTCAGATATTTTTGCTCTCGCAGCCCATGTGGTAGTCAAACGTGATTATGAGGGCTCAACCGATATCCTGCTCAATAATTTAAAGGTAATGCTTGATAACAGATTTCATATCTTGCACACCACCATCCAGGTTGAAACTGAAGATTATCTGCACCTGGGACCAGTCTGTTAGAACTGCTACTCAGCCGGTACCATACAAGCACTGAACCGCCCACGGTGTGATTCTCTTGTTCCTGCGGCATGATCTGGTACAAACGTTTGGTCTCACACGAAGACAAGAAGTTAGGGAAGTGATGGCGGGAGAGGTGGTTGTTGCGGAGGGCAATTGAGGGC
>CAYZFJ010000205.1:0-4267 GCA_964477705.1 uncultured Myxococcia bacterium | reverse complement strand
GTAATAGGGCGCTTAAGGGCTTGGTGATATGGAATTTAAGCTTAACAGAACACACTACGGCATGCCGTGCCCTCAAGTTGCAGTATGAACAAGAGAAACACCATGAATAACAATAAGATCGATATTTTTCTTTCGTGTATGAAAGATGTCTTCCCACAACAGAAACTTTCATTGGTCAGGGATCATCTGGTCAATGTGGATGACGAACGGTTCATGGAACTTCAACTCTTGGGTTACCATGATCCAGTGGTCGTGCTGATTATCTCCTTAATAGTTGGAGCTTTTGGGATAGATCGGTTTCTCCTCAACCACGTGGGGTTGGGCATCCTGAAGTTGCTCACCTTTGGCGGCTTAGGGATATGGGCTATTGTTGACTGGTTTTTGATTATGAACGCTGCCAGAGAGAAGAACTATGAGGTGTTCTCTCTGGCTGCCAATGGGTTTAATCGATAGTGGGGATAGGGGGGCGGGCTCTCTCTGTATATCATGGCTGGCCTGTGTCTCTCTGTGACTCACGGGGCAGCCTGGACCCCGGCGATATCATGCCCGAAGAACTTCATGGAATAAATCCCCCGTCCCTGGGTCATGCTCCGCAGGTTGGTTGAGTAGCCAAACATGTTGCGCAGGGCAATTGCAGCATGGATGGAGCGGGCTCCTCTGGAATCGCTGATGTCGTCGATCCTTCCCTGTCTGGCGTTCAGGTCACCGATGATCTCTCCCATAAATTCATCTGGAACAACCACCTCAACCATCATTATCGGCTCGAGCAAGGCCGGATTCGCCCTGGACAGGGCATCTCTGAATGCCATGCCAGCGGCGACCTTGTAGGCAAAAGGCTTTGATGCTCCCTCCTTCCATGGGGCTTCACGCAGGGTCACCTGCAGATCTTGAACCTCGTATCCCTGGAGCACGCCGCTGGTGGCGGCCTCCCTTATGCCTTCTTCAATCTCCTTGAGCACTGCCGGGGATGTAATCACGCCTGCGGGTAGAGCTGTGTTGAACTTGAGACCTTCGCCCCGCACCAGAGGTGCCACATCCAGAACAACCCGGCCATAGATGGCGTCATCTTCCAGAGTACGTTCAAAAACCGCTTCGGCTCTGTCCACATTGGTGGTGATAGTCTCTCTGAAGACCACTTGTGGTTTGCCCACATTCACATTAAGGCCGTACTCTCGGCCAATGCGCTCTACCAATACGTCCAGGTGAAGCTCGCCCATCCCCCTGATTAAGGTCTGCCCAGTCTCCTCGTCTTCGTTGAATTTGAAGGTCGGGTCTTCGTCACTCAGCTTGCTCAGGGCATCAATCAGTTTGTCCTTATCCCGTTGGCTTTCAGGCTCTATGGCCAGGGAGATGACCGGTTCATAGTCACCGATTCTCTCCAAAATCACCTGGGCATTGGACGGGCAGAGGGTGTCTCCAGTTGCAGCAAGTTTCAGGCCGGCGGCTGCCACAATCTGGCCTGCCAGCACCTTGTCCAGGCGTTCTTTCTTGTTGGCGCTCATCTGAAATAGCCTGGCAACCCGCTCTTGCTTGCCTGTACGTGGATTGTAAACCTCGTCTCCTGCGGCCAGTTGTCCTGAATACACTCTTAAATAGGTGAGGCGTCGGCCCTCGTCGAAGGCTACCTTGAATGCCAGGGCTGCAAGGGGGGCGGCCACTTCGTGGGGGCGAATAACCGTCTCTCCGGTCTTGGGATTATGCCCCTGAATGGGTGGAACCTCAGCTGGGCAGGGCAGATAGTTCACCACTGCATCAAGAACCGGCTGGACCCCTCTGTTTCGCAGGGCTGATCCACAGAGCACGGGAACCACCCGTAACGACAGGGTTGCCCTTCTCAGTGCTGCCTGCAGTATTTGAGGAGTAATTGTCTCGCCTTCCAGGTACAGGTCAGCCAACTGGTCGTCATGGTCGGCTACGGTCTCAATAAGGTTCTCACGTCTGGCGGCAGCCTGGTCAACCCATTCTGCAGGGATGTCCGTGGTGGTACTTTCACGGCCAAGGCTGGCGTCGTCATTCCAGAAGATCGCCTTCATGAAGACCAGGTCGACCACACCTCTAAACTTGTCTTCAAGGCCCATCTGCATTTGGATGGGTGCCGGGATGCAGCCTAATCTGGCACGCATATCTTCCACAACCCCATCCATGCTGGCACCAATCCGGTCAAGCTTGTTGACAAAGGTAATCCTAGGAACCCGGTACTTGTCGGCCTGCCTCCATACGGTCTCCGATTGGGGCTGCACCTTACCCACCCCGCAGAAGACGGCAACCGCACCGTCGAGAACACGCATTGAGCGCTCCACCTCGATGGTGAAATCCACATGTCCCGGGGTATCGATGATGTTAATCTGGTAATCCCGCCAGGGCACGGAGGTTACAGCGGAGCTGATGGTGATACCCCGTTCCTGTTCTTCGGGCATAAAGTCCATGGTGGCTTGTCCATCGTGGACCTCGCCGATCTTGTGGTTCTTGCCGCTGAAAAAGAGGATCCGTTCTGTTAAAGTGGTTTTACCCGCATCGATGTGGGCAGTAATGCCGATGTTGCGGGTCCGAGCCATGTGTTTGGGGATCTTGATCCCGGCTTTGCTGCTATCTTGGACAGCTTTGTTTGGATCTGTATCGGTTGCAGACAATATGGGTACCTCCCAGATGAACGGTCGATTATTCTTTAAGGGATTTACTTTAGGGTTTAATTAAAAAAATTCAATTCATATTAAGACAATGACAGGTTGATGGTGGAACGATCTGCTGAGAGGCAATCTGGGCTGGTCTGCTGCATTGCTGGTCAGTTAGATTAACGGTGTCAGTTCCAATGCTGGTTTGTGGCAACAGCCTTGTTGGGGTAGCTCTGGGAATTGTTGTCTGTCTGCGGTCGGCTTGCCCTATTGCTGAGTGTTGGTGGTCAGGGCCTTGATTTCCCGGAGGAGAGCAGTACGCTCCGGTCCAGGTAGCATGAGCCTGGCCAGCATAATGAGGGTCCTGGCCAATCCCAGGTTGTTGCCACTGCTTCGGTAGGCATCACCCAGCCGCTCAATGGCTTCTACATTTTGTGACCAGATTTTGACCGACCTTTCTAGATCACGGGTGGCAGCGGCCATATCTCCCCTGATCGACTGGGTGAGGAGCGCTCTCCTGAGCAGCAACCCTGAAAGCTTCTCACGCATCAGAGGCCGGCCTGTGATACCTGCTTTCATGAGCAGAGTGAGGTGCTGTTCCACTATCTTCAGCTCTCTCTCTTTCTGGCGCCCACGTTGATAGAATTCACCCAGGGCTTCAAGGGCTTGTTCATTATCCGGGGCCAGTTGGAGTACTTCTTCCCAGGTGGGAGCTGCCTGTGAGTTGCGGCCGTGAGAGTCAAGGATGAGGGCCAGCTTTTCCAGCTTTTCAACTCTGGCGGTATGGGACTGGCACAGCTCTGCCGCCTTCTGGAGGCTGAGTGCTGCCTGGTCTGGGTTGCCTAGGGACTGGTAGATGGAAGCGGATAATTCCCATGCAGCCAGATCGTCAGTGGTAAGACTCAGGTACTTGTTCAGATATTGCAAGGCCTCCAGGTCATGCCCCATCTTATTGTGCAGAATGTGGGCGGCCTGATAGTACAGATCGTATATCTTGGCCTGGTGCTGTGCGTCTGCGTGTGTGGATGTAGACGCTGTTGTTACGGTAGCAGTGCTGGTTTGTGATTCAGTCTTCGATACTGACTCAGGTTTAGACTCGGACTGTGATGGTCTGTCAGTAACTTGGTCAGGAGCAACTGGAACTGTAACATTGGTGTCAGCTATCTCAGTGGAGGCGGTATTGGGGGCCGGTTCAGACTTCTCCTGTTCGAGCAGTGCGCCTGCAAGCCTGATCATGGTGGCTACCAGGTCGGTCCAGTTCTCTCGCTGCCCGTACAATGATACCAACTCTTCCAGGAGCCTGACGTGATCGCCCGTGGCGTCCATGATCAGCTTGATCCGCTTTTCTGCCGCCAAAAAATCACCCAGATGTTCCCGTTCTAACCTGGCAATGCTGATGGCTGACTGGATTAAGTGGTCCTCTGTTTTCCAGAACTTGGGGACTGCCTGCTCCAGGCTGCTAATGAAATTGCGCCAATCTTCAATTCCCGAGAGGATGGTTTGAAGTTCCTGATCTGATTGGGCATCGATGGTGCCTTTGGTGCGTTCCACCAGTAGCCTGAGCCACTGGACTTCGGGCGGTTCTGGTTTTATTGCGGGAGCATCGGTTGCGTTGGTGGTGTCGGTGGCATCGGTGGCGTCTGGAGTAAGGTCTG
>CAYZFJ010000204.1:0-4312 GCA_964477705.1 uncultured Myxococcia bacterium | reverse complement strand
TGCGAGACCGTTGACCGAAGCAATACCACCTCGATCCGCCACCTACGAGACGTTATGGAATTTAAGCTTAACAGAACACACATACCTTGCGCAGTGCCCCTACTTGGGGCAGAGCTGCTGGACTACCTCTTCAAGGACGACCCATTCGTTGAGTTTTCCCGGTAATCTGGATGATTTGAGTTGAACATCGGCCTTGTGAACGGCGATGGTGCCTGAGATAAAGTCTTCAGAGCTGAAGTGTCTGGCGTGACCAACTAATTTGTTGCAGTACCAGTCGCTGCGTGTACCCACCACACGCTTTATCTCTTCCATGCTGGCCCCTGAGGACTGTGCCTCTCTTATCAGCCAGAAGTCCCGCAATTTCTTGGCAAGAGAGCCGAGCAGTGCCAATGGAGCTTCTCCTGTGGTCCTCAGTTTGTAGAGTATCTTGAGAGCCTCTTCCCTGTTCCTGTTGCCCAGGGCTTCGCCCAGGTCGAGCATGGTGTGGGCTCTGGAGTCGGCAATACACTCTCTCACATGTTCAGAGGTGATTGATTGGGCTCCAGGTCCTGCATACAGACTGAGGCGGTCCAGAGAATCGTCCAGTACTGCCAGATTGTTGCCCGCAATCTCTGCCAACTGGTCACAGGCCATATCATCGATTCTCAGCCCTTTTTGAGCAGCCCAATCGGAGATCCATGATGAGACCTGGTTCTGCCAGAGCGTTTGGAACTCGATAACCTTTGCCCTTGACATCATGGCAGAGACAAAAGAGGTCTCGGCTCGCTTCCGGGGGGCTGGGGCTCCTTCAGCCCCTTTGCTTTTTCCGGACGAGCTGCTCTTGGTCGCCTTGCCTCGCCGTTCAGATTTGGACGAAACCGCAATCAGACAGCAGGTGGGGGCTGGGTCATCCAGGTAGGGGATCAGTTTTTGCAGCTCGGACTGGGGGGCAATATCCACATCTCTGATGAGGAGCAAGCGCATCTTACTGAACATGGGGTAGGTGCTGGCAATGGTAAGCGCCTTTTCACCGTTGAACTCACGGCCCTGCCACTCATCCAGGTTTAACTGCCGGTTGGTAGAGCCAAGGACTTTGTCTTTGAGGATGTCGATGGCTCTGCTTACAAGAAATTGCTCCTCACCATGGAAGAAGTAGAGTGGCCCTGGCTCCTGTCGGTGAAGTTCTGCCAGTTCAGCAGCGGTTGAGCTGCCCCCAATGCCCCCTCCAAACCCAGCACTACGGCTCCTCTGAAAGCCCCCGGACCGGTTGCTACTGCTGCTGGCACCACCGCCAGCACCACCCCTATGGCCCCAGCCTGCACCCTTTGAGCTTCCAGATGAAGAGTTCATTTTGCCACCACACTCACCAGCCTGCCCGGAACAACCACAACCTTAATTACCTTCAACCCGTTCAGGTTTTTCTGAACTCTGGCATCAGCCATGACCAGTGCCTCAAGCTCCTCCCTGGATGAATCAGCCGGTGCATCTATTCGAGAGCGAATCTTGCCGTTAACCTGAACGGGAATCTCTACCGTGGCGTCCTTGCTTGCCTCTGCATCCCATGCAGGCCATCCCGCCTGGATGATGTTTCCACTATTGCCCAACTGGCTCCAGAGCTCCTCAGAAAGGTGGGGAGCGAATGGGGCAAGGAGTCGAACCATAGATTCCAGGCTCTCACGGATGACAGCCTTACCGGTGGGCGTCTCTTCCAGCCCGTTCATGGTCTGGGATGTGAGCGCATTGATCAGCTCCATCAGGGCGGCAATGGCCGTATTCAGGTGGAATCTGTCTTCGATGTCTTCGGTGACTTTGCGGATAGTCTTGTGGACTACCCGCCTGATCTGGATCATGGCATCGGTCAGCTCGGACTGCTGGTTTGCATCTGAGCCATCTGCTGCGCTATTACCATCGGCAGCAGCCCCTGCGCCACCAGTGAATGCGGGAATTCCGTCCACCGCCTCCTGGTATTTGGCGACCAGTCGCCAGATCCTTGACAGAAAACGGAAAATACCATCCACCCCCTGGTCTGACCACTCAAGGCCCTTCTCAGGGGGGGCTGCGAAGAGGGTGAAGACCCGTGCCGTGTCAGCCCCGTAGAGCTTGATGATCGCTTCAGGGTCAATCACGTTCTTTTTAGATTTAGACATCTTCTCAACACGGCCCACATCCACCTTGTTGCCGCACTTGAGACAGAGCCCCTCAGAGACCTCATCTGGATAGAGATATCCGTGCTCTGGACAGCGATAGCTCTCCATGCACACCATGCCCTGGGTGAGCAAGTTAGCAAAGGGTTCCGCTCCGGGGGCAAGGCCAAGATCCCGCAGCGCCTTGTGGAAGAACCGGGCATACAGCAGGTGCATCACCGCATGCTCTATACCGCCGATATATTGATCAACAGGCAACCACTTGTTGGCCTTGGTGATGTCGATAGGGGTCTGATCGTTCCTGGCAGAGGTATATCGGAGAAAGTACCATGAGGAATCCACAAAGGTGTCCATGGTGTCTGTCTCTCGCCTGGCCGCTCCACCGCACCTGGGGCAGGTGGTGTTGACAAACGACTGGTGCCTGGCAAGGGGAGAGCCACCTTCGCCCGTAATGACCACGTCCTGGGGCAACTGAACGGGCAGGTCTTCGTATGGAACAGGTACGGTGCCGCACTTCTCACAGTAGACCACTGGAATGGGAGTTCCCCAGTATCGCTGCCGTGAGATGCCCCAGTCTCGCAGCCTCCAGTTGACCGTCCTTGAGCCAATGTCCTCCTTGATGAGGTGATCAGTGATGGCCTTTTTAGCCTCTTCGCTGTTCATGCCATCAAATTTGCCGCTGTTAAACAGTACGCCTGGTTCGGTCCAGGCAGCGGTCATGTTGGTGGCATCAAGGGTTTGCCCCTGAGCAGCAAGCTCCGGTGGATTGATGACAGGTATTATATCCAGCTTGTATTTGCGGGCAAACTGGTAGTCTCGTTCGTCGTGGGCAGGCACAGCCATCAGGGCGCCGGTGCCATACTCGGCCACTACAAAGTTGGCAGCATAGATGGGCACCGCCCGGCCAGTTAGTGGGTTGATGCAGTAGGCGCCTGTGAAGATGCCCTCTTTTTCAAAATCCTGACTGGCTGCTCGGGTAGCAGCCTCCTGACGCATCTTCAGGGCAAAGAGGCGCAGCTCCTCACGCTTGCCAGACGAGGTGATGATCTGGTCAAGGAGCGGGTGATCCGGTGCCACGGACATGAAGGTAACCCCACAGACCGTGTCAGGCCTGGTGGTGAACACCCGTATGGCCTGGCCAGGCTTGCCGTCACGGATTGGGAAGCTGATCTCCGTACCTTCTGAGCGCCCGATCCAGTTGCGCTGCATGGCAATCACTTGCTCAGGCCACCCCTTCTCCAGCACCTGCAGATCATCGATGAGCTCCTGGGCATAGGAGGTGATCTTCAGGAACCACCCCTCTATCTCGTCCTGGATTACCTGGTTGCCACAGCGCCAGCAGTTGCCATCTTCCACCTGCTCATTGGCCAGTACCGTCTGACAGGTGACGCAGAAGTTGACCACTGATCGCTTTTTATAGGCGAGCCCCTTCTCCAGAAGACGGAGGAAAATGTACTGGTTCCAACGGTAATAATCGGGCTCGCAGGAAGCTACCTCCCGATCCCAGTCGTAGGCCAGGCCGAGGGCTTTCAGTTGGCGGCGCATATACTCGATATTGGATCTGGTCCATACGGAAGGGTGTATCTTATGCTCTGCAGCGGCATTTTCCGCTGGCATCCCGAAGGAATCCCAACCCATGGGGTGGAGCACGTTGTAACCCCTCATCCACTTGATGCGGGCGAGCACGTCACCGATGCTGTAGTTGCGCACGTGGCCCATGTGGATTTTGCCCGAAGGGTAGGGGAACATCTCAAGGATGTAGTGCTTGGGATGCTGGGTGTCGTTGTCGTCTGCCTTGAAGAGTTTCTGCTCAGCCCAGTACTGCTGCCATTTAGATTCGATTTGCTGTGGTTGATAACGCTCGTCCATGATACCTCCGTAGGGAACCCGGAATGGTTAGCACAGGGTCGGCTTGTGCGCAAGAGACAAGATTGTCTGAATGTGAGAATCTGCCAAGATGATCCGCAAACAGTCCCCAAACAGGGTGAAATCGGTTCAGGTTTGGCCAGTATTAGTCGGCTGCCTGGCACTCTGGCCCTCTGGCACTCTGGGTGCCTGGCCTGTTCAGCGAAGACCGTCTACAGGCGATTTTCCACCGGCCATCCTGCTGGGCAGGATGGTGGCAGCAATAGAGATAGCCAGGGATACCACTGCCGTGAGTACGAAATCGAAGGGCTTAATAGCCACTG
>CAYZFJ010000203.1:0-4322 GCA_964477705.1 uncultured Myxococcia bacterium | reverse complement strand
CGGCTGGTGTGGCGGCGGCTGGTGTGGTGGCGGCTGGTGTGGTGGGTGGGTGGGGCGTGCCAAAGAATGATGCGGGCAGCAGGTCTTATTAGTCGAGAAGGACCGAGTAGGTGAAGGTCACTCTGGGGAAGTTGCTCAGACGGCTCTGGATCTCATCTGCGTGGACCAGGTGAGCCTTGGAGCCAGAGACATAGGCGTCGATCAAATCCTGGCCGCCCTTTATATCGCCAGTTGCCTGAACCTTTCCAACCTTCTGCATCATGCTCTTAACCGCTTCAGGCATCTTCTCAAAATTGATCTTGAATTTGCTTACCCCATTTTCATCTGCCCATTCGATGGCGCCGGCTTCGGTGAGCACACCAATCTGTACAGCGGCCAATCTGGAGTAGGCCTTTGGGTTCCCTTCGGGGGTGGTCATGCCCGATGAGATGTGGCCGAATGCCCAGACCACAGCGTGGGTATAGATCTGCCTGGCCATGGTCTCGTTGATGACGCCACGGCGCAGGAGCAGGTCCGTATAAAAGAGTGCTCCTGTCTGGGCTTTAAGCTCCTCAAGGGTAGAGGCGAGACGACCACCAAAGATATCTCCAGGGGTCTTGCCATTGATCCGGTAGTCGGTGTAGGGCCCCAGGTTATGGGTAGCCTCGTGAAGGATGATGTCAATCAGCCCGGGAAGCTGGTCATCGGTGAAGCTCTCCATGGTGTCTTTTGTGAGCAGGAGCGCTGCCCGTTCCCGTGAGGTGATCTTGGAGTCATCATCCGTGTACAGGTTGGTCATGACCACAGTACGGCTCCTGCCCTCGTTTGCCACCCGGCCCCAGTTGGGGAGGGATTGCCCGATGGTGCCGCCCAGGGCGTGTCGTGCATCGCCAGCGTTCAACACTATCTCAATAAAGTCGGGCATCTGGAAGTTTACCTCCCTGGCCTTATAGGGCTCTCCTATCAGGTCTGCCAGAGAAGTCTCCATCTCGGTCCGCAGGGGGTTCAGCTTCTCCTGCCACTCGATAGAGCGCTTGTCGATCAGTGCAAAAGAAGTGTGGAATCCGGCCTTCTCCTGGCAAAGATCCCAGTACACCTCGTCAGGGCCGATGCGCAGGTACCATTTGCTGTTCAGGCCATTCATGGCGGCCCATGCTTCGTCTGCATCCTCCCACTTGTTGGTCTCAAAGGCGGTTGCTGCGGCGAGCAGGTAACGTTCGAGGGCTTCCTCTTTCGTACCCTTGATGGCCTTGGCAGCCTTACGCAGCTCTGCGGCAACCTTCTTCATCTCCTTGCCGTATGCCTGGGTAAGGCTCACAGCCTTGAAGTCATCCTTGTCTTTACGTACCACGGTAAAAGGATTGAGCAGGTCACTCGCATTCTTGTGGGATGACAGGGTTGAGCAGAGTTCTGAATTCTGCTTCACATCTGTGGGGTAGGTGTTCCAGACCCTCTCAGGAAAGCTGGGGATGGCGTTGCAGAATTGATTGGTTTCAGTCTGGGGAGCAACACACCATGGCCCCTGGTTTCTATTGAACAGCACACGGCTGGCCGGGTGATCGCTGGGCAGCTTGTTTGTCAGAGCAGCAGAGCCTCGCTGTATGCTGTGGATCTGTTCCACCATGTTGGCGGCATTGATGATATGGTTTACACATTCCCGTTCTGCTTTGCTCAGGTTGCGCAGATCGGACTGCACCAGAAGGGGGCGGGCCTGGTCAAGTTCGAACTCCACCACTTCACGGCGCTTGGTCTCAACCATGTTCCGGTAGATTTTTTCAAAGTCGGCGGTAAATTTGCCCTTCTTGATGTATCGATCAGCAGGGGTCCCGATACCCAGGGTGGTTATGTTTTCAGGCACAAGCTGGTCAGCCTGACCGGCTGCGCCTTTCCACAAGAGAGGGATGTCGGACTTCTGGGCAAGGCGGTTGAAATCATAGCGCGACAGGGAAGGTAACCCATAGGGGCCGCCTGCTCCCATTGCGATGCTGGAACCGAGAAGAATCCCTGCAGCCAGGCTCAGGTTCAGTGTGCCACGCAACAACTTCTTAGAAGCCATGTTCCACGTGGCGGGTAACTTAAAATTGATCCTCATTTTCTCTCTCCAATAGTCTCTGGATCAACAGAATGGATGATTGTCAACTGCACAGGCTGGGTAATTCCACAACTCAGACTGTCTAAACAGCTCAACCCCCGAAATTTAAAGAACTTTGTATATAGCAGATTGAACAACGCTCGTTAAGGGTTAATCCATTTTTTCGGTGAATTGGGTTTCGGATTGGTTATTGGGCACGGGGAGTCATTGATCAGGCGAAGATATCTTCTACGCCCACAGAGCTGACTAAAATGGCATCAGGTAATCCCTGGAGTGTGGCGGAGAGGTTGTGGAACCACTGTTCTTCCATGCCATCTTGAGGCGGGTTAAAGCCGAAAAAGACACAAGAGGCATCACCTGAGTGCTTGGTGGCAGTCTCAGGCGTGAAAGCGGAGCCCTGAATAACCTGGGCAGTTGCGTTGATGCGGGCATTCTTGATCAGGGCCTCCAATTCTTGCCTGGCATTGCCTATGTCGGTATTGTCATCAACTAGACGCAGTATGCGCAGCCTGGCCCCATCCCATTGCCCATTGTTCAAGGTGAGCAGGTGGGCGAGGAGCAGCATCAGCCCTCCGTTCTTCTGCCCCCTCCACCATATATCCACCCTGTCTCTGCTTGTGCTTCTGTTGGCGTTTCGAGCTTTATTTTTATCTTTGGTGGCTGTTTTTGTGTTCTCCTTTTCTGATAAGCTGCCATGGCCGTTCAGGTGTGGGTAGTAATTACCAGAGCTGGTAGTATTGCCATTGCTCTTGGCAATAATCACCTGGCTGATGCCCATGGTGGCGGCGATCCGCAATTCCCTTGACAGGTTGCGGGCCCTGTCTGGAGCACCAGCCCATCCGAATACGGCCACATTGGGGCGAATCGGCCCTATATTGGCGGTTTGCAGTATGGCAGCCACACCTCTCTCCAGGTCTGGTGCCTCCAACACAATGGGAAAGGCGTGAATGTTATTTGCCTTGCAGAAATTTTCCAGTTGGCTGACTGACTGTTTCCAGCGTAATCCCGGATTGTCAGAGTTTCCAAGCAGGATGTTGGCAAGAATCACTATTCCACGGCCAGCTTCCATGTGCACCGCGTAGTCTACCAGCAATTCCCGGACTTTTGGGTTTCCTGAGAAAACGATCATGGTGGGGCGCCAGTTCCTTGGGTCTTCGGGGAAAGAGCGGAGGGTGAGCATCTGCCGTCGGATGGAGCTGAAGATGAATCCCCGGCGGGCATCACCGAAAGCCACGGAGAGATGCTTGGCTCTGATGTACCAGGTGAGGAGTCCGATAATGGTGAAGGCAACAATTGAGGCAGCCGGGTTGATAAGGAGAGTGGCCACTATGCAGGCTATGGTCCCATAGAGGGCGGTCGTCCAGTGAAACAGCCGGAACCGGGGGCGAAATGACGGGTTTTTACCAAACGCCTCTATAAACGCTGCCAGATTGATCATCCCGTAGGTGTAGAGGAAGAACATGGTGATGATTTCAGCTACAGCGTTCAGGGCTTCGCCGCCGGTTTTATCACCTACGCTGAGCAGAACCAGGACTGCAATGCTCATGCTTGCGAGGAGCGCAACACGCGGCTCGTCCTTGCCTGGTGAACCGTATGCGAAAGGTTTGAGTACCTTGATTAACCCGTCTCTGCTCAAGGCCTGGAGCACTTTGGGGGCGGTCATCATGGCACCCAGAGCGCTGGATGTGGTAGCCATGGCCACACCTGCGATGATGAGAATACTGAGACCGAAGATGGCAGTATCCAGCATCAGCTTGAATGGCTCGTTGATAAGCAGCGAGCGGTTGAAGGCCCCTCCGGAGATGATGATCTGGAGGATATAGACGATGGTGCTTACGCCAATGGCAAGCAGGATGCCTCTGGGGATGCTCTTACCCGGGTCTTTCAGGTCGCCCGACATATTCACGCCGGTCAGGATGCCGGTGACTGCGGGAAAATAGATGGTGAATGCCTGCCAGAACGATATGTTTGGCAGGATACCCCCTGCAGAAGCGGTGGCACCGGCTTCTGCTCCGGCTCCGGTCCCGACTCCAACCGCTGATTTGGCCGGCCACAAATTGGCAACCAGTGTTTCTGGCAGAAAGTGAGCCAGTCCGCTGATGAATGAGACTAGGATGGAGATGGCCAGAGTGATTAGAATTGCATATTGGGTCTTGATTGCCCAGTCAGTGCCGATGAGGAGGAGAATGAAGATGAGACCCAGGGTGACAAGGGCAATCTGGAGGAAATAGGGTTGGGCGCCAGGAATGGC
>CAYZFJ010000202.1:0-4411 GCA_964477705.1 uncultured Myxococcia bacterium | reverse complement strand
TCTCGAACGGCTGCTCCAACTCACCTGCCACCTTCTGTATCCATTCCTCGACAGTAATTCCGGGGATGTCACTCTCCCTGTCGAGCCACACCACATCCATGCTTGGCTTCAAGGCACGAACCTGCCCCGTCCAGATCAGAGCTTCTTGAAAAACTTTGGTTGTCAGTTCCCTGGGCGCTTTCCCGTTTTCCACCAGCCTGTCGAGTAACGAGCTGACGCTGACCGGCCGCCCATCGGCCCTCTCGATTTCCGGCAAACTAATTCTAGCCAGCGCAACAAGCTCTGAACGATTCAGTGGGAGATAGTCCTCATGGATCCACCACCCGTTCTTGTGGACGAAAGCTTTCTCCTCGTGCTGAAAATGAGTAAAGACATACCGGAGATGAATTTTCCTGCATGCCTTTTATCCTATGGTGCAATGATGCCATTTGATTATTGCCAGTGTTATCATTTTCAGTTCAGGCATCTGGCGAAAATCAATGATAGTGTTAGGACACTACCAATCCTGTTGCTGCTGCGCAAGACCCCGGGGGTTGATTATGGTGGGGATTAGGGATAAGAGATGAGGTTCGTGTGTTGGGGGGGGCCATGGTGGGGCATGTGTTGTTCGCTCTTAAGACAAACAACCCTCTGTCCGTAGGGGCACCGCATGCGGTGCCCCTGCATCGGTATTGAAGGCCTGGCGGCTTGTAATTGAAGCTTAACTGAACACACATGCATGGTGGGGTGGGGTGGGCTGGGGTAATGGAAGAGATCATACTCCTGCAAAGAATGGTATTCCCATGGCTCCAAAGACTGGGTATTCTTACCCCGTTCTTTTTCATGGGAGAACATTATAAGGGAAATGATTGTGATGCACTCAACTGCAAGCATGGCCAACACCTCTTTGGCGCGCCGAATAGTGGAAGGTCTGACCCATGAGGCTGTAATAGCAACTGTCGCCGAGGTCCGTATTGGTCTTGGTTACACCGCTGTCAAGCTCGAGGACGGTCGGGCTGGAGTTGCATACACTTTCCGGGACCAGGCCAAGGGTGGTTGTTCAGTCTTTCATGGTCTCAGGCCACTAGCAGGCAGAGTTGCAGTCGACCTGCTCCCTCTACTTCAGTCCAGTGATGCCATCGAAGCTGCTGTTGGACTAGCCTGTGCAAACGCTCTTGCCAACTCTCATGATGATTCTATGAAGCTGGAGGGAGATATTCTTGATCACCTGGATGCTGGCCCTGATGATGATGTTGCTATGGTGGGGTACTTCGGCCCCCTGGTCCCGAAACTTCAAAAGAGCGCTCGCTCTTTGACAGTTTTCGAGCGGGTGACAACGCAGACCAGTTATATCCATCCCCAGGAAGAGGCTCTGACCATCCTTCCAAAGTGCCAGATAGCGCTTATTACTGCGACCTCCATTATCAATCATACAATTGATGAGCTTCTCGTGGCTGCCCGAGGTTGTCGCCAGGTGGCAATCTTGGGTGCTTCCACGCCTCTTTGGACCGATGCGTTCGCGGGTACCGGCGTAACAATGCTTTCCGGGGTGGTTGTTACCTCACCGGATGGAATCTTAAGAGTTGTATCGGAGGGTGGAGGGATGCAGCAGTTTAGTCCCCATGTTCGCAAGGTCACCATGAAAGTCTTGTAATTACCAATGAATATTTACCTTGAGTGTATCCCATGTTTTGTGAGGCAGAGCCTGGATGCTGCCCGCTACGTCACAGAAGACCCACAGATTCATGAACAGATTCTCAGAGAAGTGCTTCTCCTTTCAGCAGAACTGGATCTGAGCCAGCATCCTCCCCGGATTGCCCAGTTAATTCATCGGAGATTGCGCGAGTTGACCGGGGTGGAAGATCCGTATAAGGAAGCTAAAGTTCGCTTCAATAAGCTGGCTGTTTCTATGCTCCCTGAACTAAGGGGGCTGATTAACAGTGAGTCTCAGCCACTATTTGCCGCAGCCAAGGTCGCCATCGCAGCCAATGTCATCGACTTTGGAGCCAAGAGTACTCTTTGCGAGGAGCAGACAGGGCAAATCCTTCGCGAGTCCTGTGCTGCCAGTGCACACGGTGATTTCGCCCGATTTCAGAGGGAGGTGGATCAGGCCAGGGACATTTTGTACCTGGCCGACAATGCCGGAGAGATTGCGGTTGATCGACTTCTGATTGAGCAACTGGGTCCTGAGCGAGTGTCGGTGGTGGTGCGGGGAAGGGCTGTTCTAAATGATGCAACCATGGAGGATGCTCGGGCTGTAGGGATGGACCAATTGGTGCATGTATTAGACAATGGGTCTGATGCTCCTGGGACCATCCTGGATGATTGTAGTGCGGAACTGAGGGAACGATTTTACAAGGCGGATCTTATTATTTCCAAGGGGCAGGGGAATTTTGAGACGCTCAGCCACATTAAGGCCAACATCCACTTTCTTCTGAAAGTCAAGTGTCCGGTCATTGCAGCGCACATGGCACTGCCTCTGGGGACTCACACTTTGTCCTGTTTCTGTTAAGTCCAGGCAGAGCCCCGACGTGGCCCTGCGATCTCCCTTGATTACAGCAACTGGCGGGCTCTACATGGTGCCGCTATCGGATGTGACAGGATCACTCCAGGCCGCCCTTGCCTCCACTATTTAGCCTCTGGCAGGTCTGTCCAATATTCAGGTGGTACTGGATTGGCTCCCTCCCAGATGATTTGCCGGAAATGGATCGGGTCCGTGTTCCCTTCCGTATTGATGAAGAGGATCTGGGAATCAAGATCAATGCCCAGAAGCTTACGCAACTCTTCCACCCCATGTTCCCTCAAGATGGAGACCAGTACGCCAAGGGTCACCGCACCCGATTCGCCGGATACAATGAAAGGGTCACCCTGAAGCGGGGTTGCATAAATTCTCATACCTTTGGCGGCCACATAATCAGGGCAGGTCACAAAACAGTCTGCACATTCGCTCAGTATATCCCATGCCAGTGGACTAGGTTTGCCGCAGGCCAGGCCGGCCATGATTGTATCAAGCTTACCTGTTACCTCAACCGGCCTTCCTTCGCCAGCGATCATGGACTGATATAGGCAATCCGCCTTGTCAGGCTCCACAACAATGCACTTGGGGGGATCATCGGGGAACAGTGCATGGTAGAATCCTATCACTGATGCTGCAAGGGCGCCCACTCCAGCCTGCACAAATACATGGGTTGGTCGGGAGATGCCTTGGCCTGCAAATTGCTCCTGTGTCTCGGCAAGCAGTGTGCAGTATCCCTGCATTATCCAGATGGGTACCTGGGTGTAGCCCTCCCATGATGTGTCCGAAATGATGGTCCATCCATTGGCTTGAGCATCGGATTCAAGCTGACGAACTGCATCGTCATAGTTGCCTTCCACAATGCGGATGGCGGCTCCATAACTGCGGATTGCTTCTATTCTCGGCCTGGAAGTGTCTGCGTGTACATATACCACACAGTCATGTCCCAGTTTACTGGCAGCCCAGGCCACCCCCCGACCATGGTTCCCGTCCGTGGCGGTGGCGAAGGTGATTTTACCAAGCTTGTTTCTGATTTCAGGGCAGGTAAGCTCCTCATAGGACAGCTCTTGCTCCTGGCATCCTGCAAGTTGCTTGAGGTGCTTATAGATGGCGTAGGAGCCACCAAGCACTTTGAAGGAATTGAGTTGCATGCGAATAGATTCGTCTTTGACCCATATTCCACCAACGTTGAACATGTGTGCCAGGTTGGGCAAAGCACGCAGAGGAGTCATGCGGAAGCCTGGGATTTGCCTGTGGAACCTGCGAGTTTTGCGAGCCACCTCGGGGGAGAAGAGCTCCTGAGCAATACCAGTCTTTGATGTGCCTTTCGGGTTTAAGATCCACCTTAGATTAGGCTCTGTTCTTGTTCTGTTCATTATAATACCTCCAATCAGACTACAGCCTCGAAGAATGATTTTTAACTTTGGATTTGTGTCAGACAATTCTGCCGTTTACCAATTCATTACTTCAAGGCAATAGCCAATAGCCCTTAACCCTCAAAATATGCAGGACCTTATTCTGATTTGTTGGAATCAGAAAATTATCTAAGAAGCTTTCCTTATTGGAATTAAGAAATATGGAAGGAAAAATCGTCAACTTTAAGCTGGCTGGTTTGCCCGAAAAAAACTAATTATTCTTTTCATTATAGAGTCAGTATTACAACTAAGTCAAGGGTTGGTTTGGCTACTATATTGGAACCACTGTACATCGCCTGCACAGAACACTCTGCTCCATCCGTGAGCAACCGCTCTCAAACAGGAATCGGTTCCAAGGCCTGTCAGCGAAGGTGCCTTGTCGGCATGCGTGTTCGCTTAAGACAAACAACCCTCTGTCTGTAGGGGCACCGCGTGCGGCATGTGTGTTCGGTTAAGCTTCAATTACAAGCCGCCAGGCCTTCAATGCCGATGTTGTAGGGGC
>CAYZFJ010000201.1:0-4500 GCA_964477705.1 uncultured Myxococcia bacterium | reverse complement strand
CCCGGGCGATTGCCCCAATCTCTTTTTGAATACTGAGTTTGAATCGACCCTCCCCCACACTGAGTCGAAGGTTATCTGACCCTAACTGGATTGAGCCTTCACCATGACCTGGGCCCACAATCAGACAAGGGTAAGACATACCTTCAAAAGGCAGCAGGGCTTGAATATCCATGGCTCCTGCAGCGAGAGAGGGGGCGGCTATACAAGCCTGCCCATTGAGTCCCACAATCAGGTTCACTGGGAGCCCGTTCATGTCATCGTCAGGGTGGCTGTGTCCTGGTATAAAAAGCCTGGTTCCCTGCCCCTTCAATCTGATGGAGCCATCATCCTTAACATCCCTGTCCATGACCAGTCGGTCCAGGTGCAACACTGGAGATGTGGACGCTCCCCCTGCCCGTCCCCCTGCCCCTGAGCCATCCCCAGCCTCAGCCCTTGCACCACCACTGCCGTCGCCTCCTCCCACATCCAAACCATCGTCGCCGCCCAATTGAATAATCAGCCCATCAAGCCATAATTTCTCAACCACAGGGGAGGTAGAAAAGGTGGAAACTAGCCCCAATGACAGCTCAAACCGATCTACCCTCATCTCCACCACGCCACCTGGAGCTGCTTGCACCCCTTCCAATCTCATCTTCACCCCTCTGCATCGAATGCCGGGCTTAAACTGAGCTTCACAGCTATCGAACGAGAGCAGCATCCCGGTTTTGGCCTCAATGGTCGTGAGAAATGAGACAATCCTTGATTCAAGCTTTGAGCGCAGGAATACGGCGCTGCCGACTGCAGCTATGGAGACAAGTAACACAGAGAGAATGACAGCGGACTGCCACCTGGGAAGCTTCATCAATAAAGGCTTTCAACACAGTCTGGCAAAGATGATTCCGGTTCTGAATACCGGGACAGAAATCTTAAATGCAATAAAGTTCTGGGCTAACTCAAAATTATTTTGACAATCGGGGACAGGGCACCTTGATACCAGGAGCTCTTGGCATGACACATGAGCCCTCATCGTCAGCCTCTGCACCAGTGTTCGAGCCAACTTCACCCGCCGCCCCTGCCACTCCTGCCGCCGCAACACCAGCAGTGCCAACAGCGCCAGCAGACGTCATCTGGCTGCTCCCATCTACAATTGCTCCAGCTCCAGCTCCAGCGCCAGCCAAACCCGTCATCCCAGCAAGACCAGCACCCACAGAAGCCCCCACGGCAACCTTATGCACAGCCTGCCCCACAGCCATGGTCTTCCTGGACCCTCTGCCAATCCCTTCATAATAGAACCCCAACTCCTCGAGCCTATCAGCCCGGTAAAGATTACGCCCATCAAAGATCGCCTTTTGCCCCATCAAGGACGCAATCTTATCGAAATCCGGGTTGCGATACAGAGGCCACTCGGTCACCACCAACATGCCATCAGCTCCCTTGCAGGCGTCGTAGGCATCGTCGCAATACTCCACCCTGTCGCCCAGTATCTTGCGGGCATTGCCCATAGCCTCGGGATCATGTACCCGCAGTCTGGCTCCAGCCGCCAGCAACCCTTCGATGATGGTAAGGCTGGGTGCTTCCCGCATATCGTCCGTACCGGGCTTAAAAGCGAGCCCCCACATGCCGAACACCAGGCCGGAAAGATCCGACCCGTAGTGATTGAGTACCTTCTTGATCAGCACCTTCTTCTGCTGCCGGTTCACATCCTCAACGGCGCTCAGGACCTTCAGCTCAGCACCATACTGCCGGGCAGTTCTGCCCAGGGCAGCGATGTCCTTGGGGAAACAGGACCCGCCAAAGCCCACTCCCGGGAACAAAAACTGGGGCCCAATGCGAGTGTCTGCCCCCACGGCCTTGCGCACCATGGAAACATCAGCACCAACCATCTCGCACAGGTTGGCGATCTCATTCATAAAAGAGATCCGAGTGGCCAGGAGAGCATTGGCCGTATACTTGGTCATCTCCGCCGAGCGGTTATCCATAAACACAAGCCGGTCACGGGTGCGCATATAAGGAGCATACAGGTCAGCCATAACCTCTCTGGCCTGCTCGCTGTCGGTCCCGATGACCACCCTGTCCGGTCGGAGGAAGTCCTCAACCGCTGCCCCTTCCTTGAGGAATTCAGGGTTGGAGACCACATCAAAGGGGTGGGATGTGCGACTGGCAATCAGGGTACGTACCATGTCCGCAGTACCCACAGGCACTGTGGATTTAAGCACTACGATGCGAAAGCCATCCATGGCATCAGCCAGTTCACGGGCTACCTGCAGAACATGGCTTAAGTCCGCAGCGCCATCTTCGCCCTCGGGTGTGCCCACTGCCACAAAAATCACCTGCCCGTGTTTGACACCGTCAGCCAGTGAAGTAGTGAACGCCAGGCGATTCTCCCTGACGTTCTTTTCAACTATAGTCTCCAGCTCTGGCTCATAGAAGGTTATCTGCCCTGCACGGAGCATCTTTACCTTCACTTCATCCACATCTACACAGAGAACATCATTTCCAAAATCGGCCAGACATGCACCTGCCACAAGGCCGACATAACCGGTTCCAATCACTGTTACGCGCATTTTCTTCCTCCGAAAGGGGGGTATATTGTATCCTTGCAGAGACACTTGTCAAAGAGCTAACACCTGCGGTGATTGAAAAATGGCAATAATTGTACAAAAGTATGGCGGCTCCTCAGTTCGGGACCTGAATAAAATCAAGATGGTGGCCCAGCGCATTGCCAAGGTCCGGGAGAGAGGTGACCAGGTAGTGGTGGTGGTCTCAGCCATGGGCGACACCACTGACGATCTGCTCAAGATGGCTCAGGGCATTACCGATTGCCCTGACCGGCGGGAGCTGGACATGCTGCTGAGCTGCGGTGAGCGGATCACCATGTCGCTCCTCTCCATGGCTGTGAAATCCCTGGGACATGACGCCATCTCGTTCACTGGCTCCCAGAGCGGCATCATGACCAATGATAACCACTTCAACGCCCGCATTGTTGAGGTGCGGCCGTTCAGGATTCAGGATGAACTGGAGAGAAACCGGGTGGTGATTGTGGCTGGGTACCAGGGAACATCCTACCGGCGGGAAGTGACCACCCTTGGACGAGGGGGGAGTGACACCACTGCGGTAGCCCTGGCAGCGGCCCTGGATGCTGAGTACTGCGAGATCTATTCAGACGTGGATGGTGTGTACTCCGGGGACCCCAACCTGATCAGCCATACCAGGCACATCGGCGAAATATCCTATGACGAGATGGAAGAGCTCTCCCGCTGTGGCGCCAGGGTGCTCAACGAGCAGGCTGTGGAATTCGCCCGCAGTGCGGGGATTGCCATTTATACGAGAGCCTCCAGTGGTGGTGTGCGGGAGACGATTATCCGGAAGGACCGCAAGGATTTTGGCGATGGTGCTCTGGATGGCTGCAGCGGGCCTGGCCCCAGGGTGATCAGCATCACTGGGCGAAAGGGGCTGGTAGGGCTGTCCATCAAGGGCCGGGACCATAACAGGATCTGCTCCATTCTGGAGAAGAGTGCGGACTCCATTCCATTTATGTCGGTGAGTTCGGTGTTCAGTTCGGTGAAGGTGGATGGAGGAGGGCTTGAGCTGGGCGTGGGCGTGGATGCGAGTGTGGGCGTGGGTGTGGGTGTGGGGGCAGATAGTGGCAACGACGGGGGGGGCGATGGCAGTGGGCAGGTGACTGAGGTCTGGTGCACCATTTTACTGGATCCTTCGATTGCTCCCTTACCTCGCCTCGGTGAGTTAATAGGCACAGCATTGCAGGCATCTGGCTTCTGTGCCGGAGCGCCTTCTATACCATCTGCAGGTGGAGAAGAAGAGGCCAAGTTCAGTTTTCAGGTTTTGAATCCACTCTGTACCATCTCGGCAGTTGGAGCAATGGCCGGAGCCAGCAGCAAGATAGTGGCCAGCGCCCGAAAAGCATTGGCTCAGGGTGGTGTATCTATTCTAGGGATGAGCCTCTCGCATTCGTCAATTACCTTCATAATTAATGCTCAGGATTACACTGAGGGCCAGCGCCTTCTCCATGCTGCGCTGATTTAATCCTCCTTCGCTACTTCGCCTGACACGACTCCAGCGATAACCGCCACTCGCCAGCGGGCAGGCGAGCAACTCACGCCCACAGCATGTGCACAAGTCGCCTTCGATTTTGTACGGTGCCTCAAAAGTGATCACAGATGTCCGATCTTAGCCACCTTTTTAAGGTGTTGGGGTTTTAAGATAGCCCCGCAATGCAGGGTTGACCAAACTGGGCAGGTTGGCCGTTACCTGAGGAGTTCTGTCCCGGTTTGGAGACAGAAGTCGGGGGCTAAACCGTTACCTGAGGAGTTCTGTCCCGGTTTGGAGACAGAAGTCGGGGGCTAAACCGTTACCTGAGGAGTTCTGTCCCAGTTTGGAGACAGAAGTCGAGGGGTAAGCCGTTACCTGAGGAGTTCTGTCCCGGTTTGGAGACAGAAGTCGGGGGCTAAGCCGTTACCTGAGGAGTTCTGTCCCGGTTTGGAGACAGAAGTCGGGGGCTAA
>CAYZFJ010000200.1:0-4708 GCA_964477705.1 uncultured Myxococcia bacterium | reverse complement strand
CCCAACGTCTGTAGGGGCACGGCATGCCGTGCCCTTCGCCAGCGGTGCACCCAACACGCCCATACTATTATTGGGAAATCAAACTACCTTAAAAGAACATGTATGCGGCCTGCCGTACCCAACTGAAGGAGCGCATGGAGACCACAAACAAAAGGTGCACATGATTAATGTAATGTCAGCTTCATTTCACCTGTGGTGCAGGAGGGGTGAGCGTCGTTCGATGGTACGGTTCTTTACTTGGAATGATTATGAATGACCATGTGTGATGGCAGGAACAGAGCGGCGGAGGACTACTTTTGATCCTCGGTCTGATCATCATGGCCAACAGGCGTATTCTCATCAGCCTGTGAAGACGCAGGGGGAGCAATGGCTTCTGGCTTATTCTCGCGCCGGAAAAGCTCCCTGTCTTTCCTGATGGTGATAGCTCCCAGGAGCAGGGCACCAAGCCCAGACAATAGAGCAGCCAGCACCACAAGTGGACCGATTAAGGGGATCATGGCCAGAAGAACCAGAATAACGAGGCCAATGAGAACCGCCAGCAAAGTGTGGATAGATGGCTTCTTGAACAGGCTGGCCATAATGGCCCGACCGCCAGCCTGGGCAAATACGACGAATGACAGGAGGATGGCCACCAGATAGATTGCCAGCACAATAATCCCGATCCACCAGCCACCGATAATTGCGCCTATGACGATTACCAGAGTTGCCACGACGGGAGTGCCGAGCAGGATCAGGAGGCCGATACCGAGGCTTGCCCATGGAGAGTGGCGCAGCTTGTATTCAGCTTTACGGTTAAACAGGGGAGCAGCGAGCCAGAAAAGTAATCCTAACAGGAAGAAGCCAATAAGAGCCTGTGCAGCTATAATCAACCCTTTGGCCCACGCAAAACGGCCCTCTTGCTCAGGCTCCATCCGACTGATGCCACCACCAATTTTTGCTTCAGGCGACACCTGGGGATCATTATGGCTGGTCAGGGTAATGGAACCATTCACCTGAGCATCCTTGCCAACAACCAGTTCTCCTGTGTTGATGGTCACGTTGCCGCCTACTTTACCATTAAGGAGCAACTGGCCTGCTTTGCCGTTCACGTGACGGTTGAGGGAACCACTCACATCGGCTTCGCCCACACCCACCAGCAGATCTCTCCCGATGCTGGTACCAGACTCAACCACCACCTCGCCACCTACAATCACCAGGTCGCGAATGATGTTGGCGTTCACCTTCACATTGCCTCCTAGAATGCGCAGAGAACCGCCCACAAAACCGCCGACTTCCACATCACCGGCAATGATCATCACATCACCGGTAATCCGGCCGGGTGATTTAACGTTTCCAGCCATGATCAACAGGTCGCCGCTGATTATGCCTTCATTTACAAAGTCACCGGTCAGAGCGTAAAGGTCATCATTGACCACATCGTTTTCGCCCAGGTTGATTGACTTGGTACCCCTGTATTCAGCGCCGAATGCCAGGCTGGGACACAGGGTTGTTGCCAGTAAAAGCAACGATGAGAGGGCAATGGTGCTTTTGTAAGCAAGTTTCCGGTTATCAATCAGATTTGTCATTGTCATGTACTCCATTCTGCTTGCTCAGAAATACAGATTGATGTGGATAGATAATAAGAATGTAATTGATACATCACCTCTCTCAACATGTAAACAGTCAGGACGGCGGATGCGCCATTTTCAT
Source organism: uncultured Myxococcia bacterium (assembly GCA_964477705.1). GTDB lineage: Bacteria > Myxococcota_A > JAVEVO01 > JAVEVO01 > CAYZFJ01 > CAYZFJ01. The sequence continues at coordinate 3,019 of CAYZFJ010000200.1, read as the reverse complement.
GGGTGTGGTGGGTGTGTATCTCATCATTCTTCGTTTCTTCCTTGAGCGGTAGCTCAGGGTAACTCAGAAGGTGCTCAATACATTGATGCAATTGGAGGCTCTGTATTGGGTGAGTTCGTATTCCAGGCTGTGTTCTCCCTTATCATCCTGGGAGAACATACGTGGCTGACCTCCCGGAGGTGCTCCCTGGTAATCAGTGTCGTTGCAGATTTTTCCATCTGAGTTGTTGTCTACATGGACTGAGATGTAGAACCCCAATTGGTCATTGTTGCCAGTTCTGTACTCTGTCTCTTGCAGGATATCGTCACTGAATGCAATTTGGATTTCCTGTCCCCAGCTATAGAGAGGCTCTCTCCAGGCATTGATGGGAGTTGCTGGTGCGTCCGCTACAGATGTGTTGTATCCATACAACTGGATTATGGCCATGGAATTGTGGCCCAGGGGGAGTATGTCGGGGGAATTCATACGGATGTTGAGCAGGTAGTCGGGCATGGTGCATGATAATGATGCCAGTGACAGCATCATCACCAGAAACATTCCCGCTCTCAAAGGGGGAATAATTGGACGCAACATCTTCGGCATTCTCCTGATTGGTCTAGTCTGGCCGGCCTTATAGGTTCTCCCCAGGTGTCTCGGCTTTTGACCCTCGACTCTTGGCTATTGTCTCTTGTCTATTAGCTCTTGGCAATTAGTCCATAGGCACAGGCCCACCAACCTGAAACCCGCTTATTATGACCCTTGCCGGTTAGGATTAAAAGTTTTGGTTTATGTTGGTCGGAGGCTCATCTTATCAGTGATCTGGCAGTGGTGGTTTGTTGGCTTCAATTCAGCTTGTAATTGGAGACTGTCTAGTGGATGACGAAAATATTTCTTCACTTGAATCAAAGAGTGTCTGAATCCATTCTTCTAGTTGACAATTTATCTGCAGAGCGATGTTCAGATGGCTCATCATGAGTGGACTATCTGAAAGTGGGCAAGGTGTTGGTTGTCACCCTCACGGTGATAGCCGATGGATGGCGTAATTGTATCAGGAGGGAACAATGGAAAACATGGAGAATCCGGGGCGCTCGGCAGGTGTGTCTCCCGGAACTGGAAATCAGGACTACAGAGAGCTGTTCCAGGCAGCGGTTGAAGACTTGAGGCAGATTGCCGAGGATCACGTCAAGCTGGCCAAGGAGGAGATCAAGACTGAGTTGCACAAGGTTATGAAGCATATGGGGCTGGTCGCTGGAGCCAGCGTTATTCTGCTAATCGGTTTTCTGCTGGTGAGCCATGCCATCGCCCTTGCCCTTGCGGCCGCAGGTTTGGGGCCCTGGGGCTATGTGATTGTTGGTGGTGTGTATCTCCTGGTGGGTGTAATCACTGCCCTGTCTGCCGTAATTTCGCTTAAAAAAATGCGCCCCCTTGAGGAGAGCAGGAGGCAGTTGGAGAGGGATAAAAGTACCTTGAAGACCTTGAGAGAGCGGCATGTATGATTTGGCAGATTCTGTGATTTGCAGCTTATGGATCAGATCACTGGGTTGCGCTGAAACTGACAGAGTCAGGTCGTAGATGAAGGTAGTATGAGGGAGGGGCTGGTTATGAATAGAAAGCATCAAGTTGGAAGTAATGTTAACCCCCTGGGCTTTTACGGAGAGAATCCTCGAACGGCGAGGGAGGGAGAACCTATGGATAAGAACGAGCATTATCGCCTGTTGCAGGAGCTTGAGGCTCACAGGCAGGAACTGATAGATGTTGCCAATGAGATGGTTAATAAGCTGCGGAGGAGCATGCCTGCAAGGAGTAGAAATAAGGCGATTTCAGTGATGCAGACGATCAGAGTGCGGCCGGTGGTCTGGATTGCTGCTGCTTTTGTGGCTGGAGCTACTCTGGGAGGTGTTATTCAAAAGGCGACTGCCAGGTGATGTCATGTGGTTAGTGCTGATTTTTGCGTACTGCATTGTGCAGGTTTGTTCTGTAAGTTGGTGAGGTACATAAATTAAGGTGTTGGAGGGGAACATGTTAGGATCAGTATCAACAAAAGAAGAGCTCAGGCAGCAATTCAACGATAAGGCCGCTCAGGCTGAAATATTGGCTGGCAGGGCAGAGCGCAAAGCAGAGGATCTGCTCGGTACTGCCAAGAGCAGGGTGAGAGGGATGACTGGTGAGGCCAGGCTTAAGCTGGATGGTTTTGTCCGTAAACATCCGGCACTCACCGTAATGGGAGCCATTGCTGCCGGTTATGTGTTTGGCAGCCTCATATTCAGGGAAAAGCACCACCGATAACCCTCCCATGAGCCTGCTATCCCTGGTTACCAGCAGGCTTCCTATGTGTCTCCTCCCTTTATCTTGTTTGCCTTCTATATGGTCATTGTAAGGGAGATCGATCTGGTCAAGTAAAAATGCATTTAACCCGAGATTATTGTTTTTGACCGACATGATGTGTCGCACCGGGGCAGTATTCTCCTTGCTGTAATTCCATTGTGAAATCCGAAAGCAACCTGAGCCTTCGTCCTGTAGTTTGACGAGGCTTTCAACAAGGAGGACATCATGTCGTACATTTGTGCATGCTGTGGCCATCAATCCAGCTTGGCATCCCCGGGTTCTTGCAGCGCTTCGCCTTCACGTGGTCATATCTACATGCCTCAGAGCTCTGATGGGTACGTCTGTAAATACTGCGGCCACCGATCCAGCTTGGCTTCTAGTGGCAGTTGTCTCAAGAGCCCGCACAGTCATCATTACTATATAGCTCGATCCAGCTCAGGATACATCTGCAAATATTGCGGCCACAAGTCGTCACTCGCTTCATCAGGCTCTTGCTCGAAAAGCCCTCATAAACAGCACGAGTATATGTAGGCTAAAATCGGGTAGGAGCGAGCGGCACTCGCCATCTCATGAACGATGGTTCAAGATATTTCCGCCGGTAACCCTATCCCCCCGATCGCTGACCAACCAATACCCTGCCTTCGTAGGGGCACGGCATGTCGTATGTGTGTTCTGTTAAGCTTCAATTCCATATCACCAAGCCCTTAAACGCCCT
>CAYZFJ010000199.1:0-4718 GCA_964477705.1 uncultured Myxococcia bacterium | reverse complement strand
CAAGAAGAAGAGATAATGACCGATTTCAGCACCTTGAACCTGACCCCTGCCCTCCTGCAGGCTGTCACCGAATTGGGCTTCACTGCCCCCACCCCCATCCAGGCAGCAGTAATTCCAGTCCTGCTGGAAGGGAAGCGAGACATGATCGCCCTTGCCCAGACTGGAACCGGCAAAACCGCCGCTTTCGGACTCCCTCTCCTTCAGCGGACCGATACATCCCAGAACAAAATCCAGGCGGTAATACTCTCCCCCACAAGGGAGCTCTGCCTGCAGGTCTGCCGCGACCTGAAGCGCTACTCCAAACACCTGCATGACCTTCACACAGTTGCCATCTACGGTGGAGGAGCCATCGAGAGCCAGCTCAAAGCACTACGCAGAGGTGTTCACATTGTAGTGGCCACCCCTGGGAGACTGCACGACTTCATCCGCCGTGGTCAGGTTAACCTGTCTTCAACGGCTACATTTGTACTTGATGAAGCCGATGAGATGTTGAGCATGGGATTTGAAGAAGATCTCGGCGCCATTATGGATCAGTTGCCTCCCAATGTGCAACGGCTCCTCTTCAGCGCCACCATGCCTGCCCAGGTCGCCCGACTGGCTCAAAAACATATGACCGATCCTGCATCAATCACCATCGGCACTCGAAACGCAGGCGCCAGCAACATCTCCCATGAATGCTATGTGGTCCGAGAGGCAGATCGCTACCAGGCCCTCAAGAGAATAGCCGACGCCTGCCCCGACATATACTGCCTCATCTTCTGCCGGACCCGTGCAGAAACCCAGGAGCTGGCCTCTCGCCTCATTGAAGATGGCTACAGCGCTGACGCCCTCCATGGAGACCTGTCCCAACCTCAGCGTGACAGGGTGATGGGGACGTTCCGTAATCGCAGCCTGCAGATGCTGGTGGCCACAGATGTGGCTGCCCGTGGTCTGGACATCAACGACCTGTCTCATGTAATCAATTATCAGCTCCCAGACGAGCTGGAGGCTTACACCCATAGGAGCGGCCGTACTGGAAGAGCTGGCAAGACAGGTATCTCCATTGTCTTGATTAACGGGAGAGAAAAACCGAAAATCGAGCGCATAGAACGAGGCCTTGGCAAGCACTTCATCTTCAAGACCGTGCCCACAGGCCAGGACATTTGTGAAGCGAAACTCTCCTCATTGATTTCAAGGACCAAGGAGCAGGAGGTTGATGACATCCAGCTTAAGCCATTCATGCCCAAGGTCATGGATATGCTCGATGGAATCCCTCGGGAGACCCTGATCAAACACTTTGTTACCATGGAGTTAAAGCCCCTCCTCGACTACTACCGAGACACGCCGGATCTGGAGGCATACCAACCCCCGGAGCGTCGCCCCAGGGCGGCTGGCGATACAGACCAGGCTACCATTTTTTTGAACATTGGCTTGGCAGACCAGTTTACCGCTTCCATGCTCATGAGGATGCTCAATCAGCACAGTAACAAGCGGTTCCGGTCAATCCGCGTGGGAAAGATTGATATCAAAGATGGGGCCACGTTCTTCAATGTCACCCTTCAAGATGTTGGTACTGCTCTTAAGGTCCTGAGAGGTCAGCGGGTTAATGGGCGCAAGATAATGGTTGAAGAAGCCCAGGCAGGGAAGGTGCTTGTGGGCACGGGGTTCAGCGGGAGAGAGGAACGTGGCGACCGATCATTCGGGCGAGGTAACCACCCCGAAGTGGAGCAAACCCAGAACGAGAGGCAAAAGCGGCAGCAGAGATCGCAGCCACAGACGCAGACAGCGCCGAAGCCGAAGCGAAACAGCAAGTATGACGGTAAGAGCAATCGTATGGTAGCCCAGAGTGGCCCGCAATCCACCAAGCGAGGGGCGAAGCGCCCTGCAAGAAGACCATAGCACCTGGTCGCCCTGGCGAACGCATTCGGTGTGTGGTTTACGTCAGTTTTGATCAGCCTGTATACACCCGCCTTCTTCGCAGCCCGTGAGGCAGGTGACGTCACATTGGCCGCAATGCCATTTATCGATCTGCAAATCCGCACAAGCACCTGAACAGTCTGTATATCCCTCCGGGCAAGCAGCCACACAGTCCCCCTGATGACAGTATTGATTCCGGTTACACACGGTACTGCAATCACCACAATGATACGGATCGTTGTTCAGATTCACACAATCGTTCTGGCAATTAGTCAGCTCAGGGTTACAGATGATCAGACAGGCTCCATCGGTGCAGGCGCTCCCCGTAGGGCACTCATTATTACATTCACCACAGTTGAGGTTGTCATCTGTGGTATTAATGCACCCGCCACTACAGTCCGAGTGCCCGGCCGGACACTCCTCCAGGCAGATGCCCAGACTACATACCTCATTACGCCGGCAAGACTGACCACACCCGCCACAGTGGTATGGATCAAGATCCAGATTCACACATTCATCCCCACACGGGGTTTCACCAGCTTTCGGGCAGGTAGATTCACAGAGACCTGACTGACATGTTTCGCCAGGATTACACACCTCACCGCAGTTCCCGCAGTTGGTAGGATCAGAAGCCAACTGAGTGCAAGCTCCTTCGCAGTCGTGGTATTGGGCTGGGCACACAGCCACACATTCCCCATTCATACAGGACAGATCCCGCCTGCACGCATTGCCACAGGTGCCACAATTAAGAGGATCGCTCAGAAGATAATGACAACCCCCCTCTGCAAAGCACCAATCCTCATCTACCATCATCTCGCAGAGGCCCCGCTCATTACATTTGTATTCAGTGCACACATAGGGGGTCTCTGAATAGCAATTACGCCCCGGATTCACCGGGTTGCATCCATCACAACAGGAGTCGATGGTATCACAGACACAGCTATCGCCATCCTCCTGTTGATTACAGGCAGTAACTGAGAACAACAAGCTAGCTAACAGAGTCATTAACCTGAATAATATGTGATTTTTCACAAGATACCCCTCACTCTTTTAGGAGATATTACAGTCCGATGGATGATACACAGATCGAGAAACAAATTCAACTGCATTACAGAGCCATCAGCTACTGAATACATGTACCTGGAGCCCAGCTTTCAATAACGATAATTGGCGCCAGTGGATGCCCATCTTCTGAAAGTTGGTATGGCCCTTGCTCAAATCAAAACCTGAAAGGGCAAGGCCGATGAAAACCAACTACAAGTTGTCATATATAAGGAATTCTATTTCTCTTCTGATGGCCATAGGGTTGACCTTGTCTCTGGTGGGTGCTCCCAAAATTTCAGAAGCAGTTCAAGGTCGCTTCGGTGGCAGCATAGAGATTCTCCCCAGCCTGAGCATGACAGTTCCAGATGCACCAGCCAGTTTCGAGCTATCAGCTCTTCCAGCCAGCGCAAACCGAAACCAGACCCGAAACAACAAAAGCAGGCAGCAGGACCACGGGATATACTCCTTTGACAGTAGCAACAGACAAGGCCATGGTGAGCAGAATAAGCGACTTTATATCATTAAAGGATCTCCCAACGAATCAATGAGCATCTCGTTCCAGATTTACAACAGGGCCCACGACAGCCTTCGGGTTCTTGAAGCCCGAATAAACAATACACCTCAAACCAAAAGCGATAGGCTTAACAGCAACGGCCTCTATGAGATGAATCTTTCGGGGATGGTCAAGCTGGACAAGCGGGGCACCAGCCAGAACGTCCACGCTGCTGTGGCCCTGCTCACCGTACACTATGAATGAATAAGCCGATGTCCTGGTGAGCACTTCAGATGCTGTTCATGATCAGCAGGACCATGTGTCTGCCCTGGTGTAATGCTTGATGCAACACCAGCTCCTGTTCCATGGTCATGCGGCCATTTTGCCCTATCAGACAGATCAATGACTGCTCGATAAGCGTTGCTTTTTCGGGGGTGGCCAGAATAGAAGCAGTCTGGGTCAGCCCCATGGAGAGTTCTTCAGTAGTCAGGTTAAGCACACGAGCGCCACATCTGTCAGCCAGATCAAGGGGAAACTTGATCTCCCTGCCAGAGGCGGCAGCATGAACCTGTATCCTGCTGAATACCTCCCGAACCCTGTCTGGCGTAATATCCATCCCGGGTGGAACCAACAGAACAGGCACATCAACCCTGCTGATAATCTGCTCCGCAGCCTTACCCGGGAACCTGCCCGGCTCATCCAATGAGGGCCACCTGCTGGCAACGATCACCAGATTGACCCGCTTGTCTCTTACCCGATTTCCGATGATGTTTTCCAGTCGCTCCTTGGCTTGTTCAACCACCATCCCGTATTCAGAATTGAATGCCGGAGACGAGAGATGGAGTCCGTTCACTAACTCCATAGGCGAAAGCTCACGCTGCTGATGGAGGAGAAGCACATGCACCGTCCTGCTGTGGCAGATGCTGGCAATCCCTAAGGACACTTGTACCGCCGCAGAAGAATCGAAGGAGCCATCAACAACCGCCATGATGGCAGCACAATCCCTATTGTGCCCCCGCACCCTCGCCCTTGCCGAATGAACCCCACCAGCAGAACCAGAACTCTTTATTTGATTACTATTTTCTTCGCCATTAACAATCACTTTCAAGGAATCCTCCCGGTACCAAATCCATCAAGACTTCTCCCCCCCTTCTGTTATACTGTTTCCCTTTGGTGCTCCAGATCATCCCGGCGAAGAAGTTTTTCGACTTTTTCCTTGCATAAACGGGCTGTTTTTTTCATTTCTACAAAATAATGGTTACTGTTTCTCCCATTCAATGGGACT
>CAYZFJ010000198.1:0-4734 GCA_964477705.1 uncultured Myxococcia bacterium | reverse complement strand
TATAAACGTAATCCACGCTTTGCACGAGCGTCGGTCCACTCATTATGTCTACAGATGTTGGGAGGGCAGTATTGGGTGGATGGAAGATGTGGCGCCAGACCCAAATCACGGTATTAGGGCTTTTCTACTCAGTATTGAACCATATAGGCAATACGCAGCGCTCCGGTACCTGCATCACCAAATTGGGATTCGGTGATGACTGTTCTGGAAACCTGATACTGTAGGGTAACCTGATTAGTGCTCTGCCTAATATCTTCAACTCCGCCGGGCACAAAAGAATACTCAACAAAAAGCCTTGGCGTAAGGTATTTACCAAGAACCACCATGGTTGTATCAGTACCGAGCCCAGCAATCTCAAAAACGTCGACGGGCAATCTGAGACCAAGGGATCTCTGAATCTGAGTCACAATAAGGGAACCGATGACACCAGGGGACCTGAGCGCCGCAGCCCCCACGCCACCGGTGGAGCCAGCCTGGTCCCATCCAGCCCCCCCCCCTACCCCATCACCATCGATTTCGCCTAGAGTGGTACCACTGCTCATGGGAGATGGTCGAGTAACCGGCCCCACAATAGGTCGGCCTAAAAAGATAAGGCTGGCTATCTCCGAATCCGGCATTGGAGGTTCGCTTATAAAGGCAAGCAGCGGCTGACTTGCTGTTCCTTCCAGTTTGAACCCTACCATACCGAATGGTGTGTCCCGCACTGCAGAGATATTCAGTTGAGGATCAGGCGGTCGTTCTCCGACAAAAGTGATTTTAGCCTCTTGGAGATTAAAGGCGGCACCGAATAAGGACACATTACCCCTCTGAGCCTCCATGGTTCCTTCAACAGCCAACGATTTTCCCGAATCCATAATAAACTCTATGTTACCCATGATAGCTGCATACCCCTCCGGAGCATCCACCACGACCGGATCTACCAACTCCAATCGCACCCGACCGACTAATGGGGGCCGTACTGGTGAGGCAGTGGCGCTGCCTGGCTCCAGCTCACCATCCTGTGAAGTCTGAGGTTGTTGCCCCACAGCACGATCAATGTCCAATGGTAAGGGAACACTCTCCTGAAAGTCCGGGTGGGGATTCAGACTTTGAACTGCAAGCCGGTATTGGGCAACCTGAACACGGCCATTAGCAATCTGAACTGAACCATCAACTGAAGCACCTCCTCCATCAACGCCTGCTGGCGGATGACGAACCGAAAATGTCCCCCCGGAATTGAAAGTAACCAGTCCCATAGGCAGACCCTGCCAGGAGATCCCGAACTGGTTTCCCTCTACCTGAAAGGAGGCAGAATCCAGCTTCAAATCTGGACTAATACCCAATTCAGCATTCGCCGACAGTTGCCCATTCCATGACTGCAACAACAGGTTTTCAATGGTGACCTTACCTGGGATATTGAACTCCACGTCAGCAACGGGGATCCACAGCACCATGCCCATGGTTCGCTGAAACAATCGGCCATCCACCACGCTGCCCTCTCCCCTGAGCACTGGCCGGCCAATGGTTCCCCCCACCCTTGCGCTAAGTTTAAGAGTACCTGCCAATTCACTTACTTCAGGCCAGAACATGCCAATTGGCGCCAGGGGCAGTCGATCAATCTCCACCTGTCCGTTCAGGGTGGCATGGTCATCCAAGCCTCCACGACTCAGAAACCGCCCCAGATCCATACCTGCATCCAGTTCGATATGGGCAACCTGTTTGCTTTGAGCAGTGGCAGCCATGGTGCCCGGTGGCGTATCATGCTTGCCTGCTTCTCCTACTTCTCCTGCGTTTCTGGCTTCTCCTGCGTTTCTGGCTTCTCCTGCGTTTCTGGCTTCTCCCGCTCCCTCAAAACCACCTCTCCTATCCTCCTCAATCACATGGACACCGAGAACGCTCTTTCCTTGACCCGACTTAAAAGACATATGCCCAGAGTAGGTAATTTGAGAGAACGGAAAGGTCACATCCGCAATCCAGGCGAGAAATTCAAGGTCTGGAGAATCCCATGGGCCATCAATCACCAATTGACCATGCAATCTGCCCTGAACAGGGTGCTCATAAAGTCTCCCACCCCCTTCGCTCATCAGTGGAGTATCTTCATTGTCCACAGACTTGCCCATACCTGGCCCAATGCCATCTCTGATGGGAGGCAGAACAAAGACAGTCTGATCCGCTGCCCCCAATGCCATCATGGCTATGAGGCCCGGTTGCAGACCAGCCATCACCGCCACAGTCTCCAGTCTCCAGTCAAACTCTGCTTCAGCCTTAATCCTTCCAAACCCTTCCCACTCCTGGGGCCGAAACAGGGAGCCAATCGATTTCAGCCCTCCCTCACGGACAGGCCGTAATGGCAACACAGCAGAGAGTGTGAGAAACTCAGGTGGATTTCTCCCAACTCTCAGCTTAGTTGTAAGCAATCCATCCCCATAGGTCCCATCTACCAATAAGGTTGCACCATGGATTCCAAGGGCAGATATGCCATAAGCCCGTACACCAAGGCTCCCTTGGGGAAGCTGGCCAGAAAGATCCATTGAAAAATCACCATATACAAGGCCATCCTCTACAGAGCGCCAGTCCGAGGCAGACCTGGCAACTGATTCTGTCAGTTTACTCGCATCCAGGGCATGCACCTGTAATTGGATGCGACGCTGCCTCTCGCCCCATATCAAGCCGCCAGCCAGAACTTCTGCCCCATTGTGAAGGTTCAACCCTTCCACAAGCATATGTTTCGATGTATCAAACCCAACCTGCAGATCTCCCTGCTGAACCCATGTCTCCTTGCCCAATCGGATAACAAGCCCCCTATCAGACACATGAGCCATGTAGGGCAAAATCCTTTTACCAAGAATGTCCATGGAAATTTGCTGATCATTGGGGAGAATACCCGATGCCACAAAGGTGAAGCCATTATCGCCAACCACGCTCTCCAGGCCCACCTCTCTGATATTAAGATTTCGGCCAAGAGCGAGGCGCCCGGACTGCACATTGACAGCAAGCGCCTGCAATAGCTCCCTGCCCGTCCCCGATCCTTCCAGCTCACCAATAAAATCGTCCACCTGGAGAATGAAATCCGACTCACCTGAAGACTGATGGCGGATGCCGGGCGAAACCAACTTGAGCTGGCCGCTCCAGGTGAATCCATCCGAACCCGGGTGGTCATGGGGGAGAACACCTTCCACCTTGAGAACACCAAGGAGGGTACCCTGGATTGCGGTGGCTCTCTTCAGCGTGGTTCGGGGTCCGGAGGATGATGCCCACACCGACCTGGCCGCCGCCATAGACCGACCACTACCACCCCACCCGGCAGTGAAGGCCGATTGCAGCCTGGACGCTGCATGGGCAATGCTGGAAACCATAAGTTCACCATTTACTCTGTACCATCCTCCAGGCTTGAGACTGAAACCGCCATCCAGAGCTAACTGCACTCCGTAAAAATTCACCATGAGGCTATCCAGAGTGAGCGCTGCATCGTCCAGGGTGGCTTCCAGGCTGACCACATCCAATGATTGGTCTGCCACCATGACCACACCTGGCTTACCATCCAATTCCATGTGGAGACTGGCACCAACCAAGCCAATGCCACTGCCGCTGAGACGGAGAGGCAGAGTGATAGAAACAGGCATCACTGGAAGAATAGAGGCAGGGTTAACATCTTGCAGATTAAGGGCCAACTCATAGGATGGGAGCAAACTCAGGTTGGACACATCGGGAAATATGGACAGCTCACCATCAATACTGACACTGCCCTGCCCAGCGCTCACTTCACCTTCCACATTCAATTCATCGGGGTCGCCGTCTACCACAAGCTCCCAATTCAGAGCAGCGTGGGGGGCAAATCCCTTCCATAGATAGTTGAGCAGGACTGGCCCAGCCCCGCCTTCAATGCGGATGTGGTGAAGACGAAAGAGCGAATCGCCTGAGCCCTGAATCATGGCGACAGGTTCCTCCCGACGCTCTGCCCGCATCGTCCTGCCAGAGAAAGGAGACCGGCGAGCAAAAGCAGGACTAGGCTTGCTGAAAACACCTCCTTCTTTAACAACAGAGTGTTGATGCAATCCGTCCATAATCTGAACGACAGGGATTGCTTCCGTTTCTGTAGAAAAAGCGATTGCACCTTCCAGGCCAACATGCCCATCCAAAGCACTGAGGGTTAAATTACCAATGCCCAATCCCCCATCCTGCAAGATTACATCTCTCCCTGTAACTTCTATGGCAGGAAGGTGACCTGCCTGTAAACCAGATACCTTGCCAGTATCAGCAGGCGTGATATCACGAGCAGGCCCATTATCGTCTTCTCCAAAAACAAAGCTCCCACTGCCCAGTTTCAAACGAAGAGCATCTAACCCCCAAATATCAGAATTTCTCCCAGCGTTCAGTCCGGGAGATGAGGATCTCTTGAGCCCCTCCAGTTCAAGGTTAATTTGTTCCAACCTAGCCAGGGAGATAGAGTCGAATTCTTCTTCGGGAAACTTGGGCCACAGTCGCCCTACTCCAGGCGGATATTCACCCAACTCTATTCCACGAATCAAACCGCTCAGCCTGGAGATATGGAGCCCATCACCACCCTCTCCTATCCAATTTACCCGTCCCACCCCAACCCCAATCCCTGTCCATAGAGAAACCATCCCGGTCATTCCCCCATATAGAGCACCAACGTTGATCTGGAGCCCAGACAGATTGCTCTCTCGGACACTTCCCCCTCCCACTCCCCCCCCCCCTCCCCTATGCCCCCCTATTTGGCCCCCCCCTAAATAA
>CAYZFJ010000197.1:3567-4826 GCA_964477705.1 uncultured Myxococcia bacterium | reverse complement strand
TGTCACCGACCCGGAAGAGGCGATTGCCACGCTGAAGCTGGGATTTTCCCCGGGCCGGATTAAGGAGAGCCTGCAGCTCCACATTGAGCTTCTGGCACCCGAGCAGGCCACGATTCATGGGAGAAAGCACCTGCACATCATGAACAGAGTCCAGGCCAAATTTTCGGGGGATCCGTTTACTGAGCAGATAACGAATAGTATTGAGCACATCCTCAGGCTCATTACGAGGAATGAAGAAGAAGTCCGGCTCCTTCTCTGCTTCATTGTGCGTGTGCCCCACCCCCACCCCCACCCCTGTCCCACCCATGGCACCATGAGCGCTGCCGCTCTCCACACCGCCATCACCGCTCTCCACACTACCATCCCCAGCATCAGACGGCTGCCGGGTCGCAGGAACCGACACCGGCATCTCGCCCCGGTTTACCCGGTGAGCGTTAACGATGATCTGGCTCTCCTCAGCCTGCCTGAAGATCTCATTCAGCACCACCACATCAGCCACACCGCTCTTGATGATGTCGTTGAGCACATTCCCCGGCCCCACCGATGGGAGCTGATCCACATCTCCCACAAGCACGAGCTGGCACTGGGGCGGGAGAGCACAGAGCAGATTGTAGAACAGGACCGTATCAACCATGGAGGATTCGTCAACTACGAGCAGGTCCACCTCCAGTGGGTTCTCCATATTGCGCTTGAACGCCATCACCTTGGGGCTGAACTCCAACAGGCGGTGGATAGTCTTGCTCTCATCCATTCCGGTGGCCTCACCCAGCCTTTTGGCGGCCCTTCCAGTTGGGGCAGCCAGCATAATCTTCCGGCCCTTCTTGCTGATGATGGTGGTGATCGCCTTGATGATAGTGGTCTTACCAGTACCCGGCCCGCCCGTGATCACCAGCACCTTGCTGAATGGCGCCCTCTTTACTGCCTCCTGCTGCATGGGGGCCAGAGAGATGCCAGTCTTGTCCTGATACCAGGTGATCGCCTTATCAACCTTGATGGCAATAGGACGAACGGGAACAGCCAGAAGCCGGGCCAGCATGCGTGCCGCTCCGTTTTCACATGCGTGCATGGACCGCAGGTACACTGCCTGGGATGGGGTAAGATCCACGCCCAGTGCCTCACCCTTAGGGATGGTCGGCTCCTCCAGGACAACCTCATTCTTCACAGCCAGGCTATCAATACCCTTAGACACCAGCTCCTCAGTCTGGTCGAGGATCTCCATGCTCAGCCTGGCAAGCTCCGCCCTGGGCAGATAAACATGA
>CAYZFJ010000197.1:2196-3557 GCA_964477705.1 uncultured Myxococcia bacterium | reverse complement strand
TCAACGGCATCGCCAAGCACATGCAGAACCCCTGCCTCAGCCCGTTGGAGGGAGTCTTGGGGAATGCCCAAGCTGGAAGCGATGGCATCGGCGGTCTTAAACCCAACCCCGAACACATCTCGTGCCAGTTGGTAAGGGTTCTCCTGAACCTTAGCCACTGCAGCCCGGCCATAGTGCTTGTAGAGTTTGACCGCCAACCCGGTGGACACCCCGTGGGACTGCAGAAAGATCATCACCTCCTTGATCTCCCTCTGCTCCTCCCACGCCTCCTTAATACTCTGGGAACGGACCGGCCCGATACCTTCCACTTCAGTAAGGCGAGTGTGGTCATTTTCAATAATATCAAGGGTCTTCAGGCCGAAGTGGGCAACCAGGCGGCCGGCCATCTCCTTACCGATACCCTTGATGAGACCCGATCCCAGGTATTTCTCTATGCCCACCATGGTGGAAGGCTTAAGGACTACATACCCCTGCACGCTGAACTGGGAGCCATACTTGCGATCCACCACCCACCGGCCATTGAGCCGGAGGCTCTCGCCGGGCTGGACCCCAATCATGTTGCCCACAATGGGTACAAGACCGTGGTGTTTAGCCTTGAGGCGAGCCACCATCCATCCGGCCTCATCATTCACAAATACTACTCGCTCAAGGATCCCTTCCAACGCTTCCGGCCCTTCGCCAGGAACAGGGGTAGTGTTCGGTCTGCCAAGGTTTGAGCCACCACCTGAGCCAGGTATGGCTACCTGACCCCCTCGCCGCCGCCTCTCAGGTGACAACGCCGCACCAGGTACACCTCCTGCTTTGGGCTTATCTCCTCCTCGCCCAGCCCCAGACCCAGACCGCAGTAGTGATTTAGAGAAGGTATTCCTCCCCATACTGTCTTGCTTAAATGTAGTAGATTTGATTCCAGCCATGGTTGGCAGGTTATCACAGACAGAAATCTGGTGCAGAATTAAATTGCACTTATGGGCCAGACAAATGACTATAGGTGGTGCATGGGCCCAATTAGCCCGACAGACCGGCCCAAACCGTATAGTCCAGCGATTGAGATCTCAAGTGCAGCCGGCAGGAGGAACCACATGGCAGCAAAGAAAACTAAACCGACAAGTCAAAAAAAGAAGTCTTCCAAAAAAAGCAGTGCCAAGTCTAAATCTGGTGTAATCAGTGGCATGCGCACCGGATTTAAGAGGGCAGTAGGCAGCCCAGGAAGTCGAAAAAAGAAAACTGGCCAGAAGAGGCCGATCAAACTCATAGATGTGATCATCTGGGTTCTCCTGCTTATTTTGGTCATCTGGCTTTTAGCGACCAGGCTTTAACACTGACATTGCAATCAAAGCCCATTGTGGCCCCCCTCCTCATTA
>CAYZFJ010000197.1:0-2096 GCA_964477705.1 uncultured Myxococcia bacterium | reverse complement strand
CAGGCTTTAACACTGACATTGCAATCAAAGCCCATTGTGGCCCCCCTCCTCATTATACTATTACTCCTGCCTCTCCGTCACTCCTGCCTCTCCCGTCGTCCTCGATAAGCCTCCTCGGAATTTTTCGTCCATTATGTTTTGACATTACCGCCTCTAATTCTTACTTATTGCACCAACAGTGCAGAGATGACGCTACAAATCCCCCATCTCTTTCGCTGGATTATCTGGAGAGACAATGCAAAAAACACCCCTTCTCATCATTGGACAAGGCCCAGCCGGGCTATCAGCAGCCATCTATGCTGCCAGAGCAGGAATCCACACTGTGGTGCTTGGTAACGCCCCAAAAATCGCAGCCGATCACCTTATTGATAATTATTTTGGTTTCCCCGAAACCATTACAGGAACAGAATTAATAGCGAGGGGAGTCAAACAGGCAGAGCGTTTCGGAGCCAAGCTCCTCAATGAGCGGGTACTGTCTGCCCACATGACCGAAAATGGCCACTACCATATCAAAACCGAACAGGAAGACTACGAGACATGCTCCCTCATCCTTGCCACCGGAGTTGATCGGGTTAAGCCGAGGATCTCCAACTTCAAAGAATACGAAGGGCGGGGAATTTCATACTGTGTCAGTTGTGACGGCTTCTTTTTCCGCAACAAGAACGTGATGGTGCTGGGCGAGGGTAATTACGCAGCCCACCAGGCAACGGAGCTGCTCAACTATACGCCCCACATTAAGGTTTTTACCCAGGGCAAACCAGTTACCATGAGCCAGCCATTCTTGCAAAAGCTGGAAGAATCCGGCATACCCATCATCGCCGACCAGAAGATTGTGAAACTGAAGGGTGACAACACACTGCAGGCCGTAGAACTGGAAGATGGTTCGGAGAAAGAGATGGATGGCATATTTGTAGCCATAGGCCAGGCTAGATCATCGGACTTCGCTTCCACCCTGGGCTTGGAGATGCAGGACGAATTTGTCTCTGTGGATGAACGGCAGAAGACCAACCTGCCTGGGGTCTTTGCTGCAGGCGACTGTGTAGGGAGATACCAGCAGATCAGCGTCGCAGTGGGTGAAGGAGCCATTGCGGCCCATGCAGCTATCGAGCATGTAAAGAAACATTGCAGCCACACGAGCAGCCCCACAGACAGCAGCAGCACTACCTCCACTGCTGCTGCTTCCACTGTGTCCACCTGAAACCGAGCCTTGTGATGGCAGGTATGATAGTGCAGTTCTCTTCTTGGGAGAGTCAGACGCCCATCTCAGCCTGACAGACAAGCAGATTGGCAACCAACAGTGAAACTCACCAATGAACGAATAGTGCCTGAGCTGATGGAGCCCCTGAACGGTCTCCTCCTGGAACACCTGGCCCGCTACTACTTCGCCGGCCCCATTGCCCATGGTAATGTGCTTGATCTGGCCTGTGGCTCCGGTTACGGCGCTTGGATGCTGGCCCGATTCGCCAAGCAAAAGGTGGCTAGAATCACCGGTGTGGACAATGATCAGCGGACAATTCGTTACGCTGCCAAACGGTATGCACACCCTTCCTGCGAGTGGGTATGCGCTGATGCTGTTGATCCCAGCCTGGGAACCATTCTTGGGTGTGGGGAGTACGACACCATCATCAGCTTTGAGACCATTGAGCATCTCCATAATGATCAACAGTTTCTGGCCAACCTCAAAACCCTGCTCGCACCGGGAGGCTCTCTAATCCTCTCATCCCCATTTGGCAAGGGGCGGGACTTTCCCAGTAACCAGGAATTCCACGTCTTTCAATATACACCCGCTGAGTTTTGCAATCTATTCGCCCCACCTGACTGGGAAGACACCCGCTTTTATCTGCAAAGGGGCGTCCTCTTTGAACCCTGGTCCCTTGGAGAACCGTCCTCCTGCCCCGCAGCCACCTTGGCCCCTCCAACGGGCGGCTCCGTAGGCATCGTAGTCACTCACAAACCTACTGTTGATTCTATTAAATTGCCGATGTAGGTGCGCAGCATGCCGTATGTGTGTTCTGTTAAGCTTCAATTCCATATCACCAAACCCTTAAACGCCCTATTACATCTGTTGCGGTTTGGGTCTGGTGCTATACGTCCTT
>CAYZFJ010000196.1:0-4877 GCA_964477705.1 uncultured Myxococcia bacterium | reverse complement strand
CACATCTCCTCTCCGTATGGCGTCTGCAAAGGCCCCATATGCTGGTTTGGATGTGGAATCAATATTAACGTTAACCATTGGAGATCCGTATATGTGTTCGGTTAAGCTTCCATTCCAGGCCATTAGGCCATCAAGCACTCTATCCACACTCCTACCCACGCCTCCCTCCCAACACCTGTAGGGGCAAGGCATGCCGTGCCCTTCGCCAGCGGTGCACCCAACCCGCCCGAACAATTTTTGAAATCAAAATGCCTTAAAAACACACATGTGGGGTGATCCGCACCATAACGGTTATCACCCCAGTAAATGGGAGCTAAGGCATGAAGATTAATACATGATACCACTCAATTGTGAAGATAAAAGCAGGGTGCGTGGCTGTGAAGAAGAAAAGAAACGGGCACGAAACAGGAAATAATCAGATCCCCCGGAGAGGGCTAGCCTTCTGCAGCAAACCTTCAAGAAGGGCCGCAGGATTGGCGAATCTGGTCAGGAGCATCATGGCAGCGATCACATATACCTTGTGCTCGGCCTCCTGATAGAGGGGCTTGCGGTAACGGTCAAACACAGAAGCCTGAACCTCACCTTCCTTGCAGCTCACGCCAGTGATGTCAGCAGGCAGGCAGTGCATATAGAGAGCCTTACCGCCCTTGGTGCGGGCCATCAGCTCCTCTGTGCACTCCCAGTCCTTATGCAGTGCGTTGACAGCCAGACCTTCCTTCTCCAACTCCTGGACCTTGGCTCCCTGACCAGATTTGAGCAGAGCGGTCCTCTTCTCCATGAGGCTGAACGGAGCCCAGCTCTTGGGGTACACGATGTCGGCACCCTCGAATGCCTCAGCCATGCTGTTCACCTGGGTGAATTTACCACCGGAAGCGGCAGCATGCTTCTTTGCCACATCCATGGTCTCGGGCAGCAGGTCATAGCCTTCGGGGTGAGCCAGCACCACATCCATGCCAAACCTGGACATGAGGGTGATGATCCCCTGGGGCACTGAGAGAGGCTTCCCGTAAGAAGGAGAGTATGCCCAGGTCATAGCGATCCGCTTGCCACGCAGGTTCTCTACTCCACCAAACATCTTCTGCAGGTGCATAATGTCAGCCATGGACTGGGTCGGATGGTCCCGGTCGCACTGCAGGTTAATCACTGCGGGCCTCTGGGGCAGAACGCCTTCCTTATAACCCCACTCCACAGAGTTAGAGACCTCTTTCATATATTCGTGGCCATAACCCACAAACAGGTCATCTCTGATCCCGATGGCTTCAGCGGCAAAAGAGATCATGTTTGCTGTCTCACGGACAGTTTCGCCGTGGGCGATCTGGGACTTCTGCTCATCCAAATCCTGAGAAGTCAAGCCGAGAAGGCTGGCCGCACTGGCAAAAGAGAACCTGGTGCGGGTAGAGTTATCTCTAAAGTTTGAGATTGCCAGCCCACCATTAAACACCCTTGAAGAGATACCACTCTCATAAAGGTTCTGGAGGATCTCTGAAGCCAACATCACACCCTTGATGTCCGCATCCGACTGACGCCAGGTCAGAAGGAAATCCTTGCCATAGAGGCCGGTCTTTAATCCAGCCAGAGATTCAATCAGCTTGCTGATACCTGCTTTGTCCATGAAAAACTCCTTGCTCAATACTCCATAAGACTGGACTATCAATGCCCGAGAAAACCAGCTCAGGCAATTACATTGCTGTCATCCTCAGGGCCCAAACGAAAAACAGCTTGACACCACCAAGGTGCGCCAGCCAGAATACGCATCTGAAAAGGCCTGAAACCAGCACCTTACCTTCCGGGCCTATTGTCTCGATTCTGGACCAGTCGTCAATTGAAATTATTTTTTCTGCCGGCATAACATGGTACGCAAAAGAATTGCGCTGCTTGGGAATAACCCGGTGCCGTTGATTTATTGAGTTGTTAAGTTCAGTAGCAGGTTTCATTTCAATGAGGAGATAAGTCCATATGGTAGCGAAGCATACCTTCAACGAGGCAGTCCTCGAAAAGACCGTTCGGCGTTGCCAACAACAGAGGATCATCATCCCAACCTTTGCCGAACAGAAAAACCCCAACCTGATACCAGAAAAGATCAAGAAGCGACTCACCAACGTGGGTCTTTGGGATGTGGATCCGCTCAACCTCTTCAGAATCACATGGAAGAACGAGCCGAAAGCAAAGGGCGGCCTGTTCGGCAATGGCAACTATGTGGAATTCCCCAGCTCCCTCACTGGAGTTGATGCCCGCATCATCGGACTGGTCGGCAAATACTTCCCCACCGGTTCCCATAAGGTAGGACCTGGTTTCAGCTGCCTTGTACCACGGCTGATCACCGGTGAATTCGACCCGGAAACCCAAAAGGCTGTATGGCCATCAACGGGCAACTACTGCCGGGGTGGTGCTTTCGACTGCGCTCTCCTCGGCTGCAACGCCATCGCCATCCTGCCGGAAGAGATGAGCCCGGAACGATTCGCATGGCTCCGCTCCATAAATACAGACGAGATTATCGCTACCCCCGGATGTGAATCGAACGTCAAAGAGATCTATGACATGTGCTGGAAGCTCCACAAGGAGCGGGGCGATAAAGTTCATATCTTCAACCAGTTCGAAGAGTTCAACAACTCCATCTGGCACTACCATATGACAGGCTCGGTTATTGCCGAGATATTTGAAGCCATAAAAGGCCCCAAAGACAAATTAAGCGCCTTCATCTCTGCCACAGGTTCTGCCGGGACCATTTCCGCAGGAGACTATCTGCGTACCGTCCACCCCCATGTGAAGGTGGTGGCCACAGAAGCCCTCCAGTGCCCTACCCTGCTCCGCAATGGGTACGGCGGCCACCGGATTGAGGGTATCGGCGACAAACATATTCCCTGGGTCCACAACGTACGCAATACAGACATGGTGGTCGCTGTCGACGATGAGCAATGCATGAGCCTGATGCGCCTGTTCAACGAGGATGAAGGGAAGAAGTTCCTGACAACCCAGGGAATACCCGAAAGCTTGATCAGCCAGCTTCCCCTGCTGGGCATTTCCGGTTTGTGCAACATGGTTGCAGCCGTCAAGACTGCTAAATACTTTGACATGGGCAATAATGATGTCATCTTCATCCCCATGACCGACTCCATGGAGATGTATGTCTCAAGGCAGGAGGAGCAGCGCCAGCAGAACGGTCCATACAATACCATGACAGCAGCCCGCCACTTCGGCAGGTACCTTGAAGGAACAGGCATTGACAATCTGCGTGAACTCAGCTACCTAGACCGCAAAGGACTCCATAACCTCAAGTACTACACCTGGGTCGAGCAGCAGGGCAAGTCCGTTGAAGAGCTGAACCAACTCTGGGACCCGGATTTCTGGATGGAGAAGTTCGCAAGCATCAACGAATGGGACACACTCATTCGTGAGTTCAACGAGAGAACAGGTGTCCTCGCCAATCTGGATTGATGACCTGAACCATCCTCTGAGTGAGATTGGAAACCAACAAGTCGGTCAGCGGCTGGATATGAGAGTAAAGGCAAATGATTGGGTGAGCTGGCGGATGGATGGACGGACAAATGGACGGGTGAACAGGTAGGCGGACTCTCGCAGTCGTGATCCCATAAGCTATTGAATAAACCAGCCCGGTGGGAGAACAGCTCTTGCCGGGCTGAGTTTGTATTAACCACACATAAGTAACTATTAAATTTCAGGAGATTCTCCTACATGGAAACCAAGAAATTAGCCATTTTGGCAGTTGGTGGCAACTCACTGATCCTGGACGAAAAGCACAAGAGCGTACAGGACCAGTACAAAGCAGTCGTAGAGACCGTAAAGCATATTGTTGCCCTTATGGAGCGCAACTACCGTGTGGTTATTACCCATGGAAACGGCCCCCAGGTTGGCTTCGTTCTCCGTCGAAGCGAACTGGCCAAGCATGAGCTGCACGAAGTCCCCCTCGATTCCTGCGGAGCAGACACCCAGGGAGCTATTGGCTATCAAATCCAGCAGGCCATGTATAACGAGACAAGAAACTGGTCCAATCAGCCCACGGTAGCTACAGTTATTACCCAGACCGTAGTCGATAAGAACGACCCTTCATTTCAAAAGCCAAGCAAGCCTATTGGTTCTTTTATGTCTGAAGCAGAAGCCAAAGACCATGCATCACGGGAGGGCTGGGCTGTTGTAGAAGACGCAGGCAGGGGTTACAGGCGAGTTGTTGCCAGCCCCAGACCCCAGCGGATCGTGGAACTGGAAGCCATAAACAAGCTTCTCTCAGCTAACATTATGGTGGTGGCTGTAGGAGGCGGTGGTATCCCTGTTATCGAGAACCCCGATGGTTCCATCACCGGCGCAGATGCAGTAATTGACAAGGATCTGGCTACCAGCCTGCTGGCACAGCAGCTTAAAGCCGACCTGCTCATCATCTCCACAGCGGTGAGCAAGGTGTTCATCAACTATAAGAAGCCCGATGAAAAAGCCCTGAGCGTGGTTACCCTGGCAGAGGCAAAGCAGTACCTGGCCGATGGGCACTTTGCTGCCGGGAGCATGAAGCCCAAAGTGGAAGCAATCATCGAGTTCCTGGAGAGCGGCGGTCAGGAGGCGATCATCACTGACCCGGCCCACCTGGTGGACGCAATTGAGGGCAGAGACGGGACAAAATTCGTACGATAATAAATATCTGCAACTGGGCACAGCTTCGGTCATACATGTTCTTTTAAGTAGGTTATTTTCCCAATGGTGGTATGGGCGGGTTGGGTGCACCGCTGACGAAGGGCACGGCATGCCGTGCCCCTACAGGGGTTGGGAGGGATGGGGAATTAGTGGTAGTGGCCCACATTGTTCCTTGCACCTAATGGCCTCACACGAAGACACGAAGGCACGAAGTTAGGGGGGTGATGGCGGGAGAG
>CAYZFJ010000195.1:0-5081 GCA_964477705.1 uncultured Myxococcia bacterium | reverse complement strand
CTCATTGGCCCCACCGCCAATCGCTTGTCGGGGCGCCCGCCCCTCCCCCTCCAGAGTTCTCTATACCCACCACATTTTTTGGGGGAGGGGGGGGGGGGGGGGCAGGGGGGGCTTAGTTTTTTTGCCTATAGAACCATGGCCGGGAAGAAGAAGGCGATCTCGATGGCAGCGTTTTCCTGGCTGTCACTGCCATGAACAGCATTACGCTGCACCGATTCTGCAAAAGTCCGGCGCAGAGTACCTTCTGCAGCGGCTGCCGGATTGGTGGCACCCATGATGGTTCTCCAGCGGAGAACAGCATCATCGGCTTCCAGGGCCATGGTGATTACCGGTCCAGATGTCATAAACTGCACAAGTTCAGCATAAAATGGCTTGTCTTTGTGTACCGCATAAAACTGCTCTGCCTGGTGCCTGGTGAGCCTGACCATTCTTAATCCCAGAATTTTGAGGCCTTCGCTCTCAATGCGTGCAATTATTTGTCCACTCACGCTCTTGGCGACAGCGTCAGGTTTGATGATGCCCAGTGTTCTTTCCAATTCAGTTTCCTCCAGTCTGGCCCATGCGGTTGTTACAATTTGCAGTTTGAAAACAGCAGTTCGAAAGTTCGCATCTCATGGTTATGCATTGCTATTTAAAATTTTGATTCGATTCAACAAAGTTCAGAAGTTTATAGTACAAGTCAGCGCTTATGCCTGTGTTAATGATGAAAGATAACCTTCCTGCTCATAATAATTGAGCCAGAATTACATCTGGCCATTGGTCTGGTTGGAATGGGTCTGCTTTTCCATACCGAGAGCCTGTTCAGCAAGAGAATAGCCAGCTTCCAGAGCCTTGCGGTTGACCTCCTCGGTCCCTCTGGGCACCCGGGAGATGACTGCGTTAAGAATCGCTTCCTTTGAGACAATACCGGTCAGTTGCACAATGGCACCAAGTGATACAATGTTGGCAACCTGGGCTCTTCCAAGCTCCTCCGTGGCGGTGCTGAGGATAGGGAGCCGGAATACTCGGTAATTCCCTTCTGGTACCTGTGTGACCATGTCCGAATCAACAACCAGAAAGCCGCCATTCTTCAGGTCTGCCACATATCGGGAGCAGGCCTCCTGGGTGAGAGCCAGGAGCAAGTCTATGGAGATTGCCTTTGGATAGTCGATATCGCCATCGCTGATGATTACCTCTGACCTGCTGGCGCCGCCACGGGCTTCCGGCCCATAAGACTGACTCTGGACAGCGTTCTTGTCGTCCCATAGTGCTGCCGCCTCGGCCAGGATTACACCTGCCAGGATCATCCCCTGACCGCCACTGCCTGAGAGCCTGATTTCATATCTATTAGCCATGTTGTCCCATGACCTCCTCCAGCCTTTGAAACAACCACTTAAATTTTATGGACCTATATCGCACATGGTGTCTGATGTAAAGGTTCTGCAATGCTCATCAAGTGCAACAGCATTCAAACAGAATGTAACCTTGTGCCGCACTATGGAAGATGCGAAGAAAACACCCCTTTCCCATTTCTACTTGCTACTCGAAATGTGATGGCGACACGAAGCTCTGGAGGGCGAGCGCCGCACGCGCCCCTACCAGCGATTGGCGCTAGAGCCCATAGGAAACACCCTGCACTCGCGCTCCTGGCCCTAGCACCTTCCCCAGACTGAGGGATGCCTCCCGCCAATTTTATGCACAGAAATTCTTGATCCATGGAATGATCAACAGGGTAGACCGGTTGTAAGGGCATTCAGAATATGTAAACCTGCACATGCGGTGTTCAATCAGAACGAAAGGGTGACTATCCAAGTGGAAGCAATCTATCAGTTCCTGGTCAAGGGCGGAATTCTGATGATCCCGATCTTGGGATGTTCAGTAGTGGCGCTCGCTTTTTTCCTCGAGAGACTCTGGAGCTTACAACGCCTAAAAGTGGTGCCTCCCGGCCTGGTGGACATTGCCTCCCGTATGGTGGCCGAGGGTCGCTTCTCCGAAGCCGTTGCAGTCTGTGAAGGGCATCCCTCGCCATTCAGCAGAATTCTCCTCGCCGGAATCAGGCTGGCCGGCAGGCGGCGTGAGGTGATCCAGGGGGCCATGGAGGAGCAGGGACGGCGTGAAGTCGGCCAACTGGAGCGCTTTGTGGGCGTCACTGGCACTATCGCGGCAATCTCTCCCCTGCTCGGTCTGCTAGGCACTGTCAGCGGTATGATAACCGTATTCCGGCAAGTGGTAGAGGAGGTGGCGATGAGCGGGCAGGTTAATCCAGGTTCATTGGCCAACGGCATCTGGGAGGCTCTGATTACTACTGCTGCCGGTCTGACCGTGGCTATTCCCGCATTCGTGGCTCACCGTTATCTGCTGTCGAGAGTGGATCGGCTTGCCTCCGAGTTGGAGGAGGTTTCAAGCTCCATGTTGCCTTACCTGGAGGATAGGGCTTCATTGCAGCAGGTTGCCGGATTGGAGGGGGTTGTCAGGAGGCAGGAGGCGCTTCCAGTGGTGGAGCCGCCACAGGTTGGTGGTCAGGTTGCTACTTCTGGGCCTTCTGCGGGTACTGGTGTCTGAGCCTGTTGGGCTGCAGAATAGCATGACAGGGTAGGAAAAGCTGTTCAGGGCGCAGCCTGTTCGAGCTTTTTAGATTGGAGATTATCAAACTTGGATTTCAGGGGTTCAAAAGGAGCAACTTCCAGGAGAAGAAACGGGTTGAGCATTGATATCACCCCTTTGGTTGATGTGGTATTTTTGCTCCTCATCTTCTTCCTGATTACCTCCACATTCGTCAGGGACAAACGCCCTGCTATTCCCATTGATGCTCCACAGGCCAAGTCTGCCGTCCAGCAGACTGTGCAGCCATCCACGGTTACTGTTCACGTGTCGAAGGAGGGGAGACTCTTTCTGGATCAAGCCGAAATGAAAGATCTCGAAGCTCTGGAAGCAGCATTGTCGGGCATAGTGGAGAGGGGAGCCGATTCCGCTGATACTACCCTTTTGATCCGTGCCGACGAGCAAGCCCGTCATGGTATGGTGGTTCAGATTATGGACATAGCCCGCAAAGTGGGGTTGGGGCGCTTTGGAATAGTTACTCGGGAAGAATAAGCTTGGCCAGAGTCATGAGTGTGATGGCCAGGATCCCTGCCGCAAGGGGTGTAGCAACCCAGCCCATTCCGATTTTGAGGATAGTCCTCCTCCTGATTGATTTAATCCCTTGAGTTAAACCGACACCCACAACAGCCCCCACTACTGCCTGGGATGAGGAGACTGGCACTCCGATGAAGGTGAAGGTGTGAATGGTGATGGCTACCGAAAGCGAAGTCATGAACGCCATCAGGGGGTCGAGTGCGGTAATGTGCTCACCAATGGTAAACATCACCTTTTTAGAGAAAAAGAGCGCCCCCAGGGCGATGGATAAGCCGCCCACCAGTGCGGCCTGGTTGGCGTCCATCAACCCGGCGGCAAAATAGGTTCCAGTCACATTGGCCACATTGTTCGAACCGAGGGCATAGGCGCCGTAGCACCCGCTGAGAATGATCGCAACACGGAGAAAGAAGTCGAAACCGGCAAATGACTGGATCTTTCGTTCTGCGAATTTCTTGAAGAAGCTGTAGATGAGTGATGATACGGCGGCTGCTCCTACCGGGGTGAGGATCCAGCATAGAACCACAGCGGAGAAGCGGCTGATGTCGGCGGTCCCGTCCATCAAGCCCAGCCCGAATACCGCACCGATTATTGCTTGTGAAGTAGATGCGGGTAGCGCTTTCCATGTGAGGAAGTGTACCGTAAGGGCTGCACTGAGGGAGGCAATCATCGCCCCTCGCAGGGAGATGTCTGCGAGGCGGTTGAACAATGGCATCACTGATGGACCCTGGATTATCGCACCCGCCATGACAAATGCCATGGCCAGGATGATGGCCACACGGTACTTGAGCACCCGGGAGGCAACGGCAGGCCCAAAAAGGTTTGCCGAGTCGTTGGAGCCAAGACCCCATCCCACATAGATTCCAGGAAGCAATCGCAATAATTGGAGAAGAAGCTGCAAAGTATCAACCCACTCGATTCGGTCTAATGATGGTTATCAGCTACCACTGCCTAAACTTTTCTCTTGGCAAGCATCACCTCAAGCCTGTCTGAGGCATCCTCTGCCAGGTTAGCCAGCCCGGCCACCCGTTTGACAAGCTCCTTCAGGTGCAGTTTGTGCGCAAAATCTACTCCGCTGTTGAAGATGCGTTCCAACAGGCTGAACTCCAGGCGGTCAGTTATCTGCTCCCGGTCTTCAACCTCACGGGCTTTGGCCAGGACTGTCTCCGCATCGCTGCTGATGATTCCGTTCAACTCCGTGAATGGTTTGAAAGCCTCTATGGACGATTTCAGAAGCTCCTTAAAGAGGGGAGCTAGCTCTTTGGGGATTTTCGGGTTTTCGATAACGATGATGTCTGCCACTGACTCAGCTAAATTGGCGATTTTGTCGATAGATTCGGCGAGCCATATAAAATCCCCACGAAATACAGCCAGAAATGCGCCCTCGTGCACCTTCTTCTCGATCTCGCGCCTGATGATGTCTGCTTCATGTTCAGCTTTGTGGACTTTAAGGGCTTCCTTACGGTATCCGGGGTCTTCTGCCAGGTAAAGTTGAACAACTGAGTTCAGGTAGGTCAGGCACTCGTCCACCCTGTCAATGTGGGTCTTGTACAGGTTTTCGACTTCTTTTTCTTTGCCTCTGATGAAGACCATTGGAACCTCCAGAAAGCTTTTCTCCGGCCTGATATACACCTCAGACGGTTTGATATGGTCGCAAGTGCACGGATAGCCAGTGTGGACCCTACAATCTAGCAGATCACGGATATGGTATCGTATGTCATGAGAAAAAATGCAAGGAGCAAGAGCTGTTGAGAGAGGAAAGAGCAAAATTGAAAGATGTAAGTTGTAAGTTGTAACCTGAAAGGTGAAAGTTTTTTTGTCTCCCATGTGTACGGGCACGGCATGCCGTATGTGTGTTCGGTTAAGCTTCAATTCCATTTCACCAAGCCCTTAAACGCCCTATTACATCTGTTGCGGTTTGGGTCTGGTGCTATACGTTCTTCCCCAATGTCTCGTAGGTGGCGGATCGA
>CAYZFJ010000194.1:0-5112 GCA_964477705.1 uncultured Myxococcia bacterium | reverse complement strand
ATAGGGCGTTTAAGGGCTTGGTGATATGGAATTGAAGCTTAACAGAACACACATATAGCATGCCGTACCCCTACAGGGGTTGGGAGGGAGGTAGTAAAAAGGGCAAGGTACAACGGTCATGGTTCAGCGTGAATGGGTGCCGGTGGGTTGGGTGCACCGCTGACGAAGGGCACGGCATGCCGTGCCCCTACAGAGGCAGGGGTGGTGATGAGTTGGTTCGGCTGGTCAATATTGCGGTGGAGCACTGCCGGGGGCTGGATTCCCGCAGATGCAAACGCCTGAGCCACCCGCATGTGCACGTCACTCTCGAAAGCCTTCTCAAGGCGGCAATCATAGACAGCAGGGTTGGTCCTGATATACATTGCTACACAGTTCTGGAGCACCACCTGCTTCACCACCACTGATACAGGTTGCTCCAGGAAAGCATAGGGGCTGGTCAGGCACGCCTCACGAACCAGCTCAACGGCTCTCTGCACATCCTGATCCACCCCGATATAGAATTCCATGCCCACCTGCATCTCCAAGGCCCCATAGTTGCCGCTGGAGGTCACGTCGGTGAGGATCTTGTTGTTCGGTATAGTAACCACATTGTTGTCCAGGGTATGAATCTGGACGCTTCGCAAACCAATCTTTACCACATCGCCGTACTGTCCCGCATAAGCCACCCGGTCGCCAACCTGAAAAGGCCGGTCAATCATGATGGTAATCCCGGCGATAAGGGCTGCCACCAAATCTCGCATTGCAAAACCCACTGCAAATGCAAGAGCACCCCCGATAATAGTCAAGGCGGTGGGATCCAAATGGAAACTGAGGACAATACAGATTCCGGCAGTTGCCAGGTAAATCACAAACCGTAATGCGGACTCAACCTTGTGGATAGTAGGTCTTCGGCTGGGGAACCGCTTATTGAATCTATCGGCCAATTCCTTGACGATCTGGAGCACAATCATCGATCCGCCGATAACCAGCACAGAAAAAGCAACCCCTCCCCAGCGGATGAAATCTGCCAGTTTGGTAAGATCGGGAGGAGCGCTCTCGGCTTGTACAGTGGTGGGAGCCAACAGGAAGAGAAGGCCGACCACCACTGGGCTCGACACCCATCCAATTTGGTGCAGACGAGACAAAGGGTCACTACCACACTGCTCCATGGCAACTCCCCCCCTCCAGCCTCCCAAGCGTCCCTCCCCAGGCTTCTGTGCCAGACTTCGCTGCCATGATAGCATCACCATTACTTTCCTTATCATCTCAGCCATCTTCATGGTATGTAATCTCCCGCCTCAGCCCTTCGAGAGCAAATGACGACGTTGCAGGAACTTAGTTATGGGACGGAACCAACCCCACGTCACCCGATACCTTCCATCACTCTCCTCAAAGTAACCATGGGACACACCATACCGTAACAGATCCTCCACCCGGGCACGACCAAGCATGGTAGCCTTCACCACATCGGCAGGTAAGGCTGGCTCCAGTTGGATAACAGCACGCAGAACGAAAACCGCATAATCTGGTATCTGCTCAAGCTCCCTGGGATCTGGCACCTGGAATAGCTTGACAATGACCTGCCCATCCATGTCCACACCAAGGGAGCTCCGCCAGATATGCAGGGCCACCCCCGCATTACCCACCGAATAATCCCAGATCAGTCGATAATAACCGTTCACAACCCTTTCAAGGGCCGTTGCCCGGTCATCTTCATCCCCATCGGCAGGTGCCTTCTCAAGGATATGATCGAATACAGGATCAATTCCCACCTGACGGCACCGGGACTTAATCAGTTGAATGATCTCCTCCTCACGCCATACACCGATGGTCACCACATCATCGAACATGGGTCTGGCTCCACGGGCCCTCTCCAGAAAGCGCCAGATCGCCTCGTTGAACGCCAATACCCAGGCACATTGGGAGCTGTTAGCTCGTGCGATCTGCATGAGCTTGTCGAAAGGAGCAAGTCCTCCCATAACCGGCTGAACGAGACGATGGGCATGATCAATAAGAATGCCTCCATTCGCACCTAGACCATCCAGTTGAGCTGCGCACTCTTCGAGGGTGCTGTCCTTGCTCATATTAAGCTGGGCTGCAAGCATCTGACGCAGCCCCTCAAGTCCGTTAAGTGGACATTCCAGAAAGATAATATCTTTGCTTCTCTCTCCCACCCGTCGCAGAACCGTTGTCTTGCCGCGGCCCCGCTCCCCGGCAACGGCAAACACCCCACCCCCATGACGGGCAATCTGCGCCACAACCTCATTCAGCTTCTCATCCAGGCTGCCAGGAACATCCTCCTGCGATTCGGTTTCAGGGCCTAGTTGGGCAAACAATGAGGGTTCCAGGGGCTGCAACACCAGGTTCGATTTTTTCTCCTGGGCCAGCCGGTCCATGCCACGGCGGAACAGATAAGCATGGGCCCTGCGTGTCACATCAAAACGGGTGAGCCAGCCTCTGATTACCCGTATTGCTCCTACAGTGAACAGATAAACCCCTGCCGAAACAGCAGCAGGGAAGCTCTTCCAACCTGCCTGGTGGGCAATAACCCATTCATGGAATGGGTTCTTCTTGCGGACAGCGCTGATGCGCTCAAAAATAATCCCACGCCACCACCCGATAATGACCAGGACCACAGGAATGGCCGCAAACCAGCAGATGGAGAAGATCCATCCGTAGATGGTACCCTTGCCCACCAGTCGGGCACTGAGGGAGAGAATAAGGCCGACAACCACCACCGTGCGCCCGACAAATTGAAGGGAACGAAGACGGAGGCTGTCTGCACTGTCAGCGACCGCTCCAGCCCCTGCTCGACCACCGTTCACACCGCTGCCGCTACCGCCTCCTCTGCCATAACTATCTCCGCCACCCCCGATGTCACCCAATCCCCCACGCCCTCCCCTGAAAACCTCAAGATATAACCACGACTTCCATCCAGCTATGGTGTCAATCATGCTCACGGCCATTGCCCCGGCCAGTATCCAGGTAAATGTAATGGTGATCAGCTGGACCTCGATGCGATCACTGACTTCCTCAGGCAGCGCCCACACAAGCATCCAGCCCAGGATGAGCCATTCGAGTGGGCGCCGGGTCTGTTGCACAAAACCGAGCACCCGATACAAAGGGGTTGGCTCAGGGGCCCGAGCCCGCTGCTGTTCCTCATACAGACGCCCCCGCCACCCTTCCAGCAGATGGGTCCCGCGCCGTCGCCACCACCAGAAGACAAAAATCAGTACCAACCACTTAATAGCTGTAAAACTGGTGGTAAAGATTGAACCACCTTTTGAGCTTCCAAGGTCTTCCAGCCACCGGCGGGCCGATACCAGGTGGTATCGCAGCACCAGACCAATCTGCTGGAGTTCTGCAGCAGATTGGTCCAAACCAGCACTGGAGTAGCCAGTAACGTTATCCTTCTTACCTGGACTTAATCGTTGCAGGAGAGAGAGCCTGTCTGAATTGAGAGCACGGGCTTCCTCGTAGAGCTGATCCGCGTGGTCTCGCCGATACGTACTCTCCATGTCAACCAGTTGGAGGTGGGTTGCTTCCAGCTTGATGCGAATATTATTCACCTGGGTACGATCCACGTCTGGTGGGAGTGCTCCCAGAGCATCTTCTACAGGTGACACCCTGCTCTCTGCAAAACTCTCTGATATGGCCTTTGCCAACTCACTACGAGAATTAGCTAGAAATGACAACAGCTCATTATACAACAGGTCAGTGGCAACAGGCTCGGGCAGCTTCCTTGCCAGGGTTTCACGGACCCGTCGCCGTAAGGTCAAGGTTTGCTCGGCACGCTCCTTCAGACCCAGCCTGCTGCGCACCATGAGCGTCTCAAAGTCCGCATAAGAGCGTGAAATATCGAGAAGTCTGGCCATCTCTTCAGCCACAAGCCGTTCCGCCTCGCTACGGGCACGCTGGGCTTCTTCAAGGGCAATAATCCGGGCAGCTTCTGCTTCACGGGCTTTCCGCTCTGCCTCATCAAGTCCCGACTCGGCTTGGGATTCCCCTGCCAAACGCTGCCGCTCCAGGTGCTGGTCAATGATGGCGTCACGTTGTTTCTTTGGCAGCTCATAGAATTGGAGGCGGGCCCGATCCAGATTGATTCGAGCGGACCAGAGTTCCCTGTCGATGGGGGCTGATGGGATTATTCCATCTCTATCCCCTCCTACAGATACTGGATGGAGAACTGTAGTGTGTACTGTTTCGGACGACGTGGATGCTTCTGCCCCAGATGAATCCAGCTTCCCCCCTTCCACATCTCCTCCAGCGCCGGATGCTCCCTCTCTCCTCGCCCCTCCTAAGCGGTGGTCCACCACGTCAGCAACCACAGCCCTGCCCAGGGCTGCCTCTTCTGCATCATCTACCGCAGCCCTCTCCACTACGGCCCGCAGCCGCTGAGCCTCCACAAGAACAGCCTTCTGTTCCATGATGTCCACATCGAAGAGGGAGTCCGCCTCCACATCCACATGAAGGTCACCTGCAATCAGGCTGCCCACATCACGAGCCATACCATTGAGCTGTGCAATATGGGCACGCAGAGCAGGGGTGACCTCTTCGCCCACCTGAGGCTCCCCACTATCAGAAGCTACTATCCCCTCTGGTGTATCGACGGTTCCAACCATCAGCCCTTGCCCACGGGGCTCCTCTATAGGGAGTTCCTCCTGGGCTCTAGCCTCCACTGGGAAAACAGAAACCAGACCGAAGGTTCCAAGTAGCCCGGCAACCAATATCAGATGGGCCCACAGGCACGACCATACTGTATGAATCACCGGATATTCTGCTGGGGCCCTATGTTTATTAAACAGTGTATGGGCATCATTATGAACAGCGATAATTTTTACCATATCCTGTGCTGTCCTCATGTTGTTATTCCGTTCTTGGCATAATTAAACTGCTAAGAGTGGAAACTAGCACATTCAGAAGAGCAATGTAAATGAAAGGGCGAGGGAGGAGCGGAGAGTGAGTGCAATGAAGGGGGCAGCGGGTACCGACGGGTTGGTTGAGCCGCTGGCAGAGGGGCACAGCATGCCGCATACATGTCTTTAAGGGAGTTTCATTTCGAAAAATTGTTTGGGCAAGTTGGGTGCACCGCTGACGAAGGGGTCGCGGTAGGGACTCCCGTTACCGGGAGCC
>CAYZFJ010000193.1:4344-5133 GCA_964477705.1 uncultured Myxococcia bacterium | reverse complement strand
GCGATTGCCGTACAGACCAGCCAGCACTGTCAGACCATCCTGCTTAACCTCAGACAGCCACCGGCGCAGGGAACGATCGATTATCGAGGGGATATTGCTATACACCCAACCAGGCACTTGTATCTGCCCATTATTATATAAGGATATGAAAGCTGCCTGCTTGGCTCTAGTTGTATCCTCATGCTCAAATTGACGCCATGCCTGCACAATGGCAGCCCTGGCGTCGAGGCGTTGCTGTGCTTTGGTTGGCAACACGGCTGAGGCTAGGCTTGGCGTTGGTCCTGTAGAGGAGACAACAGTCATTTGCCTGCTACCCTCTGCTGTAGGCTCTTAAGAGCCTGTGCTTCCAGGAGCTTGATTTGCTTGCTAGCCTCAGCATTGGGCTGAGCTTCGGGGCTTGGATGCCCGGTGGGGAGCCAGTCAGGAACTGTGATTGGGGGGTGGTTTTTGTTTTGGGATTTGCTTTGGGACATTGTGACGACCTCCTTCTGCACTGCATGAAGGTCATCATATAGGCCAATATTGGGGTAGTCAATATTTAAGTGTGCGGTATTTTGGATGTTTGATGAGCGATTTGATGCCTAGCTCTTAAGCCAGAGGCCACAGAAGTAAGTGTTGCGATGTCGTCATCATCAAGCTCACAAACAATTGCGAATAATTCATCAGCATTTTTCGGGATGTATAGTTGTGGAGGTTTGAACAGTTCCACCATTTCTACTTGCAGCCCTTGACATAGCTTCACAATGGTGGATTTCCTCCACCCCATAGTGCCGGTTTCTACTTGAGAAA
>CAYZFJ010000193.1:2860-4334 GCA_964477705.1 uncultured Myxococcia bacterium | reverse complement strand
CTTCGCGTAGGCGCTTTACGTTGTAAGCTACCAAGTCATGCATGCATTTATTGGTATATGATTTTTTATTGATGTCCAAAATATGAAAAATATATTGACCTACCCAATATTGATAGTTACGATATTGCTAAGGAGTAACTGCATGCTGAGTAGACGCATCAGAAAATTCAGAAGCAAAGCGGGCTTGACCCAAGTTGAACTGGCTAGCCGGGCTAAATTGACTCAAGGCTATTTGTCTGCCCTAGAGACTGGTCGAGCTGTCAGTCCCAGCTATAAGGTGATTGAAAGGTTGGCAGATGCGCTAGGTGTGTCGGCCAAAGAGTTCTTTGACGATGACTCTGTGGATTCAAGGGTTGCATCATGAAAACCGAATATCAGTGCCAAATACCTCAATGTCAAGCTCCAGTGATGTTACCGCCAGGTGGCAAAAAAGGCCCTATGAGATACTGTCAAGAACACGCTGATCCAGTGAAACGCTGGCCAATCATTATGGAGCGTCGTGCCCCAGAGAAGCGATTTGTTCAACATCTCCTGCCAGAGGATCTTCGTTGTGGGGTCAAGGGCTGCAAGGCACATCCAAGGCATTCTAGTGATGCTGGAGTACGTGCAATCTATTGTGCGAATCATAGGGCTGCGCTCAAGAGGATGATAGTTACAACTTCGGATATGAATCGCCCCGAGATCATCTACTTGGCCGCACCTTTCAGTCATGAGAATCCCCAGATTCGTCAGGCTCGTTTCCACCTCATTAACAATGCGGCTGCCATGATCTTCGCTCGGCGCCAGTTTGTGTTCAGTCCAATCACTCACAGCAAACCCATCCAAGATGTGGCCGACCTGCCGTATGGGTGGGACTTCTGGGCTGCCTACGACAGGGTGATGCTTTCTCTGTGTTCCAAGATGGTAGTGCTGAAGCTCACTGGCTGGAAGGAGTCGGTGGGTGTAACCGAGGAAATTAAGCTTGCCGAGCAGCTCGGCATTCCTATTGAATTCTGGGTCCCTGACCAAGATGTCCTGCCAAACTCTCCTGCCGCAAAGATGCGCCATGTTGGAAACAGCCTGGTCATGCCCAGTCTAACTCCCCCCTCCGCTAATGTTGCCTCTGGCACTGGTGACCTCCCCACTCCTGTGCCAGAGGCATCCCTCCTCCAGCCGGTTGATGCAGAGCCCGCCCAGGTGGAGCAGGAGACGGCCCGTAAGCGTGAATCAGCAATGCTCAGGAAGAGAGAGGCCGCCAGGCTCAGGAGGCAGAACAGGAAGGAGCAGCAGCGTCAGGCCATCGTCCATGTTCAGGACCCTGATGCTCGGAATATGCTGGCCATAGCATTCGGACAGCGGGACTTGCAGGTTACAGGGCAAGAGCGGCAGCTTGCTCTCTTCTCCCAGGACGATGCTCTCTTAGACGATGGTTTCAGACAATCAAGTGTTGAGCTCTCTGATTCGCATCAGCTCCCGCCTGTTGAGCAGCTCCCCC
>CAYZFJ010000193.1:0-2850 GCA_964477705.1 uncultured Myxococcia bacterium | reverse complement strand
TATGCGTTCGAGGTCTATGACTACATCGATGGCAAGTTCTACCGAAGGGACAGGGAGAGGCAGTCAGCATAAAGCATTACACGAACGCCCCATGATTGGGCAGTTTAGCGGAAGTGGCGTCCCGCAATGAGCCAGGCTGGAGTGCCACGAACGGCTCACAAGCCATGGTCCCCGAGGTTAGCCAAAGAATAGGAACTGGTTAACATACAAGCACTCGGGGCCTTGTCGCAGTAGCTCAGTTGGCAGAGCTCGGTACATGGTACCGAAGACCCCGGTTCGAGTCCGGGTTGCGGCTCCGCATTCTTGAAGGGGTCAATATGTTGGCAGCAGCACAGACAGATGAAATCGATGAGGTAGAAGAGCCTGGACTGTCTGAGTTGTCGCGCCCGGTCACCAGGGGAGACTGTATCAATGCCCCCCGCCCTTGCCCTTATGTGGGGTGTCGGCACCACCTGTGGCTAGACATCCGGGAACGCTCTGGGCGTCTCATTCTCAACCACCCTTACAGTGAGCCTGCTGATCTGGTGCCTGGACAAAGCTGCTCTCTCGATGTGGCGGATCGTGGCGGGCACACCCTCGAAGAGGTGGGCATTCTGATGGGCCTCACCAGGGAGAGGGTGCGTCAGATCGAAGTCATCGCCACCATGAGATTGCGAAGTGCTATGGCAGAAGCAGGCATTGGGGAGAATGTGCTGGAGACATTAGGCTCTGGAGGGTGGGAAGGTGATCCCGTGCTCAATCCAATTGCCATAGAGAAGTGTACGATCGTGAGCAACAGCATGAACCAAACATGCCTGGTCTGCCTGAAACCGTTACCTCATGGCAGAAAGAAATACTGCAGTCACGCATGCGGTAGCCTGGCTTGGAGCAGGCTCAGCCAGGGGCAGGAATTGTCGCAGCCTGAGCAGCCATCCACACCAGCACCTGACCTTACCGGAGCCAGCAATGTATGACCTACGAGCAATCTACCTGAGCTATCCACTTGGTCCATCGCTTGATGTTGCGACAGCAAGCATAAGGCGCCTGGCACTCGGGCTTGACCTGATCTATCCAGGCAATGAGTGGCGTTACCTGCACCCCCACCTGGTTGAAAAGCAACTTGACTGGGATGATCTGCAACTGCTGCGCAAGAGACTGATTGAAGGTGAGGAGCCAACCGATGGCGCTGCATTCGGCCCTCACCATAGTGGCCGTGTCCAACCTATCCAGCCTGTAGAGGAGGTATGGGTAGGCTGCCCCGTTGACCAGCATGTGGCTGCCGATGTTGAGATAGCTGAGGCTGCCCACACCCCGGTTATACAATTATCTGTTCATGTCATAGAGCAGGCACTTAACCTGGCAGCCAGGGCAAGCCTGCCCAGGACGCCGGTGCAGGATGTCGCTGATGAGCTGTTTCGTTCTGGACGTGGGGTAATTGCCTGTTACCTGGCAGGCATGACTGAAACCCTTGATTCACATGCGCTACCGGTGGCCAAGACTGGCGGTGGGGCGGCCGGGCCTTGGGCTATGAGATCACGGGTGGATCTTGCTACGAGTAGACTGATGGCCGCCCAGGCCATCATCCGGGAAGCAGGTCTCCTGCCAATTGCAACCCTGCGGCAGCGTCATGTATGGAGCGTGCTGCGGGCTATTATTGAAGGCGGCTTTACTTACGCCCAGGCAGGAGAGGTTATTGGTGTAAGCCACCAAACAGCCTGGAAATATGCCACCCGCGCTATCGGCGCTGTTGATGGTGTGCTAGCTAACATGTATCGGAGGGAGGCATGCTGAAACATATTATCACCACAGAGTGCCACCGCCGCTGCCCTTACTGCCTGGTACGTAAGCTGCACACTATGGACCAGAGCTTGAATGGTGGCTACACCATCCATGAAGTCGAAGCCATCTACCGTGAGCTTCGTCAAGTACATCGCAGCATAATGTTCACCGGTGGGGAGCCTACTCTGCATCGGGGATTACAAGATCTAGTCAGTCTTGCCTATCGCATCTTTGAAGGTGTTCACCTCACCACTGCTCATATTAAAGGGCTGCAGTGGGCTCCCTTGTTTGATAGTGTCACCTATAGCCTGCATGGTGACACCCCACCGGAGCTGCCCAATACGCTTGGGGTTGTTTATGCCAGCATCATGGCTGACCAATATTCACCTTCTCTCCCATTGACCCTGGCTCAAAAAGGATATGCTGGTTTGAGCATCAACGAGGAACAGCGATCCGGAATGCCCTTCACCTGTGATCTTCCTGAGATTGAGGGCTTCAGCATTCGGGTCAACCACCGTGGCCATTGCCTGGATGAGACCATTATCCTGCCCGACCTCTCCGTAATTAGAGATTTTCGACCTTATTTATAGTTTTTCTTGCGGGGGGGGTGATGGATGTGGTAGCTGTTAGGCAAGCTCAAATTCTTGTAACTATTCCCCAACATATACCATGCGGAGATACGGATGCGGACAAAGCTGCAACAGCCAGCGATTGTGCTGTACCCGTATCAGCGGCGTTGGCTGGCCGACAAGAGCCGTTTCAAGATTGGCGACTTCTGCAGACAGAGCGGCAAAACCTTTACGACGACGCTCGAAATAGTTGATGACTGTCTTGATACGGAAGCCAAGGGTCAACGCACCAAATGGGTCATTCTCTCCCGGGGGGAACGTCAAGCCAGAGAAGCGATGGAGGAAGGTGTCAAACGTCACCTGGCGGCATACCAGTGTGGGTTTGAATACCTGGAGTACCCTTGGGAATACAAGGCCAACGCTCTAGAGGTAAGGATACCTGGTGGCAGCCGCATCATTGCGTTGCCTGCGAACCCTGATACAGCCAGAGGTTTCTCTGCCAATGTGTTCCTGGATGCGTTTG
>CAYZFJ010000192.1:3780-5159 GCA_964477705.1 uncultured Myxococcia bacterium | reverse complement strand
ACGGTTGCCGCTGCTCCAGCACCTGTTTCAGCAGTCACCAATATCCCTAATACTCACACTGGCACCGCTGACGCCGCTACCGCCACTGGCACCGCTGACGCCGCTGACGCCACCCACACTGGTCGGACCAGGTTGACAGCTGATGTAACCTCAGCGTTGAAGTCTGACAGGAGAGTCCTGGCTGGGGGGCTGATCTATGGCAAGGATGCAAGGTTCCGTGGAGGTGGCGCTGGCTGGAGTGAAAGTGGGAGCGGGGATGATGTTGCCGCAGGGGATGGTGGTGCTGGTGTGAGCATGGTCCAAGGGCAAAGCGGTTCCGGTGATGACCGGGATGTGTGGGAGTCATTTGAGCAGATCTGGGCAGGGCCTGGTGGCTCTGGCTCTGGGACTGGCTCTGGGACTGGCATCGGTAGCACCGCTGGTGCTGCGGATGGTGACAGGAATAAGACTAATATTCGGGATCTGTTTGCCTGGGAATTGCCTGTAGAAGCGCCTGCGTCTATGGTGGACACCTCTCCCAATGCTATTGTTCGCCCCCTCGAGGTGGAGGTGATCGGGAACCACATGCTGCTTGGCAACAAGGGCAATGTGTTCGTACCGCTTTTCACCAGAGGTGTTGCCTCTAGTCGAGCAGGGCTTGCAGGACCGGACGGTGTTTCACCATCAGGTGGGGGAGTCGGGCCTGGTAGAGCGAATATCACATCGGGTGTTGATGCATGGGCAACGGCTCAAGCATCGAGCTTGGGGCAGGATGCTGCCCACACTTTGATTGGGGACGAGACGGCAATGGCCGCTCCTGATCAGGAGATTGCCGCCCTTGAGGTGGCTGCCGCCGTGGCCGATAGTGAAGGTTCTGGTGATGGCGATGGTGAAGGTGAAGAGCTTATGGTTGCGGCCGCAGCCGTAGTGGCTCCTGCAGTGGAGCCACAAGGTGAGGCTGAATCAATAGAAGCTGAGTGGGCCGGGCTTTCCATGGCAACCAGCCAGGATTTGCCAGAGGAACAGGATGGGTGGAGCAGCTCCCTTGATCAGGCGTGGGCTCTGGATACGGAATTTGACCTGCCCAGTCTGGACAGTTCCAGCTCCATGAAGTCCTCCCTTAGTGATACCAAGACAGCGTCTGCTGTTGGTTCTGCAGATGTATTCAAGGACTCAAGGGGGGATTGGTCAGGTAAAACTGCAGCCATGCCTGCGGCCGGTCGAGGCGCTACAGATCAACCACGTATGGCCGCCACTTCGAAGCCTGCTTCTGCCATCACACTGGGGGGGCCCGTTGCCGACGCTGTGCCTGCGCTGAAGGCGTCTGCCAAGGCAGTTCTTGGAGGCGGGGCGGGGGCTGGGCCTGGGGGGGACGGTGGGCTGGGGAGGGTTCTCCCGGG
>CAYZFJ010000192.1:0-3770 GCA_964477705.1 uncultured Myxococcia bacterium | reverse complement strand
TGGGCTAGCGGGAGTAGTTGGGGCGGGGGCTGGGACTGGAGTCGGAATTGGGGCAGCGACAACAGCTGCGGCAGTGACAGGATTTGGGGCTAAGCCACGCCAAACACAGATAGCCAAAGAAGCCCCCTCCCAATGGGTACCTCCCTATACAGCTCAGACACCCCTAAGGCATAGAGAGCAGGCCACATATCCCGCACCCAGAGCAACCCCCACCCCCCTTCCAACGTGGGATGATTCAGCCATTTCTGCCAGTGTTCCATCCTTAACAGAACTGGATGAAGGCTGGAGCCTGGATGATTCCATTTTGCCACCAGCCATTGAATTAAAGGATGATTCTCCAGGTGCCCACCACACCCCATGGGAAGAAGTGCAGCCAGCCAATCAACCCCAGCCCGAACATGACAGTGTGTATGTGGCAGGGGCATCGCCCAATGCATCTACCTTATCTGACCGAACCAGCTTGAACGCAGCGGAGGGTGCGTTCAAATTGGACAAAGGACAAGTCAAGCTTGCTTTCAAGGGCGACTGGGATCAGATGCCACAGGTGCTCACCGCTCCCCTTGAGCTTCTGTTGCAGCTTCACGTGGTGGATAAAGGACCGGTGGTGGTCTTCCTCATCGGTATCACTTCGCCTCAAGGTGAACTGGAAGAGGTGGCCCATCTGGTTGTAGACCCATTCCGCCGTGATGTGAGAGAGATGCTGGAGGTGCTTCGTACCAGATTCTTTGTTGGTGTGGAATTCTTTGACAGAAGAGGGAGGTCCAGAAGAAGTATCAGCTTCGATAAGCGTCTGGAAGTGAACGCCGATGAAATTCTAAGGGTGGTTGATCAATTTGGTGTCAGGACCCCCGGTAACGGTACCGCCGCAGTCGCCATTGTGAATAACCCAAGGTTCAACAGGCTTGGCATGGGCGTCGTCGATGGAGTGTTCTCGGCTGGAGACTACACCAATCTGACTGGTCCCCTCGCTGTTCGTGACGCCTTAAAGAAGCTAGATTTCTGGCTTGACAGCAGTAACCTGGATTATCTGTTCTTTATTAAATCCCAGTCAGCGGAAGAATTCCGTGAGATTCTTACATCTGTGCTTGATGCAGCCATTGGGTTTGGGGTGGCCATGTCTGACCCCATGAAGGGGCTTGCCATTGACCTGGGGTTTGCTCCTGATCTGGCAGAACTGAACCACATGCAGGTCGCCTCCTATATTGATGTGTGCAGGCACCTGAAGCCCAATGATTTTAATAAACGTGACGAGGCGGATAATTGGGACGCTCTGTTCAATGATGCAGCAAAAGCTGACACAATGATTGACGCCGAGGTTTTGGACTTGCTCCATTCCTTAATGGGTGAGGATGGTAGTTACATAATGGGTGGGAATGGTAGTTCCTTTGACCAGTATACCGGTGACGACACCTTGGCAGATGACTGGAATTTTAGTGATGACCTTGGTGGGGAGGGTATGTCGGGTGGCAATGGCAGTGGGGGCAGCGAGGGTGGCGGGATGGGTGGGAGTGGTGGGATGGGTGAAAAAAAATGGGAGGACGACCATTGGGGAACGCCCTCTCACCACATTGCGACCTCATGGGAAGAGCTCTCTTCTCGGAATTTTCATGCAGTAGGGGCTGGTATGGGGCAGGGGAGTGATGCCAGAACTGGTGGCGCCGCTGAGGTTGGTGCTGCTGGTGATGTTGGCACCGTTGGCAGCATTGACGCTGGAGCAGATACAGGCAGGTGGAACGAAACCGGTTTTAACACCGCCACCGGGGAAGCCCGGGGGAGAGTAGCAGTAAGCGCCGCCGCCTCTGGAGGGGCGAATGGAGTGAGACTGAAAACGGGAACCTCTCCCATAATGACAGGTAAACAACGCCCCCCATTGGCTGAGATATTGGAGCAAATTGAAGCCAGGGATAAGATGTGGGACACAGGTAAACTTTTGATCGATTCAGGCTTGTCCTATCTGGATGAGCTGGTAGCAGAGTTGAGGGCAACCGAGAATCCCACCAGTGCCCATGTTAAGGTGCTGGCTCTGATCCTGGCCGGACTTGACGAGGATGATCGGTCGGGAATAGGGTGGGAGCTGCGCAGGGATCATAATCGCAAGATTCGAGAGGTGGCTCGAAAGGCCAACGGGCTACTCCTCGCTCAAATCGGTGGGGATTGGGGCGAGGATGGTGAAGATGGTGAGGAGCTTCTTGCCCGCATTCTTGCCAGCGGCAACTCTGAAGAGAGCGCTCAGAAGGAAGAATCCTGGAATTCGGAGTTTGATGCTCTCTTCCAGGGATGGTCCATGCACGAAGACAAAGACCGCCGGTAAGCAAGCAATCGTTCATCTTGGATTGAGAAGGATTATATTTGCTCTACGCAATCATTTCAGATATCCACGGGAACCTGGAGGCCCTGAGGGAAGTACTCGATGCCTGTTCCGCCCTGCAAGTTGACCGGATTGTCTGCCTGGGAGACATGGTAGGTTATGGTGCCGCTCCCAATGAATGCTGCACCATGGTCAAAGCCCATGTGAATACGGCAGTCTTAGGCAACCATGATGCGGCAGTGTCGGGCCGAATGGATTACTCCTATTACTATGACCTAGCCAGAAGGGTACTGGACCTGCACCGGGCCCAGCTATCAACGGAAAATCTCCGGTGGCTTCAGTCCTTGCCATTGCTCCACAGGGAACTTGATGAGGGGCTCGCATTTTCACACGGCTCCCCCATAACACCCGCCAGTTTTGATTACATCTTCAACATGGAACAGGTCAACAACCTGTATGCGTTATGGGACAACCTCAGCCCTATCAACTTCATAGGACACAGCCATCTGGTTAAAGCATTCTGCCTGGATCCCAACAGAACCAGGACCTGCGAGCTGAAAGACGAGTGCATTACCTGTGACCCCCAATACAAATACATATTCTCAGTGGGAAGCGTGGGGCAGCCAAGAGATATGGACGCCAGAGCATGCTTTTGCACCTACGACACAGAAAAACGCCAGGCAAACTTCATAAGAATAGACTACCCCCTGGACGAAGCAGCATCAAAAGTACTGCAAATCCCCTTCTCAGCCCCCTTCGGCAAACGCCTCTTCCTTGGAACTTGAATAGCCCCAAACAATTTCGGCTCTTCCGGATCTTGCCGGGATTTTGCATGATTCAGCATCCGGCAAGCTCCATTTTGGCTTCATGAATAAAGAGCAATCGTAGTGCAAAGAATACTGGATCCCTGAAGCCATAAGCCTTGCGTTTGAGAACCTTGATTTTGTTATTCAATCCCTCAAGAGGACCAGATGTAATTGGATGATCATACCAAGACAAGATGTTCTCAGCATGTGATTCCAGGGTGTTGGCGAAGGTTGTCAGCTTGCGGTTTTTGACAGTTCGAGCTTCAGCCTGCCCGATTGTGTGATTTGTTGCCCAGCAATGCAGGGAGTGTTCCCCACACCCGTGGGGCTGACCCGAGTCCTGCTACTTCAGGCTGGTTGTGATGGCGCAGAAGTGGCAAGTTTCGAGATAAACCTCCTGGCAGGAAACAGTTCTAACAATTGGGCCGATAATAGTAGAGAGAAAATATTGTAAGAGCCTAGAACGGCGAGAATAGCCAACAGGAGATGCAGTATGCGAAAGCTATTTGATAAATGCAGTCTGTGGCACCTCACAATAGTCCCTGATGGAAGAGTGACGCTCTTTGGAACAGAGATGAAAATGCGACAGGCTGTACGGAAACTCATCACTTTGGTCGGTTCTAATATAGTGCTTTATTGCGTTGTGGATGAGCACA
>CAYZFJ010000191.1:1110-5256 GCA_964477705.1 uncultured Myxococcia bacterium | reverse complement strand
CCCTCTCTTGGTCCAGTAAATATCGGGCCTGGATCTGAAGACATGATCTTGATTCTTCTTCGAAACCGGCTCTATCCTCAGCACCATCTATGATGTCGGGGTTGGCAATTTTAGCTCCAAGTCGCACAAAAGCCCCCATTGGTACTAGGGTTTTCTGCTGAGTACGATCCTCGGCAAACAGATTAGCTCCCAACTTGACCAGCACTCCATCCGAATCGGCTTCATTCAGCAGGTGTACCCCCTCCATCAAGTCCCAGAGCCACAACGGAGACGACTGGAGCAATCCACCAAGCACAATCAGACTATCAATCCTGCCGGCCCTCTCAAACCCTGCATCATCTACCCGCCCCTGTTGAAGCAGATGGTAGATAACCTGAAGGAAAGAAGCCCTCATGTCATTAACAGAGAAAGACTCAGGGTCGCCGTTCTCCTCCTGGTTCTCAACCTGCTGCCCGGGCGGCGGCTGTTCTCTATCAGTTCCAGGCTCCTCCTCGGCAGCCATATCAATCCA
The DNA here is from genome assembly GCA_964477705.1 of uncultured Myxococcia bacterium. Lineage (GTDB taxonomy): Bacteria > Myxococcota_A > JAVEVO01 > JAVEVO01 > CAYZFJ01 > CAYZFJ01. The sequence continues at coordinate 4,745 of CAYZFJ010000191.1, read as the reverse complement.
GAGGGCATGAATAACAAGAACCAGTTCGAGGAGCTGTTCACTTCCCAGGAATGGCTCCAGACGCCCTAAAAACACCTCCATACGTTGGGCAAAACTATCACTGCCAACATCTGCCTGCATGGACACTATCTGACTGCCTCCAATCAGGGCAAGGCGTTCCAGGAGATGCAAAATGGCCGGCTGTTCCAGCTCAAGACTGAGCCCTTCATCCCCGGCTACTACAGGCGGCCACCAGTCAAACGAGCTGGCAGCACGAGCCACCTCAGCATCCGGGTGCGAGAGCAACCTCTCCTCGACACGTCGCCAGGTATGAAGAAGCAGGTGCAACCTGGAAGGATAAGATTCAACCCCTGTCGCCACTCCCTCTCCTACTCCCCCACCGCCCCTGGGAAAACGGGATGAGCCTGTCCCTTCTGTACCCGAATATGCGCCCGCTGAGCTGGTGCGCCTCTCCCGGCACTCCCAATCCTGCCTGGTACAGACGGTCACATCCCTGTCTGCCAGCCAACCCAGGAATGCGAGCAGCTCTCCGGCACCATTAAGAAGCTGCCTATCCTGCCCATAACAGGATGAGGTGTTCATGGATATGCCGTTCCCAATCTGGCAGACACTGGTCTGCCGCAATGCCCTGACAAGCTCTAAGATTGACTCAGCTAACTCTGTCTCTGCTAGCACCCGGGCAACCACCCGTTCGCCCCTCCTCAAGCGGGCCCTTGTGCCTGCCCAATTATCATCGCCAGCCTCACTACTCATCTCTGAAGATACATCATCCCCGTAGTGGGTATGAATGGTGGAGACCAGGTCGAGCAGAAGCTGGCTGCGTCCTCCCGGATCTCCCAGGATACGTGGAGCTGATGGCTGGGGACCACTGGTGCTGAACACTGTGGCCAAGGGAATAAGTGCTTCAACCATGCCTGAGGTGGCAGCAGCAGCCATAACCTGCCCATGACACTCCCCGATGGGACACCCGTCCACATCGAGCGGTGTTCCCATTTGAGGATGATCACGCAGTCCAAAGAGTGTGAGCTGCCATGGGTCTGGTACAATAGGCGCAGCTTGACTGCTCCCGCTTCCGCTCTCACCCCCGCTCCCACTGCCATTACCATCAACGGGATCATCCTGCAGGGCAAACTCGCAAGCCATCCTGACCAGGTCGCCCTGGTCTACCAAATCCGACTGAACAGCCAACTGAAGATTACCTGCACACACATCCACTGCCAGACCGGCCAGATTGGGTATCACCATTGCAGCATGATCACCCCCACTTTCGCTCTCACCTTCTTCAGACACTATGAAGGGAGACCAGGAGACCTGATTCAAATTATGAAAGAGAAAAACCAGGCGCTGGAGAAAGGATTGGGCGTCATAATCCTCGTCAGACAGTGACCAATCAACGGGGACAGTAAAGGGGAACTGGTCGTGGCTCTTCAGGTGTGATGGGTACAGGGCATCTTCCTCCCCATAGTCAGGACAGATGCCAGCATCTACCCTCTCTATGGGAAAATTCTGACCCTTGAATGTAGACATAATGGCCAGGGCAGCGGGGAGACCTTGCCAGCGCCAATGATCCGTACCATTGATGGAATCCACCAAGTCCGCCAGCAGCCCATCTTCCACAAGCTCCTCAATAATGCTGGGAGCATGAGTGGCTCCGCCGGCCAGCACACACCGGCCAGTCCCCACAGGAGCATCTATCTCCTGCTCGCATTGGAGCCATGAGCCATTACAGGAATCGGGCCAGACTCCAGGAACACAGCTCTTGCCGACTTCCCTGTTACGGAACCAGTTAGACCCGATCAAATCATCTATAAGAGTGTTGCCTTCCGTGAGAAAACCGTCCCCAGGAGAATCCTGTCCAGCCTGTTCCCTCTCCTGGTCCATAATAATCGCTGCCCTGGAACGCTCCACCAGTACCCGCTCCAGCACATCCTTGCCAGAAGAGAGAAACCCTCCAGTCACCAGCAGCAACTGGCCGATTCTTGGGTATGAAGCTACCTCACTCACTGCCCACAAGATATCTGGGATAATGTGATCATCCTGTCCCTCCGCTGCACCTGCTCTTCTTGACTCTGCTGTGCCCTCCCCTGCCTCCTCTGCCTCCCCGCCAGCACCATTACCCCCCAGTGACACCAGCCCCCTGAACATGGTCAGCATCTGCTCCAGCCCCCCCCCATCAACCATGGCCCCCATGGCACCTGCCATCAGTCCGAGAGCCGACTTCCTCACATCAACATACTGAAATATGGGTCTCCGTTTGTCGGCAGTGAGCGCTCTGCCATCCTCATCCCGGAACTCTCCCCCAGTGCTCAGATTAGCAAACGGGGGCAGATCCAACGGTGCGCCACCCACTCCCAAGAACCTACCAGCCCCATCCCTATCGGCCTGACCATCCCCGTCCATATCCACCAAAGGCGCAGGCAGCCCCCCATCGGGCAGGTACAGTGGAAGGGGCATACCATGGGCATCAAGCAGAACACTCCACGCAGCCGCCCCCACGGCATTCGATACCGCTTTGTCCACGGCTTCCATACAGCGATGCCGTTCCAGACTACTGAGACTGCCTGTGCACAGATCCTGCAGCAGGTTGTGAATCAGCGCATGCCTTCGCTTGCCTGCGGCTTCAGCAGCAGCAGCGGTAGCGATCTTATTGGCATCCGCCCCCACATCCGAGTAGCCAGACAATTCGTCATCCCCCGACTCTGCAAGCCCCCCATGGTCCCAGTGATACTCCTCAGCCAGCACATTAACCACCCTCCCTGCCCAGACCACGACCCGTTCCCAAAGCGCCCTCTCCTCATCCTCAGTTATGTGCTCTGCAAACTTGCCTACTGGGCTGTTATCAGCAGATATTGCTCGCCCTGCAAGCCTCCAGACAGCCACAGAGTCAGCCCCCATTCCCCACGCTGGGAGTGCAGCCAGAGAATCCCTGTAAACCTGGGGTTTCACACCGCTCTCATCACTGGGTTCGCTACCCCCGTCATCGCCCCCGTCATCGCCCCCGTCCCCGCCACCGTCACCGCCACCACCTCCCTCATCCGATGAAAAACCAGCCCACTCCAAATAATGCCCTAAGCCACTCAGGAACAAGCGCAACCCACCAGCATCCCTAGCAGACCGATATGACTCACTGGCAAAATATTCAGCCAGCTCATCTGACATCCCATCTGCCACTGCCCAATCAAGAGAGCGCAGCACCTCCCCCTCCATACCCTGAAGTGCGGCCAACCTGCTGTCCCGCAGATGGGCAGGCGAGGATAAGTTAATCTCATCCTGTAACAGTTGGTAAACCCGGTCTGAAAAGGTTCCTCTCTGTATGGGAACCAGCTCCCCACTTTCATCGGAACACCCCCACACCCCAAAGACCAGAACCGGCAGCACCATTGCCAGTGCGAGGACCATACAGGCAAAATCAATGGATGGTTCAAGTAGCGGTATGCAATTATTCCATCCCCGGGTATATCCCCATGAGTGCCCAATTTTCCAAAGTTTGACCTTTAAAAATCTATTGATGGCAGAATCCATATCTACCCTAATCTCCATTCCCGATGGCACACCACCCACACAACTGGCAACCATGGGCTATCCCAAACAATGAAAGGCCCCAAACCACAAATCAATTCAGGCTCTCATGTAAC
>CAYZFJ010000191.1:0-1100 GCA_964477705.1 uncultured Myxococcia bacterium | reverse complement strand
TGGCAGAATCCATATCTACCCTAATCTCCATTCCCGATGGCACACTGTAGCCGGCCAAATGGTTTGTCCAAAAATGGCCAAATGGTTTGTCCGCTTTGATTTTGGCTAAAAAATGGCCAAATGGTTTGTCCGAATTGCTGAACAAAGATCTAGGTGCATTTGTCCAAGTTTTCTGGTTTTATTGCGCTCATAGTTACTGTAATAAACAATGTGTTTATTGGGCAGTTTGCTAAAAACTATAGATTATGATTGATATACCGTTTTAAGTATTACTAACTTTGTTATGTTGTTATATACTGTATGACATTGATGCATGTGATGTATTAATGTTATTTACCGTACACACCGGAACGGACGATTGCTCTGCTGACTCGGGGGGGCCGAAAGCAGCAATAGAAAAAATAATAGCCCAAACTTAAAATACGTTCAGATTCGTCGAAGAGAGCCAAGCCCCATCGCAGCTATTCCCCAGCGCCTCAGGCCAGTAGCATCCAGCACCCAGTCCACAGCCATTACAAGAATCTCCGTCACAATACTGGCTATAGCACTCATCAATAACCCCACACGCCCCACCCGGCTCTGACGCTGGGCACCCCCTGACCAGGGTCCTCAGCTCGCTGATGGCTGGGAGCCTCCAGTCATTCAGGCCATGCAGCTCCAGAGTCTCACAATAGGCCGTGGCGGCAGCAAACAGCAAACTACCACCCATGGGTGGGTTCTCCCAAAGCAACCCTGATTCAGTATCGTACCAGGTGCCAGGCACTGCAACCACCGAGATGGGCACCTGCACGACCTTGGTTCCATTCCCAGTAGTAGCGGTGGCTATTGTTTGCCCCAGGCTAAGGGCGGTTACCACCCCGCTTTCGTCTATCGAGGCCACCAGGTCATCGTCAATAGCCCAGACCACTGCGGGGTAATCGGCGTCCGGTGGCAACACTGTGGCTAACAGTGGCACCACCTCACCTACTGTCAGGTATAGCTCTTCTGGCACAACTGTGAGTGAGCTGATGGGCACATTGACGGCGATCTGGCAGGTAGCTTGGTGGTCGCCAGCCATGGCGGTGATGGTAGCCTGCCCTCTGCCTGCAGCACGCACTATA
>CAYZFJ010000190.1:0-5360 GCA_964477705.1 uncultured Myxococcia bacterium | reverse complement strand
ATCCACGCTTTGCACGAGCGTCGGTCCACTCATTATGTCTACAGGTGTTGGGAGGGAGGACTTGGATGGGAATCAGGGGTTATCTTGAAATCTCAGGCTTGAGTGGAACAGAAAATTGCAGCACAATGTGTGCGGTCCTATACCCAAAGCAGAGGAAGGGAAGACTGAGATGACCATCAACAACTATCTGGTCAATGCCAAGGAGATGAATGCTCTCGACCAGCGCACCATTGAAGAGCTGGGCATTCCTGGGATCGCCCTCATGGAGGTGGCTGGCAAGGCAGTAGCAGAATTATCCTGGCTGCACGGACGGCTGCAAGCCGGTGACAGGGTTGCAATCCTGGCTGGACCGGGCAACAATGGGGGTGATGGTTTTGTGGCAGCACGGTATCTCAACAACCTGGGAGCCAAGGTTAAAGTTTTCCTGCTCGCCCCTGGTGAGAGACCTGCGGGCCATGCTGCAACCGAAATGACCGTGTGGAACAGGATGGGCGGCGAAACAGTGGTTTGCCCTCTGGCCAGTGATCTGACCAAATCGGACAATCTACAATGGCTGACCACCAGCAAACTGAGAATTGATGCCCTGTTGGGGACAGGCTTCTCCGCCCCCATAACTGGCTCAATCCTCCATGCAGTAACCATAATTAATAACCTGCCCCACACCTTCACCGTGGCCGTCGACATGCCCACCGGCGTCTCCTCTGACACAGGCCAGATCCTGCCCGAAGCCATACAAGCTGATCTCACCATCACCATGGGTTATCCCAAGCTGGGACTGATCCAGTTCCCTGGAGCCATGATGGCGGGAAAGATACATGTGGTGGATATCGGTATTCCATCACGATTTGCAGAAGACTTAAACCTGCAAACCCAAATGATTACAGCAAAGGATATTGCTGGTCTTTTTCAGCCCAGGCTGCCATGGAGCCATAAAGGAACCTTCGGTCATGTCCTTGTAATCGCCGGCAGCGAATCCAAACCGGGTGCCGCCATTTTGGCTGCCAGAGCAGCCCTCCGCTCAGGAGCCGGGCTGGTCACCATGGCCTCTGTTCAGCCTGTCTGTTCGCTGGCCATAGGTGTAATGCCTGAACTTATGATTGTGTCCAATGATTTTCAATATGGCAATCTGGACCAGCTTGACAGGGTGATGGCTGACAAGAGCGCAGTAGTTATCGGACCAGGTATGGGTGTAAACAGGGATACTATTACCACGGTCAGGCATGTGTGTGCCTCCTTTGATGGACCAGTGGTACTGGATGCGGACGGGATCAATGCGTTTTCCTGCGACACCACCTCTATGGTCATCGGTATTCAGCAATTTCAAGATTGTCTGGAGAAAGGGTTGGAGTTGGGGCCGAGAATCCTTACCCCCCACCCCAGGGAGATGGCCAGAATTGTTGGCACCACTACAGAGAATGTGCAGCACGATCGTCTGGAAACAGCCAGACATTTTGCCAGAACCAGTGGGTGCCATTTACTGTTGAAGGGAGCTCGGAGTATCGTCGCTCTGCCTGATGGAAAAGCCTTCATCAACACCACCGGCAGCCCTGCACTGGCTACCGCAGGCACCGGGGACGTTCTGGCAGGCATGGCGGGCAGCTTCCTGGCCCAGAAAATGGGAACGGAAGCGGGGCTGAAGGCTGCCGTCCATATCCATGGTCTGGCTGGTGAGATAGCCGCTGCCCAACACGGTGAGTTCTCAGTTACCGCAGGAGATGTGGATCGGGCTATCCCCGAAGCGATCAGGCAAGTGGGGCCAGTTGGGGCTCCAGTCACAGCACCGAACCTAACCTATGATGCGCTGGACGATATGCTAGTATCCATATAATGTGAGCTCTTCTTTTCTTTGCTGTTCGTTCCACCCCACTCCTCCACTCGCTCCTCCACCCACTCCTCCCTCTGAATCTATCCAGTACCTCAAACGCCACCTCACACAATCCTGAAGCTGTGCTGATATGCCAATATACCAACACACCAACACACCGATACGCCATCCACCATGCAGGTCTGTCTTGTTCAAGCTGTATCCCGATTATCAACCGAATATGACGGCATCTAAAACTTTGATGAAACCGTTACAAATCAGGTATGCTTCAATCCCACGGGTGGTGGATTCCACACCAACCGTCAGTAATACTATATAGGCCATATCCTGCTTTTTTCTCTGAATTATGCATATTTATAGTGCAGTTCAGCATAAATTGCAACCACTGGCTCAGATAAGACATACTTTGCACAAGAAAGTAATGGGGTTGGAATACCAAGTATGGATGGTGTTAAAATACTGCCTTTTCAGGCAAATTCCTCTATTGATCAGTGTGCAGCCACCCTGAAAGCTGGTGGCGTGGTGGCAATTCCTACAGAGACCACCTACGGATTAGCTGCCGATGTGTTCAATGACCAGGCGGTGGCAGCAGTTGCCGCCATGAAAGGGCGGGATGCTAACAAGCCCATGCCCATACTCTTGCCGTCTGTCCAGGCAGCCAGTCTACTCATCGAGGAATTCACCGGCACCGCTGCTGTATTAGCCACCCACCTGTGGCCCGGCCCATTAACCATGATCCTGAAAGCGAGAGCCGGGTTGGCCCCAGGGGTGCTTGGGCCAGGGGACAAGGTAGGGATAAGAGTCAGCAGCAGCCCTCACTGTGCCGCACTCCTTGAGGTGTTTGGCGGTCCTGTCACCGCCACCAGTGCAAACCTGGGAGGACTCCCCCCTGCTATGACCGCTCAGGAGGCCGCAGCAATGCTGGGCCCTTATGGGCTCAGCACGGTATTGGATGGGGGAAAATGCCATGGAGGAGTGTCTACTATCGTAGATGTATCCAATGACCAGAATCCCATACTAATCCGTGATGGGTTGATCCCCATTCAGGTAATTCAGGATATTCTCCTTAGAGAACTTGGCATACCGTTTTATGCCTGACCCGGTGAGAGAGCCAGAAGGAAGTTCGTGCGTGAAAATCAGATCAATCAACAACTCATTTCAATACACCATGCCGCTCAGATGGAGCAAGTTGCCATGAACATGGAATTTGAACGCTTCTCGCTGACAAACAGCGATGAAGAGACCCTTGACTCTATTCTGGGCAACCGGATCAAAGTGCTGCAGAACAGAAAAGGATACCGGTTTGCCATCGACTCAGTGCTGTTAGCCCGTTTTGTAGCTCCCCACATTTCCCAGGCCGAGGTGGTTGAGTTGGGGGCCGGTAATGGGGTGGTCTCATTGATGATGGCCATATTGGGAAAACCGCAACACATACAGGCTTTGGAACTACAGCCATCCCTGCTCTCGCTGGCCAGGCGAAACGTAGCCTTGAACGGTCTTGATCCTATCATCACCATCCAGGAGCATGATATTCGCCGCATCCCCATGGAGCTCCCGAGCCGAAGCTGTGATTGGGTGGTTGCTAACCCACCATACTACGAGATTGCCAAAGGCCGTGTGAGCCCAGATTCGGAGCGTGCATTGGCCAGACATGAGCTCACCTGCACCATGGACAACGTACTGGCAGCCATGAATCACCTGGTTCGCCGAGACGGACGGATCGCCATGGTTCACCGAGCAGGCAGGGTAGGCGAGATCTTCACTACCCTGCATAAATATGAGATGGAGGTCACCCGGCTCCGCATGGTTCATCCAGATCAACAATCGCCAGGTGAGTTGGTGCTTATAGAAGCAGGCAGGCGCATCGGCCGGACCGGGTACCGGCAAGTGGTCCACCCTCCCCTGTTCCTGCATGGGAAAGATGGCGAGTATACTGAAGAGGCCAGGACTATCCTCTGGGGTGAAGATCTACCATAACCAATCCAGGCTATTACCGTTCAGGTTGGTATTGACTACATGGGGGGCACCATAGCCATGTTTATGCTGATTGTCAGTTTAGCTTGACGTATTCAAACTAGTTCACATAAAAGGATGCTACCAGATTCCACAGGTTAGTGAAGGACCGCGGTAGGGCAAGCTTGGTATGAGAATTTTTCATTTTAGTGATTTGCACATTCAAACACCACTTGGAGAGCATCGTCTGAAAGAGATGATGGGCAAAAGGGTGGCGGGCTTTGTTACCCTTAAGTTCATGTTCAGGGAGAAGCGGTTCCAGTGGGCCGCCGCCAAGCTCAAGGCAACGGTTGAACTGTGGAAGAGAGAAAAACCGGACTTTACTATCTTCACCGGAGACATGACGGCGCTTGGCTTCCATTCGGAGTTCAGTGAAGCAAGGTCGATTCTGGAACCGATTTTATCCAGTGGGAGGATATGCGGCGTTCCTGGTAATCACGACATTTATGTACCAGAAAATGTACGAAACGACTCCTTTGTCAGTTACTTTCCGGAGCTTGTAAGGTCTGACCTTGTTGTGCCCCAGTTAGCCGATGCTGCCTGGGAGGATAATAGGGCAGGCGATGAGGACCATGCCACAACCACTGGAAAAAAGACGGCAGCCAGTTTCCCATTTGTGCGGTTGGTGGGTGAGCATCTGGCAATAATCGGACTCAACTCCGCCTTTGCCAACTGGAACCTGATTGCATCCACAGGAAGAATTGCGCCCCGCCAACTTCAAACACTGAAATACCTTGCCGGGCATGAGCTGCTCAAGAACCGCAGGCTGATCATTGCGTCACATTTTGGCTTATGGAACAGCAAAGGGAAGCAGGACACGAAGGAACACTGCCTGGAAAATGCTGGTCAATTTCAGGAAGTCTTGCATGGGCTGAGTGCAATCGCACCCCCCATTCTTCTCCACGGTCACAATCACAGGTGTTACTGGCATGTGGACCCGAATGGACCGCTAGTCACTGTCAATGCCGGCTCGGCAACCCTGAATAATCGGGAATCTGTTCTCATGCTCGATGTGCCAGAGGACCATACAGCCCCTCTGCTAATCAGCCAAGGTAGACTGCAATCCACTGGCAACTCCAGCTCAGGGCCATGGTCATGGGAACTGGGGGCCTTAGAGGAAGTGGCTCCCCAGACACCGTCGGCCACGGCCACGCTGGCACCCCTCACCTGAAGGTGAGAGGAAAGTAGAGAGTAGAGAGCCAGAGAGGCAGAGCAAACTATATACGTGCTTTTGGCGGTTTAATTTTTAAATTCATTTGGCGGGTTGGGTGCACCGCTAACGCAGGGCACGGCATGCCGAATCCGTGTTCTTTTAAGGTAGTTTGAGTTCAACAAATTGTTCGGGCGGGTTGGGTGCACCGCTGACGAAGGGCACGGCATGCCGTGCCCCTACAGGGGTTGGGAGGGATGGGGAATTAGTGGTAGTGGCCCACATAGTTCCTTGCACCTGATGGTCTCACACGAAGACACGAAGTTAGGGAAGTGATGGCGGGAGAGGTGGTTGTTGCGGAGGGCAATTGAG
>CAYZFJ010000189.1:0-5506 GCA_964477705.1 uncultured Myxococcia bacterium | reverse complement strand
GGTAATTTTTATGGCTAAGTGGTTGGTAACTGGAGGGGCAGGGTTCCTTGGAATAAACCTGATCAGGCACCTGCTGGAACACGGGCAACAGGTGGTTTCATTAGACAAAGAGCCTTTCGATTATGCGGATGTGAAGGATCGCATCACTATTGTTCAGGGTGATGTGCGTGATCAGAAGACGGTGGATCACTGCATGGAGATGGGAATCGACATAGTGATGCATGGGGCGGCAGCCTTGCCCCTGTACAAGAGTGCCGAGATCATGTCCACCAATGTACAGGGAACCCGTGTGGTATTGGAGTCAGCCCTCGCTCACAATGTGATGCGGGCAATCTATATCTCATCCACTGCGGTCTATGGTGTGCCTGACCACCACCCCCTTTATGAAGATGACAAGATGGTAGGTGTCGGTCCGTATGGACATGCCAAGATTCAGGCAGAAGGCATCTGTGATGAGATGCGCGCCAAGGGCATGGTGGTTACCACCATTCGGCCCAAATCTTTTATTGGACCCGAGCGGCTTGGCGTATTTGCCATTTTCTACCAGTGGGCTAGCGAAGGGCGCAGTTTCCCCATGATTGGCAGGGGGAACAACCTCTACCAGTTGCTGGATGTGGAGGATCTGAGCGAGGCGATTCGTCTTGCCGGTCTGATGGAAGATACGGAAAATGTCAACACCGTATTTAACATTGGAGCTCGCGAATACACCACCATGAAGGAAGATTATCAGGTGGTGCTCGATAAGGCTGGATTTGGGAAAAAGGTTAAGAGTTCACCAGCTCATTTGGTGGTTTTCGGTCTGACCATCCTTGATAAACTGAAGCTCTCACCATTATATCCATGGGTTTACAAGACCGCATCAAAGGACTCCTTTGTTTCTGTGAAAAAAGCCGAAAACCTGCTTGGGTGGGTTCCCAAGCATTCAAACAAGGAAGCTCTGCTGCGTAACTATGAGTGGTTTTTGGCAAATCAAGCTTCTTTTGATCACAGTTCAGGTGTCTCTCACCGGGTTCCGTGGAAACAGGGAATCCTTGGTCTGGTGAAGTATTTTTTCTAAAGTGTAACGCCTGATGTTTCTGATGTTTAATGGGACGGTTTTCTGATGATGCCTCCAGAAACTGCTGCTGGGGGTGGCAGCCAGCCAATTATATCTGAAATCGGATGGAAACGTCAGGATCGAGCTGCGCTGATTGTGGTTATCCTCGCCCTCATAGTGATTGCTATCCGTGACATTCACTTTCCCTTTCTTATATCCATATTGCGGGTGATTAAGTATCCTGCTGCATTTGTATCCCTGGTGCTTATTTTGCCAGTATTCGTGGCGAGTTGGAGAAGAGCCGGGCCGATTCAGAAACGGCACGTTGGCCTAGCTTGTCTGATCTTCTTTTGTGCATTCATCTCAGCCTGGCTCTCAGAGGGTACTACCTCGTTTAGCCGGCTGATATATCTGGCTGAGTGGTGTTTTCTGGTCATCTGTGGAGTCATATTTGTGTCTAGTCCAGGCAGAATTCGACTCCTCCTTGGCGGGGTGGTGCTGCTCAGTCTCGCCAGTCTGCTCATTGGCTTGCTTGAAGGACCTGTACCGGTCCAGCCATCTCTGGTGGCTTTCCAGGATGAACCATCACTGGCACGATTCGGTGGGCATGGAATAGACCCCAACTATTTTTCCATGGTTTTGATGCTGCCTGTCGCATATAGTTTTACCATCAGTCTGGATGTGGGCAGGCGAATATCTGTACGTCTGGCTGGGATTTTTTTGTTGCTCCTTCTCGGGATTGCTGTGATCTGGACCGGTTCTCGGAGCGGCATGCTCTCCCTGGCTCTGGTGCTGGCTGTTGTAGTTCTGAGCATGGGAATCTCCAGAACAGGTAAGTCCCTGATTCTTATGTCCCTGGTTGTGGGGATGCTGCTGGTAATCTTTGGGGGTGAGCGTTTGACCGGGATTGCGGATCTGGCAGTAAACCGATGGGTCGCTTACCATGAGGGGCAGGATCTATCCAGGACTACTGTTTGGATAGCCTCGCTGGCCAATGTGATTGAGAAGCCGGTGTGGGGGTGGGGCCCGGGGGCGGTGGAGGTGCTGCTCAGGCTGGGGCTTTACCAGGGGGTAGGTGGATGGGTTAAGCCCCACAATGCCTTCATTCTCACCGCTATTGAACGGGGTCTGGTGGGTGTTGTGCTTGTGATTTTACTGTTGAGCTTCAGCCTGGTGGCCACATTCCGTCTGTCTAGACGCAAAGATAATCCTGTGGTGAGCTCTCTGGGCGTCACCCTCTTTGCTGGTATATGTGGGCAGATCGCTATGTCGTTGACCCTGGGCCATTTTCCGGTGGCGTTGTTTATAGTGGGTGCATGTGGTGTGGCCCTGGAGGCAAGGATGTCAGCGGCAGGTAGCATGTGGCAGGCAGGGTAGAGCACGCAGCGTGCAGTGCGCAGTGCGCAGTGCGCATCACGAGGCAGGTAAGCGTGCCGCTCCTGATTCAAAAGTGTGTGGTGTAGACACAGGGGCATACTAACAGGAGGTAGGATCATTTCGGACGGAGTTGAGCAGGAGAGGATGGCTGGCCTGCTGCAGCAGCAATGCCGCAGTGACGAACCAGTGAGTCCTGATGGTCCCATTGGGGGAGGAGACGGCCGTAACAACTTGAAATCACGGGTTGTCCATGCGGCAAAATGGGCCTATCTTGCCGAATCAGTTAACCGTTTGCTCAGGCCAGTTGTGACCATTTGGGTCGCCAGGTTGCTCACACCTGAGGACTATGGGGTTGTCTCTCTGGCCATTGCTATTATCACAGGAGCCAACCTGCTCTGGCACTTCGGCTTGTCTGTGGCTTTGATTCAGCGGCAAGACCGGGTCGATGAAGCTGCCAATGTGACCTTCTGGTTCAACACCGCTCTTGCGCTGGTAGTCACCACGCTCTTGATTCTGCTCCGTAATCCTCTCGGCTCACTGTTTCAGGAACCCAGGGTGGCGGAGATACTGCCGGCCGTTTCCCTGATGGTCCTGTTCCGAGGCACAAGCCTGGTCCACGACTCCATGCTCAAGCGGAAGATGGCCTTTGATCGGCTCTTCTGGCGTTCCACCATTCCGTCCCTCTTCCCCTTGGTGATCTCTCTGCCCTTAGCACTGGCCGGCTATGGTTACTGGGCCCTGGTGTGGGGTGCTGTGGCGGGCTCGGCCTTCTCGGCCATATCCCTATGGTTTCTCAGTGGATGGAGACCATCATGGCAATTCGACCCTCCAGTGGCCAAGGAGATGTTCAAATTTGGTCTCCCTACCATGGGTTCTGGTGTGCAACAGATGTTGGAGAGCCAGCTTGATCGGATTTTGATTGGCCTCTTTCTGGGGGTCCGTGAGGTTGGAATTTACTCCTTGGGTGTGACGATCTTTAAGCTCTTCTTCGAGTTCATTTTTACGCCAGTGAATACGGTCGGGTATGCTGCTCTCTGCAGGGCTGGTGACAACAGGGAGCGTTTGACCCGCATGTCTTTGTCTGGGCAGAAACTGGTCGCTCTGGTGGCCCTGCCACTGGGCGTGGGCCTGGCGGTTGTCTCTCCCCTGGTGGAGCAGGTTGTCTTTGCTGGCCGCTATCCTGGGCTGGCCATGGTTATGACCCTGCTGGCATTCTATTTTGTTGCGATCTATGTGCAGATTCTGTTTGCTCCGATTTTCAATGCGGCTGGCCAGCCTAAGGTGATGCTGAAGATTAACCTGTTGGTGACTGCTCTTATTCTGGTCTTTTATCCTTTGGGAATGATGATGGGGTTCAATGCTTTCATTCTGCTCAGAGGTGGGGTTGCGCTGCTGTCTGGTATGGTGGCCGCCTACCTGTTATGTAAGGTGCTTGATGTAGGGGGCGGGGCGTTGTTGTCCAGATTCACGGTACCTGCCGTGGGGGCAGCGGTGATGGGGGGCGTGGTTTATGTGGCTGGTCTAGTTGCCACCAGGTATTTGGGGCTGGAGATGTCATGGTTGATGCTCAGTTTTCTCGGGTTGATTGGGGTGGTTGTCTATGGTGGTATGGTGGTCTTACTTGATCGGGAGGGGGCTTTTATGGTGTGGCGGCTGGTGGCGGGGGTGGTAGGTGGGGAAAAAGGGGGTGGAAAGGGGACGGTGGTGTTGGGGCAGGGCAGGTAGGTTGTGGTGGTGGGCGTGGTGGGCGTGGGGTGATGCGGAGATGTCTGAAGAGAGAGGCTGGTGCGAGGGCAATCCATGAGAATTTTACAAGTTATCCAGAGTCTGAAGGTAGGGGGAGCGGAGCGGGTCTGTCTTGATTTGGCTCGCATCTATGGGGCCATGGGGCATCAGGTCAAGGTGGTTCTGCTCCAGGATCGGGTGGAACTGGCTTTACCCAGATTGCCTGACGGTCAGATTCTGCAGGTAGAAGCCCTTCTTCCAGGGCAGCGGCCTGTGTGGGTGCGTTCTCTGCCAACCCTTGGCCGAAGGTTTCGCAGACTGTATGAACAAGAGCGGTGGGATGTGGTGCACTGTCATATGGATGGTGCCCTGGCAGTGGCTTATTGGGGCGGGGCTGGGGCCGGTCCGCTGATTTATACCATACACAACTCCATTCATGAACATTGGAGAGGGGTCGGGCTTCACCGAATTCGAGCTCTCATGGAGTGGTTTTATGCTGGTCGGCGAAATGTGAGAGTGGTGGGGTGTGGCCCTGGTGCGGCCCAGTGGGCTGATCAAAAGCTCCTGCCAGGGCGGGGTAGAGGGGTGGTTTGTATTCCCAACGGTGTGGATGTGGACCAGTTTCAGTTTGTTCAGAGAGATCCATGGGAGAAGACTGATGGTCCGCTCAGGATTCTCATGGTGGGCAAGATGTCTGAGCAGAAGGATTACCGGACCGCCATCAGGGCTGCTTACGCCTTGAACCGTTCCATTCCTGTCAGGCTGAGGATTGCCGGTGATGGTACACTCATGCCCATGCTCCGCTCCCTTGTGGAAGAGCTCGATGGTGGACGGACGGAGGAGGAGATGCGGTGCTGTCCAGTGGTGGAGTTTCTTGGGAACCGTGATGATGTACCTGCCCTATTGGCCGATTCCCATCTGTTCTGGCTGACCAGCAGGTATGAGGGACTTCCCCTGGTTCTCCTGGAGGCGATGGCTGCAGGAGTCCTGGTGCTTGCCACAGATGTACCTGGTATCAGGGAAGTTGCCGCACCGGCCCGGGTGCCCCTCGTGCCTGACGGAGATCCGGAGGCCATTGCCGCATCCACTATCAGGATGCTGGAGGAGGATTTAGCCGGTCAGCCCCAATTGCTCAGATTTCGCAGAGAACAGGTAGAACAGCTTTACTCAGTACGAACCATGGCCCACAGCTATCTTAAGCTGATGGAGACTATGATAGAGCCCTCTAGCTAATCGTTTATCGTCACCCCAACTAGGACTAAACTACTCAAACCAATCCTTTGTACGGGCACAGCATGCCGTATGTGTGTTCTGTTAAGCTTAAATTCCATATCACCAAGCCCTTAAGCGCCCTATTACATCTGTTGC
>CAYZFJ010000188.1:4568-5531 GCA_964477705.1 uncultured Myxococcia bacterium | reverse complement strand
ATCACCAGTATCATGCCCTCCCTTGGAGGCCAACCGGGTCAGGTGTAGTTCAAATGCTTCTTTCTGCCCCTCGTAAGCCTTCTTGCGATTGTTGCTGTAAACTTGACCATGAAAGATACCCAGGTTCGGTTCATGGGGGTGGGGCATAAATTCCAGGTTGGCCACTCCCAGATTGTCCGCAGGGGACCGCTGGTCTGAGATGACCAGGATTCTCCACTGGTCATGGGAATGATCGATTGGGCCACCAGAAGCTCCATGTTCCCGGATCAAGTTGCGAGCAAGAACAATCCCTTCCCCCACATCGGCCAGCCCTTCACCAGCCGAGAGCCTCGACAATGCTCCCATGGCATCAGCTACTGAACCCGGCCACATGACTACCCGGGCCCCACCACCGTTGCCATAACAGCCAATAACCGCTACCCGATCTCTTATGCCATCCTCTCCACTAGAGAGGAGATCCATGACCATGGAGATCCCTTGCTGAAGGCGGGTGCTCAATTTTTCATGCTCATTATCACCGCTTCCGCTACCATCACCACCACTTCCCGCTCTTATTCCACTGCCTTGTCCTCGGCCATCAAGATGCTCTCCCAGCGGCGGGGCTCCCATAACCGCCGAGAGGTCCACGACCACTGCTGTCAACATGGGCCTGACCGATGATGACCTCCAAATAGGGGCTGCCGCTGACAATACGGCAAGCAGAATGATCGCCGTCTGCACAATCACTGAAGGCAGGCCCTTCTTCCAATTTGCGGTGCGCTTGCGGGGTTGGAGAGCATCTGGACGTGGCGGCCTGGGGAGCAGAAATGGGGCGGAGATTACGATGGGTACGCCATGAACGCTCCGGCGTAGATGGAGGATGAGCGGAACAAGAGCCAGAGGGAGCATGAGAAGCATAAGTGGCTGGTCGAAATGCATCTATCGTTCTCCACCGATACTGTCCAGTCCCAAAGAATCCAGCGC
>CAYZFJ010000188.1:0-4558 GCA_964477705.1 uncultured Myxococcia bacterium | reverse complement strand
AGCAGAGGTTGGGTAGTCTCCATCAACAAATAGAAAATGCCTCTCTGCAGGCAACTGTCAGCCACCTCCTTATGGTGACTGATGAAGTTTGACCTATATTGCTCTTCCCACCCTTCAAGTAAGGTGATGCTCTCTTCTAAGGACTTTATCTTCCCCCCTCCTTCATCAGCTTCGGCCCCAGCTTCCCATTCTGGGTCGATCAGACGCATTGGGTGCACCAGAGCTGAATGCCGCCTCCACTTTCCTCCTCCCCCTCCTCCTCCTCCATCACCCTGCCCTCCTCCCAGCCCCCCACCACCTGCGACTGGGTCTTCCTCACCAGGATACTTAACACACACCACCATGGCTTCCAGACCTGGGCCACCCATTGCGACCAATATGTCGAGGATCTCCTTGTAATTGGGTAACAGCATGTCAGAGATGAGATAGATTCTGCCCCGCCCAGCCTCCATGCCATCAGGCATTCCTGTGAGAAAACTGCACAGATCACCACTACCAGCCGGCTCAAGCGAATGAAAAAACCTGGTCAACCCCCAGAATGACGAGACGCCCCGGACAAATGGAAAATGGCCATTGCCTCGCCCGGAACAGGAATATATCTGAACAGGATGACCACCCGACAGGGCAACATAGGCAATGCAAGCTCCAATGCGAGCTGCAACCATCCCCTTGGTAGGATTACCTAGAGCCATGGAGCCGCTCATATCAACTATAACCGTGACTGGCAGCTCAGTATTATCAAGAGAGGTTCGCACCATGGGAAAACCGGAACGCAGTGAAGCACGTGGGTCCAGCCTGCGCAAATCCATCCCCTGGGCGTAGGGCATGAACTCTGCAAACTCCACACCGAATCCACCTTTCAGACGGCCAGCACCTGAGTCCCCTCCCCTGGGCAAGGCTAGTCTGCGAGATACAAGTTTGATGGTGTCCAGTACCTGGACCACATCATCACTACCAAACACCTCTGCAGAACGACTGCTGTCTACCCTCTTGTTTCTCATGCTCCATTCCGTCTCAGGACGGCAAACCATATCCCATGTTTTTCAGAACTGCTTCTACCACCCTGTCGCCATCAATACCGTCAGCCCGTGCGGCAAACGAGAGCACAATCCGGTGTCTGAGAGCGGGCATCGCTGTAGTAATTACATCCTGAACAGAAACATTCACCCTCCCATTCAGGAGAGCCCGAACCCTTGCCCCTGCCAGAAGCGCCTGCCCTCCCCTTGGGCTCACCCCTAAACGCACATATTTGCTCAAAAATGGCCTTAAACCTGCTTCCCCCTTACCACCCCTGCCGCCATCCAATCCGTTGGACGGATGGGTGGCCAGCACCATCTCCGCCACCAGCTCTCGCACACTGGATGGAACGGCGACCATCCTGGCCAGGTCCCGAGCCCCAATCACATCCGCCCTGTCCATGACAGGGATCAGCTTATTCAGCTCCAATCCAGGCTCCAGACTGAGAATGCGCACAAGCTGAGCCCGGTCAGGCATATCAACCTTCACCTTGAACAGGAATCTGTCCAACTGGGCTTCCGGCAATGGGTACGTTCCTTCCAACTCGATGGGATTGTTGGTGGCAATCACCATAAATGGTTCTTCCAGCTTCCAGGTCCTGTCACCAATAGTCACCTGTCGCTCTTCCATGGCCTCCAGGAGGGCTGACTGGGTTTTGGGACCAGCCCGGTTAATCTCATCGGCCATGACCAGGTTTTTAAAAATAGGACCTTTACGAAACCTGATACTGCTGCCGGCCCAGTCACTCCCACCGTCACTCCTCCCCCCATCACCACTGCCAGCACCAGCACCAGCACCATGCCCCTCCTCATTCCCTGCTCCAGCGAAGAGTACATCACCACCCAGAATATCCTGGGGCAACAAGTCAGGCGTGAACTGGATTCTAGAGCTCTCCAGCCCAAGGCTGCGTGCCAATGCCTTCACCAACAGGGTCTTCCCCAGCCCGGGCACCCCCTCCAGCAGAATATGCCCGCCGGCCAATACACCAATGAGCAGATCATCAAGCAACTGCTCCTGCCCAATAATTACCCTGGCGAGCTGGCTGCGCAGGTTGAGCACACTGTCTCGGAACAACGCCTGCTGTTGACCCGAAATGGTACTGCCCGATTCGATTATTTTAGTCGCTGAAGCCATTCAGGAATTTCCTGTGAATTTTGAAAAATTTCATTCATCCTTTTCCCACGTATACAGCTACCAAGTCAAGGTCTGCCTGGAACATGTTTGACCGGCTCGATTAGTTCCCTTTGAACCGGACCGAACTCATAGATGTCCCCCCTGAAATTATCCATTGAAAAGAAGTGTTTGAATATGGAAACAACCGGCGACGGCAAACATTTCTTTCGTCACCGGTTATTCTGATGGTTCATGTTCGGGCCAGGCAGCCATGAGCGACAGATTCTATATGGAGCATACATTCAGTGTCCTGATTGGATCTGGACATATTGTCCTAAACACCCGTATGATGCCTGCTTTCGGAGATACCAATCATTTAGCTCCGTGCCGTCTCAAGATACGGTTCCAGCAGCGGCCATGACCATGTGTGTGGCATATTAACATTCATTCTGACTTTGGATTTTGATTTCGACACATCAGGCAAACTAAAAAATCAAGGAACATCAGCCAGTTACAGGCAGTTGGTTTCAACTCTGATCAACAACAAGAGCAGTGTGAAATACATGGGAGAGAACAAGACAAAAATATGGAAGAACAGGAGGAAGCTCCTCCCCGGGCTGCTAGTCTCCCTTGTTTTCCCGCTGGCCGGTGGGCTTGAAGCTGCTTTTCCTACCTGGGATGTGGACCTGTACACCAGGCTGCGCCTCACTCTGGCTGGCGCGCTCTTCCTTCTCCCGGTTGGAATACTATTTGCCTTGGGGCTGCCGCTCCTATCTGCCTTCTTTCGCAAAACCGTAGCGAACGCAGTCCCCCCGGGAGCCGGTCTAAGGCACTGGTTCACCACCGATAACTCCTGGCCAACCAATACTGCTCGCCTGCCACAGGCAACCAGAAGTCACCCGCTCCGCCCCCAGCCAGACCACCGGGCCAACCAGAACCGGATTATACTCGCAAGATGGTGTGCCCTTCTTCCTTCTCTGGGAGCCTGGGGATGGGGATTATTCCTGGTTTTCAGAGTCCTCCACTCCGCTGTCAACACCAATCTGGCTGCCACCTTGGGCGCCATCGCCACCATCCTGGCCACATTATTGGCCTTACTCCTATTCCTGACCCTGTCTTCAGTCTTCAACTGGCTGTTCAAACAGTTGCTCGTCAACGGTCTGGCCCGCTCTGTTCACAGACAATGTGCGGCCATTACAGTAATACTGATGGCAGGGGCTACCATTGCAGCAGTAGTGGCCTTCTGGCCAGTCATCCATGCAACCCAGTGGGAACCAGTGGCAGCCTGGCTCAGTATGATCACCGTGGCTCTCGCTACGGCAGGGCTGAGCGGCCTGCTCAAGGCACCTCGTCCAAATGCGCCAGGTGCACAAGCCGTAAGCATAAATGCTGCTGGTAATACATTCAGCGGGCCCCCTCCTCTCCCTGGAACCAGACCACCTTCAAGCCATTTCCCTGGCGCAGACTGCCACGACTCCATTCAGGCCAATACCGCCCATGCACCAGGTATTGGGGGCACCACCCAAATCCTGAATGCAAGCAGAGGCTCAAGTGAAATTGCAGGCGCAGGGTGTGACACCAAGGTGGCGACAACAAAGGCCATGGCCACAGTCATAGCCACCACCCATGGCACCATCGCAACTGCAGGCCGCCCTATACATATACACCGCACCATCATAGCCGTCGTAACCATCGCCATCCTCCTCCCAGTCTGGTACTATTCACTTAATGGGCTGCTAACCTACCAGGCAGTCAGGGAACCGCTCAGTGAGCGCACCTGGCTCACCTCCCCCGTATTTCAGTTCATGCAGTTCGCCACCGATTTCGATAGGGATGGTGCATCGCACATGTTAGGTGGAGGCGACTGTGCACCATTTACCCCCCACATCCACCCCGGGGCCAGAGAGATACCCGGAGATGGTATTGATAACAACTGCATAGCCGGTGATGCGCAGCCAAACCAGTTCCGCTTTACCCCAGCGGAGCCACCCGCTCTTGACAAAGACCTGGTCACACAGCCAGAACTGATCCTTCTAATCACCGTGGATGCTCTACGCTATGACAGGCTTGGTGCGGCAGGCTACTGGCGAAAGCTGACCCCTGCAATGGACGCACTGGCCAATGATGGCGTCCTGTATAAGAATGCCTACGCCCACACACCAGCTACCCGATGGATGATTCCCCTGCTGCTCACCGGCAGGTACCCGTCACAGATTCGCTGGGATACATCAACCTGGCCCCACACGGTGATGCCCGAAGAGCCCACCCTATCCCAGTATCTACGGAATGCTGGCTACAGAACCGAGGCCATCTGGACTTATGCTGCCCATATGGGGCTGAACCGAGC
This sequence comes from uncultured Myxococcia bacterium, assembly GCA_964477705.1. Lineage (GTDB taxonomy): Bacteria > Myxococcota_A > JAVEVO01 > JAVEVO01 > CAYZFJ01 > CAYZFJ01. Next base: position 81 of record CAYZFJ010000188.1, on the reverse strand, counting down.
CTTCGACAAGTTCGATCACAGCCTGCGAAACGAAAGACCGGGTGCCATCAAAATCACCCGTGATGCCATTGCTACTAATTA
>CAYZFJ010000187.1:0-5582 GCA_964477705.1 uncultured Myxococcia bacterium | reverse complement strand
AACCATAGCAGGGGAGCTTGGGGCCCAGGTGAACAGGAAGCAGGTGGCAGCAGCCATAGAGTTGCTAGACGAGGGCGCTACCGTGCCGTTCATTGCCAGGTACCGTAAAGAACGAACAGGTGGGCTTGATGACGCTCAGTTGCGCACCCTCGCTGAACGACTTACCCAACTGCGGGCCCTTGAAGAGCGGAAGGCGGTTGTCCTTGCCTCCATCCAGGAACAGGGGAAGCTGGATCAGGAGCTGGAACGACGCATCCAGGCCTGTGCTGATCGCACATCCCTTGAAGACCTCTATCTGCCCTACCGTCCCAAGCGTCGAACCAGGGCCACTGTTGCCCGGGAAAAGGGACTGGAACCCCTGGCCAAAGCAATCGGTGATTTAGCCCGGACCATAGCCAGAGCCACCAACCCAGCCCAGGCCGCTGCCGCTGCCACAGCCACCCCCCTGAAGAACCTTGCCCGCCCCTTCCTGTCTTCAACCACTGGCGTAGAGACCATTGAAGAGGCACTGGGAGGAGCCTCCGACATTCTCGCCGAACAAGTGGCTGAGACGCCCCAGAATCGAGCCATGGTGCGAGAAAAAATCTACCGGGAAGGTCAGATCTCCACCACCGTCAACAAGGAGTACACCACCCAGGTCACTAAATTTGACAACTGGCGAGACTTCACCGGCCTCCCCTCCCGCATCTCCTCCCACGCATGGCTGGCCCTGGAACGGGGAGAAGCCGAAGGTGTATTGAAGGTTCACCTGGAGACAGACGACGAGCAGATTCTGAAAGAACTTAGCGGACGTGAGATACCCGGTCCTGTAGCCACCCTGCGGGGGGAGGGAGCTGCAATCAAGGATTTCCTGTCGGCCATGGTGAAGGATGCCTATGGCAGACTGATGAAAGAGAGCCTCAGCCGGGAGGTTAGAGCTGCGATCAAGGAGAGAGCCGACCGGGAAGCGGTGGAGACCTTTGCCAGGAACCTGTGGGACTTGCTCATGGCACCACCCGCTGGCCAGGTGGCAGTACTGGCCCTCGACCCTGGAATCCGCACCGGCTGTAAGATGGCCGTGCTGGACCAGACCGGCAAGGTGGTAGACCAGGGAGTTATCTACCCGCTGGAGGAGGGACGCCGCCGAAAAGAATCTGCGGCCACACTGGCTGCCCTGATTACCCGCCACCATGTGGAGCTGATCGCAATCGGGAACGGCACCGCATCCAGGGAGACGGATCAGTTTGTGGGTGACCTGCTGGATGCGATGGCTCGGGCTGGTGCAGGTTCTGGTGCAGCCAACAAGGGCAGCATAAAAATCCCGGCCAAGGTGATGGTCAACGAGTCAGGGGCATCTATCTATTCTGCATCAGAGCTGGCCAGCGAAGAGTTGCCCGGCCTGGATGTGACCATCAGGGGAGCAGTGTCTATCGGTCGCAGGCTCCAGGACCCCCTCGCCGAGCTGGTCAAGATTGATCCCCGCTCCATCGGTGTGGGCCAATACCAGCATGACGTGGACAACAAATTGCTTCAGAACAAGCTGGACACGGTGGTAGAGGACTGTGTGAACCGGGTGGGTGTTGAGGTGAACACCGCCTCCCCTGCCCTGCTGGCGCACGTGGTTGGCCTGGGTCCCACCATTGCCAGGAATATTGTGGCCCAGCGCAATGCCAACGGCCCCTTCAGACGGCGGAAGGATCTGCTTAAGGTCCCCAGACTAGGCCCCAAGGCCTTTGAGCAGGCAGCCGGATTTCTCCGTATCCGGGAAGGAGATGACCCGCTGGATAGTTCAGCCGTGCACCCAGAGAGCTACCCGGTAGTGGAACGGATTGCAGCCAGACTGGGCATGGACATCAAGAAGCTGATTGGCAATCAGGCCGCTTTGAATCGCGTTCACCCCGAGGAGTTCACGGACAACCGATTCGGGCTCCCCACAGTCCAGGACATCATGCAGGAGCTGACCAAACCCGGACGTGATCCCAGGGCAGCCTTCCAGTATGCCGCCTTCAGGGAGGATGTACGTGAACTTACTGACCTGCACCCCGGAATGGAGCTCCAGGGAGTAATCACAAACGTGGTCGATTTCGGTGCTTTCGTGGACATCGGCGTGCACCAGGATGGTCTGGTACATATCTCTGCTCTGGCAGATCACTTTGTACGCCATCCTGCCGATGAAGTATCCGTGGGTCAAGTGGTTCATGTGCGAGTAATTTCTGTTGATATTGAGCGAAAAAGGATTAGCTTATCTATGAAAAAAGGCGACTGAACCAGTCACATAGACAAGATTTCATTTACCCATTGACCCATAAACCCATACTTCAACGTACTAACACGCACGAATACAAAAAAACTATAAATTAACAAACCAGAAGATAAAAAACTAAATGCTGCTGATTTCCTGTACCCAGATAACCAAGACCTATTCTTTAACCCCGCTTTTCACTGATCTATCCATCGCAGTCTCTGATGGAGACAAGATTGGCCTGATTGGTCCCAACGGGGCAGGCAAATCAACCCTTCTGCACATATTGGCCGGCCAGGAGCAACCAGACGCGGGCTCAGTATCTGTGACCAAGGGTTCCTATGTAAGGTTGATCGAACAGGAACCATCATTCCCTGAGGGAGCTACAGCAGCCTCATGCATCAGGGAGGCGGTGGCCAACCGGGCTGAGTGGGGTCACCTGACAGAAGAAGAAATCGATTGCCGGGTGGGCATGGCCCTCTCCATGGGGCATTTCCCTGCCCCCGACGCCCCAGCAGAAACCCTCAGCGGCGGCTGGCGTAAGCGACTGGCGATTTCATGTGCGCTGGCCACAGAACCAGAGGTGCTGCTCCTGGACGAGCCCACCAATGCCTTGGATTTTGCTGGAATCTGGTGGCTCGAAGAGGTGCTGCGCAGCGCCAGGTTTCCGTTCGTGATGGTGTGCCACGACCGCTCCTTTCTCCAGCGGGTGGTCAATCGAATTGTGGAGATCAACCCCTGCTATGAAGGAGGCACCTTCAATTCAGCAGGTAATTATGGTGATTATCTGGAACGGCGGGAACAATACCTTACGGCCCAGTCACAGTACCGGGAGTCCCTGGCTACCAAGGTGCGTCGAGAGGTGGAATGGCTCAGACGAGGAGCGAAAGCGCGCACCACCAAAGCACAGGGCCGCATCCGTGAGGCGGGGGTGCTCATGGAGGAGCTGGACCGGGTATTGACCAGGACCAAGGCCGGCGATAGCCAGGTAGGGCTGGATTTGACCGCTTCAGGGCGGCAGACCAAAAGGCTCATGGTGCTGAAAGGCGTGGGCCACGGGTGGGGCGAGAGGCGACTAATCTCCGAACTGAATCTGGTCCTGACGCCAGGGATGAAGCTGGGGCTAGCTGGCCCCAATGGCAGTGGAAAGACTACCCTGCTCCGACTGCTGGCTGGCGAGCTGCAACCGGAGGCGGGCCAGATCAACACTGCAGACAACCTGAAGATCGTCTATTTTGATCAGCGCCGAGAGAGCCTTAATCCGACCCACACCCTGCGACAAGCCTTCGCTCCGGAGGGCGACCACGTCATCTTCAGAGGGAAGCAGGTTCATGTGGCAGCCTGGGCAAAGCGGTTTCTCTTTAGCCCTGAGGATCTGGTGCTGCCAGTGGAGCGACTATCCGGCGGAGAGAAGGCAAGGGTAATCTTGTCTCGCTTGATGCTGAGAGAGGCTGACATCCTCCTTCTTGATGAGCCCACAAACGACCTGGACATCGCCACCCGAGATCTACTGGAGGAGAACCTGATGGAATTTCAGGGCGCGGTGGTGGTGGTCTCCCACGATCAGTATCTGCTGGAACGAATCTGCTCCGGACTGCTTGTCCTTGACGGTGAGGGAGCCGTGTCAACTTTCGCTGATCTGGCCCAATGGGAAACCTGGGAGAAGAGCGGGGGGAGTAAGGCTGCAAGAGATGGTGGCAGAGACGAAGGTGGCGCAGGCTGTGCTGGAACCGGTGGCGGTTCCCAGTCTCAGTCCCAGTCCCAGTCCCGGCAGCAACAGCGACCACCAAGGTTGACATATATGGAGCTAAAAGAGCTGGAAGCTATGGAAGGCCGCATTGAAGCAGCCGAGGCCGAACTGGAGGCTGCCAGGAGCGAACTCGAAGATCCAGCCAACGCCACAAAAGCTGAGGTTCTGGTTGCTGCCTTTGAGCGGAAGAATATGGCCCAGGAGGTTGTAGACAGCCTCTATGAACGTTGGTCATGGCTGGAGGAAAAACGGAGCCTTGCATCTGGCGAAAAAACACCATAGTGTCAATGGTCGTTGCACCGGGACAACGCCTAACAGACATTCAATATTTTGAAAACAAAGAATATATATCAAATGGATATAAATAATAACAACAATAACGATATAATTATAGACTCCTTTTTCGCACTGACTCCGGACAAGGTCTTGCAGGCAGTAGAGGCCGGAGGGCTTCACTGCAATCCAGTATGCTACCCCCTCAATTCCTACGAAAACAGAGTTTACGAGGTGGAGCTGGAGGATCGCACCCGACTGGTAGCCAAATTCTATCGGCCCCAACGCTGGACCAGAGAGCAGATCCTTGAGGAACACCAGTTCCTGCTCGATCTGGAAAACGATGAGATTCCCGTCTGCGCTCCCCTGTTGTTCCCTGGGGGTGGCACCCTGCACACCGTTGACGGGATCACCTACTGTCTCTACCAGAGGAGAGGCGGCAGAGCCCCACAGGAACTGAATGACGGGGCTGTGGCCAGGCTCGGCATGCTGGCTGCCAGGTTACACAATGTGGGTGCCCACAGAAAAGCGGATCACAGGATCGCACTTAACGCTGACACTTACATCAGGAACCAGCTGGCCTGGCTTGAGGAGCACAACACGCTCCCTGCCCATGTAAAGATCCGTTACTTCACTGCCGCAGAGCGAATCGCTGACATAACTGATGAATTGATGTCAGGTGTGGATGTACAGAGGATTCACGGGGACTTCCACCTGGGTAACATCATTGAACGGGACGAGAAGTTCTGGATGCTCGACTTCGACGACATGGTGGTAGGCCCTCCGGTCCAGGATCTGTGGCTGGCCCTGCCCGGTCGAGACGAATACACCATGCGACAGCGAGAAATTTTCATTGAGGCGTACGAGCAGATCCGCAAATTTGATCGCAGGACCTTGCACCTTATTGAACCACTACGGGCTATGCGGTTCGTTAATTATGCAACCTGGCTGGCCAAACGGTGGAATGATCCGGTTTTTCCTGTAACCTGGCCTCATTTTGGAACTGATTCCTATTGGGAGCAGGAGACGGAGGACCTTGAGGAGCAACTGGCCATTATTCAGGATGAACTGGAAGCGAGCCGTGGTGGCGTGCGGAGAGGGGTAAAGGATGGAGAAGACGTTGAGACGGATGGTGGGGAGGATGGCAGCTCCTCTTCGGGAAATGGCATCAAGGGAAACGGGAACGAGCAGGTTATCCTGACCAACAAGGACTTCTTCTGGGACTGGTCTGACTGACGAGGTACCCGCAGGATTCATATCCGCCCCCCCGCCCCGACCCCCCCCCCCCCCCGCGCGCACCGCCCCGCCCCCCCCGCCCCGCCCGCTCCTCCGCGCCCC
>CAYZFJ010000186.1:0-5605 GCA_964477705.1 uncultured Myxococcia bacterium | reverse complement strand
GGCCCTCGCATACCGCCTGAACCGCTTTGTGGCTTTGGGAGCGGTAGCCCGAGACATCGGCTCCCCTGAAGTTGAAGGCATGAATATCGGCAAGCTCTATGATCTGGGGCTGGCAATCCGTCCTGTTCCCGACTGGCTGACAATCTCCGGCGATATCAGGCTGGGCAGCCGTGGTGACACGGTCAAACAGATCAGGGGACTGGCCAGGTTCGATATACTGGATGGTATTGGAATCGGTGCCCAGGCTATCTACTACCCAGACACGGAAGACATCAATGGTTCCGCTGTTGTAGAGCTGGGCTTCCCCTACTTCGGTGTTCATGGTGGCACATTTGCCAGGGTGCGCCAGAACGATGACACTGACGTAGATCTACAGGCATATGCGGTTGGCGCAACAGTGTCGTCCGCCCCTAGACCGTCATTGTTCCAGCGACGAGCACGTACGGTAAAGGTGCCGATTACAGGCAATCTGGCCGAGCATACTGGCACCAACCTGCTTAGCGCCAAGGCTCCCAGCCACCCTGAAATGCTCCTCACTCTCCGTCGGATCAGGGATGACAATGAGGTAAAGCGGGTCCTCCTCACCATCTCCTCGACAGATCTGCCACTGGGGAAGGCCTATGAATTAAGGACCGCCATTGCAGAGATCAAGAGTGCTGGCAAGGAAGTGATCGCTTACGTGGACCTGGGGGGCAATGCGGAATATTTCCTGGCATCGGTCGCTAACAAGATTCATATGGAACCCGCTGCCAACATCAACCTTGTGGGGCTCCATGCCACTCTGGCCTACTATGCAGAGAGCCTTGAGAAGCTTGGCGTTGGGGCTGACTTTGTGGCTGCCGGAAAATACAAGAACGCTCCCGATTCTCTCACCAGGACCTCGCCCTCCGAGGCTCAGCTAGAAGTGGAAAACAGCCTGCTGGACCAGACCTATCAGGTCTTCTTGCGCGAAACAGCACCCATGAGAGGTATGACCGAGGAGAGCTTCGGCCAGCTTATCGATATGGGGCCTTTCGGCACCAAAGCTGCCAGAGAGAATAACCTGATTGACGGTGTTGCCAGTCTGGCCAGCTTGCGCAAGGAGGCAGCCAAAGATTCCCGGTTGATCTCCATGGAAGACTATGCAAGTGAGCGAACCCAGAGCACCACGTGGGGAGCGCCAGGCAAGATTGCCTTAATCAATGTGAGCGGGGTGATTGTGCAGGGTGAGAGCGCTCGTCTGCCATTCGGGGGAGAACCAGTGACTGGATCAACAACGGTAGCCGCTGCCCTTGACCATGCCGCTGCAGACCCCGCCATTAAAGCGATTGTGCTACGTATCAACAGCGGCGGTGGAGGAACCACCGCATCAAGCATTATCGGCACGCATGTGAAGCTGGCAGCAGAGAAGAAGCCGGTAGTGGTCAGTATGGGCGAGGTGGCTGCATCTGGCGGGTACTGGGTGGCAACAGACGCTAACTCCATCTTTGCCACCCCCATGACTATCACTGGATCAATAGGTGTGTTCGGTGGCAAGGTCTACGGCTCTGAGCTGATCCAGAAGCTGGGGATCAGGCAGACAACCCTGAAGAGAGGTAATCACTCTGACCTGTTCTCCCTAACCCGTCCTTTCTCTGAAGGTGAAAGAGAGAAGGTCAACCAGATGATTGGGGAATCATATGACCTGTTCCTGGACACTGTTGCAGCGGGTAGAAAAATGCCCAGGGAGACGGTGCATCAGTATGCCCAGGGGCGGGTATGGACCGGCGCCCAGGCACTGCAGAATGGACTGGTTGACAAACTGGGGACCTTCACGGATGCAGTCGAGGAGGCACGTCGCCTGGCCGGCATAGAGCCGGGGTTGGCGGTAGAGTTGGTGGAGTTGCCCAAGGCCGGGTTTATCAATTCGGTGGTGGGAGAACTAATGGAAGGCGGTCAGTCTTCGGCCAGCGGTGGTGGCCATGGGATGAGTGCTGGGCTGGCAGCCGGTGAGAGACTGGTTGAGACGATGATCCCCATGCCCACGTCCGTTGCCAGTGCCATGCTCTTCGGTTACCTGCACCCGGACGAGCTGCTCTCAATCATGCCTGTGCAAATCAATATCGAGTAAAGAAGTTGCCCGCTGTCCATGTAGATACAAGGGACAGGGTGCAGGGGAAAGAGGGTATGAGCTTGGAGAGAACAGCAGAGGTGGAATGTGAGAAGTGGAGAGGGAGTTGAACAGTCAATCAAGGAGTATATCGAGCTTTATTCTTTGAAGATGAGCCGCTGCTCCTCGCCTTCCTTGATGATTACGGTCTGGACCGCACTGAACTTGTTAAGGCTTGGATAGAAAACCTTCACCGACCTTCGGCCAGCCTTGATCTCCTTCTTGATGATTGGGGTCTCATCAGCAAACTTTCGGTTGTCAATGAACACACTGGCCCACGGAATAGCGTGTACGCTGATCAGGCCCATGCCGCTGCTCACCTGTGCCCCGCCACCGCTACCGCTGGTTCTGCCTGATGTACGTGAAGATGTGGCATCCCGTCTGGTACTGGATGTAGTTGCGGCTGTCCGGGTGGATGATGACGACGATCGCCTGTCAGCACTTGCGGTTGACGTCGAACGGGCAGGGGCAGCCTTGGCTACGGTCTTGACCGGTTCCTTCTCAAGGGCGAAGTCAAGTTGTACTTGTTCTCGTCCAGCCCAGACGGCGGTCTTCTCAGACTCTTTGTAGCCATCCAGCTTGGCCTTGATCACCGGATTACTCTCAAGAGGAAGAGCCGAGAGGGTCACAGGAGCCTTGCCGACCACCTTGCCATCCATAAGCACCTCTGCACCGGCGGGGGTGGTTACCACCACAAGCTCACCGGTAAGCTTATCAAGGTTCAAGGTCAGTTCCTTCCGCTCGTCCTTGTTGACCGTCACCGATTCCTCACGAATTTTGTATCCTGCCAGTGACACCTTCAATTTGTGAATCTCACCCGGCTCAAGCCCCTTAAGCTCAAGGGGGGTAACCCCCTCGACCTTCTTGTCATCAACTTCGACAGTAGCCCCAGCCGGGGTGGTCACAATGTTGACGATCGAAAATGATGCTACAGCACGAGCTGCTGCCCCATCCTTGTCATGAGATGCTCGATACGGAATGATGAAAGCCAGCCAGCCAATGAGCAAGGCCACTACCAACAGTCCTAACAGCAGAGACGTTCTGTTCCTTGACAGAAAAGCAACAAATCCTCCACGGGTCCCCTTCACCGATGCAGGCAGACTATCCCCTGCGGCTCCAGACAAGCCGTCCGCCAGATCACTATCGGCGCTCAACACACCTCCGTGCTTCTGGGTGATCCGTTTTACCAACTCCCGTTTCAGGGCGAGGGTCTCCTCACCATCTTCGGCAGAAGCTCTCATGAGCACTGCATCATCAACCTGTAAACCACCGCTCGCTGAATTACCAGCCCCCCTGTCCAGGCCACAAAATGCACCAGTCTCAGCCTCGTTCACCGGGGCAAAAATACCTGTTTCATACTCCGCTTCACCTCTGCTACCGGTGACAGCCAATGCCCCCGGAGTAGAAGCTGCCATCACAGAAGAAGCGGCGGTTTCAACTGGGCGTGCGAATCCGTAATCACTGGAACCGCTTGCACCCACAGTCTGAACCGCCCTGTTGCCGCCCTCATCCAGTGCAAGCTGGGCCAGCTCGAACTCACTCAGCTCCATAGTCTCTTCAAGACTGCGCACAGGTGCAGCCATTGCCATTCCAGCCTGGCGGTCGTTGTCCATCAACTGCCTGGGATCAAATCGCTCCAGGTCCTTAGAGGCAGAGTCACCATCCCATGGCTGAGCATGGACTTCACGGGCCAGAGCAGCCACGTGCTGGTCATATTCCATGGTGTCCTCAGACTCGACCTGTACCATCTGCCCATGTGCCACATTGGGCTGCTGGGTTGAGATGAATGGCGCGCCCTTTTGCCCATACAAACCGTGGATATCACCCTGGAACTCCACAGTCTGCTCCGAATCCAAGTCGGAATCGAAATGCTGGAATGGTGCTGAAGAATTTTGCATAGAATAATTGGCAGAAGCAGGATAGGAACCGTTGTTCTCTGTTGCTGCTCCCATGACACCATACCCAGGGAGCATGTGCGGCTGGAATTCCACAGTCTCTTCAGAGTCGGGATCTTGAGCAATTGGCATGCTGCCTGCCCCATAAGGCCCAGGGCTCTGTGCCCCACTCCCGTAATACCCTGAACCAGCCCCATAATACCCCTGAGGTGCCGGATAGGCAGCACCGCCACCGCCGATGCTACTACCAGCGCCATACCCCTGATTCCAGGAAGCAGACGGCCAGGCTGCCCCTCCAGCACCTGCTCCAATTCCTGGAACAACGCCTGACGACTGCAGAGTTGATCCTCCCATGGCGGCAGCAGGCGCCCTGTATCCAGCGAGAGTCCCCTCAATCTGCCAGGAAACCCATTCAGATGGATGTCTCCCAGAGTTACCAAAGATGGAAGCCATGAATCCGGCGAGGGTAGAATAATCTGCATCACCGTTACCCAGAGTGACAATCACCCGGAGCAGATCCTCTCGCAGAGCTATGCAGTTCGCGTATCTGAGCCCAGGCTCCCGGGAGAGGGCTTTAGTGATCACCCTCTCCAGATTGCGGGGCACATCGCTCCGCAACATGGAGAGCGGCTCATACTCTGCCTTGCGGACCTGATTCAGCAGGCTGTACTGATCAGCCCCCCTATAGAGCGGATAAAGGCTGATGCACTCATATAGCGTTGCCCCAATCAGGAAGATGTCAGATCGAATGTCTGATATGTAATCAACCCGGGCCTGTTCGGGAGCCATATAAGGGAGATTGCCCTGCACCATTCCCTGATCGGAGAGAATACTGGACAGTCCGAGTCTGGCGGTAGTCAGATCGTTCAGCTTTACTGCCCCGTTCCAACCGATGCGAACCTGTCTGGGTGAGATCCCAAGGTGAGCCACGTTGAGGGGAATTCCCCGTTCATCACTGGTGCGATGAACACTATCCAGGGCGTCGCAGAGGGATGCACCAATGAGGGCGATGCATTCCAGGGGAATGGGAACATTCAGCTCCAGGCATCTATTGATGATGGTACGCAGATCTGGACCATCCACATATTCAGTGGCCTGAAAGAAGTAGTTGCCGATCCTTCCCATATCAGTAATTTGAACCAGCGATGGCTGCTCAACTCCTATGAAGGAGTAAGCCTCTTCAGTCACTCTGGTCAGCCATTGTTCTTCGCCTCTGCTTCTGGGAACAAACCTCTTGAGCAGTACAAACTGGCTGTAGCCTGCAGAATCCCTGGTTTGGGCTTTGTAAATTTCTGACATGCCATCAGAGCTGGCAGCGAGTCTTTCCAACAGGATATACCTGCCGAACATTTCACGTTCTGGCACAGTGCACTCTCCCACTTGAAAAATAGAACATCGGAGGGATTCTATTTCATATTGCTTGATGGTGTCAAACACCCAAGAGCTCTTCTTTCAAGTTGTAGTGAGTTTTGCCGAATTTAGTTGAATGGGGAGGGGGAATGGTGGCCCCTTGCACCTTGCACCTTGATGGCCTCACAAGAAGACACGAAGGCACGAGTAAGGTTGTAGAGCTGAGTTGTGA
>CAYZFJ010000185.1:0-5608 GCA_964477705.1 uncultured Myxococcia bacterium | reverse complement strand
CCTGACCATCAACCGAGCGAAACAACAGCCTCAGGCAGATTAAGCTGCAATGCCACCGACTCCAACACCAGAAACTCGAAATTGAGCAACCCCCACGGCCTGAACCCCACAGTCATATCCTGCCCAACCAGCAGAGATGCAGGCTGGACTCCAGGTGCAAGCAGAATCCCCTGCTCACCCAATACATTACTTTTATGTATGTTTCCTTTGAGCATCCTGGTGAGTTGGTCATAGATGAGCAGGTCTGAACCTGGTTGATTAACGAACAGGGCGTTGTACCTTGAGGGCCCCAGCACCAGCGAGAGCGGGTCCGGGACACCGTTCTCATCAAGCAGATCTACCGCCGCGGTTATATCCGCAATAATAGTCTGGGGCTCGCTCCAGTCTCCCAAAGCCAGGTGACTGACACCTTTGGCATTGAGAAGTCCCGGTCCCGTATTGGTATGGCCATGAAAAATAAGGGTGTCTTCAACCAGTGCGCACGACTTGACAGCTCTGATCACTCCAGCAGTATCAAGGGGCGTCTGCTCCTCTTCAAAGGCAATCACATTACGCATGGAGATGTTAAAAGGGCTGTAGATCGCAGTAACAGGCGTGCTGGTCTGGAATACAATTCCTGTCTCTTTTTCAAGAGGCAGTTTACGTCCTTTATCATCACCTCCAGCCTTAGTCCGAACACCTTGAATAATCTCCTTGCTCGCCATCTCGGTCTCATCCCCATCAGCCACAACTGCCATACCCGGACCGAAGGGGCCATCGATGTCCAAGATTTTTCTGCCAGCCAGCAAATTCCTGGCCACACTCTCCACAATCCCGTCCAGCTCTTCCCATACACGCTGGCCAAAGGGTGCTCTCTCCCTCTGAAGCAGTCTCTCAATCATGTTCCCTCCAAACCTGAACAAACACTACAATGCAATACCAGACTCTGAGCCGGCCAAAGCCGCTAAGCTCATAGCCGAGTTCGTTTCACTTACGCATCAGTGGCCACACGCTTCCAGGCCACGGTCTTATCCTCTCCTTCCCACACCTGCCCCCCCCCTCCAAGCGCTGGTTTGAAACAAGCTTCTGCAGGGCAAAATGGATCATCCTCCAGTCACAAGGAACCCCAGGTCGCACAATTCCCAACAACTGCAGAGAGAATACAATCCGGATCAAACGGCCTCACCTTGAGCAACCCCATCCGGTGGATACATTATTTTCATGGGATCAGGAAGTGGAAACGGGTGCCAAGGTGGAGGCTGAACCAGCGGATATGATTAGTATTACAATTATTAAAATTGGGGGAAAGAGAAGCTGGTGGTGGATATCCAAAGTCTGCGCCACATCCTTTCTCATGATTCTGTTCTCTGATGAACTTCTGATAAAGTCAGCAGAGGGGAGCTACCACCAGAACCTGTATTTTGCCCCACCTGGTCAAGTCAGCCAGACCCTCATCGAACCAAGGCGCCCCCCCAAACCTCGGGCAAGATGGCAGAATGTGGATTGGCGTATCACGGCTATCCCCATCGGCAGTGGAGCCAGCCTCATGCTCCACTATCCGGCCGGCTCCGAAGACATGGCATCGAGTGCAGTTCGATTCGTTCTGCAGAACATCAGAGAACTGGAACGAGATACGGGCTATGAACCAAACCAGTCTTTCATGTATGTGCTCTTTGGGAACCAGGCCCAGTTTCAACAAACACATCTCTTTGCAATAAGCGAAGGAACTCTTGGGGTCACCAACATCCAGAACCTGGACCTGGCGCTCTTCTACAATGGAGATCATCAAAATTTTCAACAGGTTAGCCTCCATGAGTTAACCCATCAGTTCACCATCCAGCAGGTTTCAGAAGTAGCCCAGCAACAGGGCACTTCATGGAGCCCTCTGCAGCAAATGCCCTTGTGGTTCATTGAAGGCTTGGCCGAACACCACGCCTGGCAAGGCCAGTTGGATGACGAGACGAGGGCATACATGCGAGACGTGCTGCGTAATCCGCTCCCTGAATATGGATACTGGCTTTATCCATTTTTTGGGCAGGACATCTGGTCCTATGTGCAGCTTTACAAGATCGGTCATGCCAAGGTCCATTTTCTGGCCGAGACCTATGGAGATGACCTTCTCAGGGGAATTCTGCGGGAATCGTGGAGGATGGTCACTGCGGGCAACCGGGATAAAGAGGCTGAGGCTCCCGATGGGGCTGCTGGGTCTCCCGTTGTAGAAGCAGGCACAAGCAGCGCTGCTCCCCCAGTTTCGGAGCTCACATTCCCGGCATTAATTGCCACCCTCACCGGAGAATCACCTGAGCTCATTCAGGAGAGATTCACAGATTGGACACAAAAAAATTTCGGCTGCGCTTCAGCATCACAAGGAGCATCCGAGACGTTGATATATAAGGACTTTGTTCTTGCTGATGGTAACAACGACCGATTTACCGATCGTTTTGTGATTGATCCTAGTGGGTCCATAACCCTTTTCAGAAGCATAGATCCCCACACAGGCACTACCTATTTAGAGGTCACCCCCCTCAATTACCCGGAGTCCACTCCCATTAAGCTGACTGAAGACGACCGCCCAGGCCTCAACTCACTCCACCCTTTTGATCGACGCAACTTTGCCGCTGGCAGGTCCATTCTTGGCTACTCAGGCCGATTCAGGGGCAAAGACATTGTGGAATTCCAGAAATATGCGGTGAGAGAGAGCCACACAGGTATGCCGCAGATTGTGCTGACAGGCCCAAAGACACGATTTGATCCCAGACGGGAAGGGATACTGGAAGTGAGCAACCCAACCTTCTCGCCCGATGAGGCAGAGGTCGCATTTGTAGGTCTGGGAAGAGACGGGCGCCAGAACATCTGGGTGCTCGACCTGGAGACAGGCAAGTTAACCCGGATCACTGATGATCCATATTCAGTGAGAGAACTGGATTGGGGAGAACGGGGAATTGTTTATAGTGCAGATGCTACAGAAGACGCATCGTACAAGCTCTTCCTCTTGTCCGTTGGATATGGTCCTGAAGCGAGAAAAAGGAGAATTGACACCCGAACAGTAGGTGTCCAAGGAGATGCACAAGGAGGGGGCAATGGCAAGGCAGATGGCCCTCCACCACCGGCCAGTGAAGATATGGGTGGCGAAACCGGCAACAGAGCTCCAGCCCCCACGGAGCGTTATCCCCGTCCCATTCCCCTCACCGACAAGGAAACAGGCGCGGGAACTGGAAACCATGCAGGCCCCAGATTCATCACACCAGAACGCATAATCTTCTCTTCAACAGCCGAAAACGGCATATCCCAATTTTTCCTTTTGAAGCTCAACAACCAAACGGAGCCCAACCATAGCGAGCCTGACTGGACTATAGAGCAGGTTACCTTACATCAGACGGGTTTATGGGAACCACAGCCTGCAGTGGGGTCGGACGGTTCTGTAGTAATCTATGGCAAGACAATTAAAAGGGGCCGCCCCATCCTTACCGCAGTCTCAGAAAAGCATCTGCGCCGAACAGGACCTGAGTGGACAGCCCTCTTGAGGCCAGACGCAAAGCCTTGGCTCCTCCCTGAAGAACCGGTATCCCAACTGAGCACCCAATACAACCCATGGCAATTCAAGTCATGGAGGGTGGATCAATTGATGCTGGCAGCGACTACCGGTCTCTTCGGATTTGGACAGCTCTCCGCATCGGATCGGATGCGGGACCGGTTAATATTTTTCCAGGCAGCCGGATATGGCTCTCTGGACCTCATCGATGCCAATCTGCTCTACCTGAATCGCACAAACCGACTCAACTGGGGAGGGGAGCTTTACCACATCATCGTGTCTAGAAAAGACATCCAGACCGAATCGCCATTCCTGTTTGGAGAGTATTTTCTGGAACGACAATTTGGAGCACGGGGCTTAATAGCATGGCCTCTGAGCAGTTTTACCCAGGTCTCTGCTTCCATAGCAGCAGAAGGCCGATACAGGGATCCACCATTTGCCCTGAACAATGAAGACGCCACCCGGTGGGAGAATGACTTTGGAGGTCCGTTCCCTGCGGTGGTGGCAGGTCTGGGATTGGGATATAACGGCTTGCGCTACCAGTTCGATACAGGCCCAGTATCAGGCAACAGCCTGGATTTACGGACAGAGCTGGGGTATCCCATAGGTGGTGGGACTGAGGAGCTGGAGGCAACGGTTAATTTCGACTTTCAGCAGTACTTTCGTCTCGCTGCCAGGGCGAATATCGGATTCAGGTTCGCTGGAGGCAGCAATCTCTCGAACCGGTTTATCAGGGATTTTCGGGTAACGTCATGGGATAATCTGCGCGGCCTCTATTATAATGATCCCTACACCAGGGGTGCCCACTACCTGGTATCAAACCTGGAGCTGAAATTTCCCCTTAACAGGATCATCGCCCTTGCATTCATTAATGACATAGAGGGGGTGATGGGCACCGATTTCGGTTCCGTGTTCAACGAGTATGGCAGTGTATGGGATAATAGAACTTTAGCTCTCGCTGCGGGCTTCAACGCAAGGCTTGGCCCAATCATTCTCAGGCTGCATTTTGGCTACCCCATAAACATCGGCGGCTACTACCCGAATCCTGACTGGATAACCCAGTTCTCAATAAAATACCTGTACTGGTAGCGCCGGCAAAGCCCCCACTGCCCCCGCTGGGAGCGCCGGCTTCCAGCCGGCCAATCCCCCCTCACCCCTACACATTATATTCAATTACGACCGGGCATTGTGCATCAGGTCTATAGCGACCTGGCAAGGCGGAACCCGGTGTCGTTGCGGTTGCCGGGGGGGCTGTTGCGACGACTCGCAGCCCTGCAGGACTCGGCGTAATCGAAAAAGGCGCCACCCCGTACAACGCGGTTCGAGCCTACAGAAGGCCCTGCTGGGTCTGTTGTCAGTGCTGTTATATCTGACGTATACCAGTCCCAGGTCCACTCTCTCACGTTGCCGTGCATGTCGTACAAGCCCCAGGGGTTAGCCGATTTGCCCCTAACAGCATGGGGGTAACCGCCTGAATCACCGTAATACCAACCTGCAGCGTTCATGTTGGAGCAGGTTTGCGTACCTGTTATCTCTCCCGTATGAAACGCAGTCGTCGTCCCTGCCCGGGCCGCATACTCCCACTCTGCCTCTGTGGGCAGTCGATAGCCCAGGCAGTCCTGGTGCTTTGTGTATTGCGCCTTGAGGCTACATCTCACGCTAGTATCGCTACCTGTGCAATCAAAGCATTGAGCTAATCCCTCAGCAGCAGAGAGAGCGTTGGCGTAGGCCAATGCCTCATACCAATTGACCATATAAACCGGGCAATTGGTTCCACATGTCTTGAAATCAGCTGGATTATACCCCATCAAGGTTTGCCACTCCCCCTGGGTTACCTCCGTGATCTTCATTAGGAAAGATCGGGTCAGGGTAACCTGATGCTGGGTCTCGATGTTGTGGTGACCCAACTCATTCAAAGGGCTGCCCATGGTGAAGGTGCCCGCTGGAATCAACCTATACCCTGTCGGCACATTGATCACCCAAACTGTTGCAGCAGCGGTGCGATCACCATCAGCCGTGGTCACCGTAATAGTAGCATCGCCTATAGACACACCAGTCACCAGACCGGAGGCGCTCACCGAAGCCACCCCTGAATTC
>CAYZFJ010000184.1:0-5640 GCA_964477705.1 uncultured Myxococcia bacterium | reverse complement strand
GATGGTTCAGCCTGTACAGAAGAAAATGTTAAAGCTTCGTCTCAGACAGCTTCGGGTACAGTGAAGCGAGGGAGAGGAAGACCCAGGCTTGAAAAGCCAGCCACTGGGACCGGTACCCAGGAAACCAGTGCGGCCGCAAAAGCCGATGTGCCGAGTTTAAGGAAAAGTGGCACTACCAAGTCAAGTTCGCCCAGGAAAAAATCTGGTTACCAGAGAACTCTCTCTGAGAGTATCAGGGAAAAGGGACAACTGGTCAGGCGGCAGCGCAGTATTTTCAACAAATACCTTAAGAGCCTGAGTGGCGGGAAAACCTCAATCAAGATGGATGTGGTTGCTGCCGACCTGGAGCGGGGAACCAGAATACGCCTCGTCCCCTTATTTGATGATGGTAAGCGCGTCGGTTCTATAGAAAAAGAAGTGCCACTCCTCCCCTCTGAGCGTGCCCGGCTTCTGGTCAAGAAGAAGCAGTTGGAGCTGTCGGGCAAAGCTGTTGCTCCCCCAGCACTGAGGGATGAATTTCTTGAAATTCTGCCAGAATATGCAGCCATCAACGGATACGATCGAGAATTGCTCCTGTCCGTTGGCGTACCAATCGAAGACCTCGAGCACGCTGGTATCGTTTAAGGATAGACCCCCCTCCCTCCTGCCCTCCCTCACTCTCCTCTCAGTCTCTCAGCTACTCATTTCACAGGCTGTCATCATCAAGAAAAGAAGCTTTATTCTCTGCGTGCTTGAAATCTTCATCTATGAGCAATTCGTCGATCATCCCTAATGCCTCAAGTTCGGTGTTCACCTTGAACCAAAATTTAAATTAATGCTTGAAATGATATTGATAATGCATTATCAGGTGTCGATGTGCGTTCTGGGCAGGCTGGTTTGCCTGCAGGGGGGGCTGGAGTTGGAGTTGGATAAGGAGCTTGGGTTTGAAACGGAACACCCGACAAAAAGAATTAATCAGGCAGGTCATACTTTCGGCCGGCAGACCGCTCAGTCCCCAGGAAGTTGCCCAGTCAGCCCGCAAGCAGATGTCATCCATGGGTATAGCCACGGTCTATCGTGCCCTCCGGGAGTTTGTGGATGAGGGGTGGCTTACCACCATCACCATTGCTGGAAACGCCAGATATGAGCTGGCGCACCTAGACCACCACCACCATTTTTATTGTGAACAGTGTACCAGAACTTTTGATATTGACGGGTGCAGCGGTGACCCATCACGTCTCCTGCCAGACGGTTTCACCATGAGAAGCCACGAATTGACCCTTCATGGCACCTGCTCCAAGTGTGCTATTACCCCAAATGGATGACACAACCAGTTATGAATCCTGAAAATTATCAAAATATTACCGACTTGTGTGGTGCTTTTAAGGGGAGTGTACCTACAGGTGTCGGGGGGCGGATTCTGCTCAAGGCCCTCTGGGTAACGGCAGGATTCCTCATGGTATCGGGCGGACTTGGAGAACTCCCAGTGGCTGATGCCTGCCAACTGCATAGAGAAGAGGGGGAAGAGGGTGAGCTGGAGCACACCACAGAGCCGGATGACACCGCTGATTCACATGCCCACTCTCATAACCACCCCCACCCCATCCTCTATCAGCAACAGCACGGTCATGATCATCAGACATCGTCCTGTACATTTCCTGGCACCCCTCTGGCAACTACCGCATCTGACGCTGTGCCATCTGGCAAACTGAACCCAAACCCTGTTTTCAATTTCGTTCTGGATAGCGGTTTCGGCTGGTTTTCCACCGATGAGCGCACTCGTCAGGGAGGTCATGCCATAGACGAGAACGGGTTTAGTCTGCAAGCACTGGAAATGGGTGTCGCTGGCACTGTAGATCGCTTCTTCCGTTTCGATATGTTCTTGCAGCTTACTCACCTTCATCTGGAAGAGGCCTTCCTCACCACCCTGGCTCTGCCAGCAAACCTGCAGGCCCGGGCAGGCTATTTCCATGTGGCCTTCGGGAGGCACAATCCCCGACATCTCCATTCATGGAATTTTGTGAACCCCCCCCTGGTACAGACCAGATTCATGGCTGAGGAGCACTTTAGCGGTGCGGGAGCTGAAATATCTGCCGTACTCCCCCTCCCCTGGTCTTCCAGGATTATTGCTGAAGCATTCACGTCCAGTGATGCCTCTGAGTTAAACTCCTCCACCTTCGGTACTGTGGAGATGAACAGTTCGGGCATATTGGATGGAGTAGAGGATTTTCTTTATGTGGCCAGGCTTGAAAACCTCTTCAATTTAACATCTAACTGGTCACTTATGGCTGGGGCAAGTGGCGCATTGGGCCTGAGCCCATTCGCACCTGATAAGCAAGCTGCCCTGTTCGGCGGGGATCTATACCTGAAGTGGAGACCCATGGGCCATGGGGACCATTTTGTCATGGCACTGACCGTCGAGGGGATGCTGCGAGAAACACAGGTGCCACTGGACAGGGTGCGGGATTGGGGTGGTTATGTCCAGTTGGATTTGCAGCTATCCCAACGCTGGATGGCAGGATTAAGGGGCGACTATACTCGAATGGTGGGGGATGGGGACTTTCCCTACGACACTGATCTCCATACCGAGTTGAATTTGGAGCTGGATTCCCACCTGGATCATGACCATCATGTGGCAGGGGGGTGGCCCCATAGTCAGGAGCGGGCTTCCCTATCGCTCACATACATGCCAACTCATTTTTCCAAAATCCGATTGCAGGGTGATCTGTTCGATGTAGATATGAGCCATCAATCACCTGACTTCGGTGTGTTCATGCAGGTTGAGTTAAGCGCAGGCGCCCATGGCAATCACAGCTTGTAAATGAGTTGCAGGTTAAAAGAGTAGAGTTGAAAGTGGGAGCAGGGTGTGTAGAGGCGAGAGGCGCTCGCCCTTTAGAGCTCCGTGCAGCCAGTCAGGCTGGCTCTGTTTCTGTTAGGCTCTTGATGACCAGGAGCTTGAGCAGGGTCTTGGATTGGTTTGCCCAGAATCTGGGGATACCTGGATCAATGTGGATCATTTCACCGACAACGTGGTGACTGATATGCTCGCTGTTGGTGCTCTTCTGGTCAGTGTAGGTGAATACCCCCTCTCCCTCTAAAAGATAGAATACTACCTTTGATGGCATATCGTGGGACTTGAGGGCATGTCCTGGATCCACATGAAGTTCAATCACCTCCAGCGCAGGTGTCTTCACTTTGAGAATCTTGTGAACTCCCGGTTCCAGTGTGTCGAAGGCATTGGCTGGGGTAGCTGGTATGATCTGCATGGTTTAAACCTTTCGTCATTTGGATTCGGCCAGCAGTATTGTTTTGCTGCGTGGGGGAGACGGCTCCGCTACCCAATGGGAATGGGCTGCAAGCAGTTGCTCCTCGGTCTGCAATAACTTAGACATCAGACCTGTTTGTGTCCACTCCTGGATGTGGGCAGACTAAAACCCCAGGCGGTATCCGATTGCCAGGGAGAAAGGTAGGGACAACGGTACAGAGCTAAACTGGGTGATCCACATTTTGAAATACTGGTCTATGGTGACCAACTCTACAAATGCTGCCTGAGAGGTGATAAAAGAGCCACCATCCTGGATCTGCTCACCAGCTCCAACGCGAAATTCACTGCCCAGCGCTCCTATCAGTCGCACCGCAGTAGGCAGGTAATATCCCCTGGGATACCGATTGGGCAATCTTAAAAACATACTCTCCCCAAAACCATAGATAAATCCCAAGCCAAAGGTAATCACCTCCCACTCTGCTTCTCCCACCTTGATGGTGGCCGGTCGCAGGTCCAGCTTCCATGACAGACTATGGACAGTATTTCCTCCCATGGAGGCTGGTAGAAAACCGTAATACATGGACAGATTCATATTGTCATTGAAAAATTCGTATCCCAGACCGGCAGTTGCCAAGCCGAACCAGCCACCGGACTGGAGCTTAGCAAAGTCAGGCAAGATAAGGTTCAGTACACTCTCTTTAATGGGAGATTCAGATAAATCTGCCCCATAGGATTGCCTGGGGACGCTGACTGCCTGGGTAGAGGCCCTAGTCTCAATCTTGGCACTGGCACTAGAATCTTCACTGGGGTTGGTACTGGCACCAGCGTTGGCAACAGCACCCACGCCTACACACAGGAGCAGGAACAAACCTGTGGCCATTTGTCTCAGTGCACAGGGCGCCACTGCTACTCAACTCCTTCACAAACCCAACCTTCGCAGGTTGAAAACTGAATATGATCTTCAAATATCTCACCAATGGCGAAACGGCCTCTTGCTCCATGCGGGGCAATGAACACAGGCAGTGGCTCTGTGTTAAACCGGGTCTCGTGGGCATTGCCGCCTACAAAGGCGATAGTGTTCTTATGGGAGGCCAAAGCGTCCGTCAGCCTGGCTGTTGGCGGCATGTGGGCAGCAGCCAGCACTGGCTCGGCGGAGGCAGAGAGCTCACTGTGGAGCCACTCCATGTCTGGTGTGTCCGGGCTGAACTCCAGGGTGTTGTTATTAAATAGCACCAGTTTCAACCCTCCAAAATGAAAGGAGTAATTGAAAGCTCCGAACATGGATGTGTAAATCTCTTTACCGTTTGATAAGGCGTCACGATTGCCGATGGCTGTGAAAAATGGTCTCTGTAACTCACTCAGGATATGTAGAATCGCCCGGTATTCTTCACGGAGGCCAAAATCGGTCATGTCCCCTATTACCAGGACCAGTTCTATGTCGTCCATGGCATTCACCTGATTGATAATGTCCACCACGTTATTGTAGCCCGTGTGTGTGTCGGTAATGATTGCCAGCTTCCACGGGAAAGAATCGGGTTCTGGACGTGCCTTGAGAATTCCCAATTGACGGAGAGTGAAGTCTTGTTCTTCTTTGGGCAGGATGGTTTCAAAAGGGGTGAAGCTGTCACATCCTGCCTTAAGCCATGTGCAAGTGAGCAGGCCGATCATGACGATTATTGGACCGACAGGGATAATGTTGAACTTTTGAATAAAGAATGTCTCCATGGCAAACTTTTGCATGTCAAGCAATGGTTAGTTTGTTGGTTGCCCTGAGGGTTCTTCATGTATGTTCGGTTACCTATGGGCACCAATCATTATGATGTGACCCTGTTGTCCCATAGTCGATTGGGTGTGGGTGGGTATAAGTTGGTTTGGTTTTCAACACAATGGAAGTGAAAGCGCTCCAGGTTATTATGGCTGGTTACTTGAGGTCGGGTTGAGAGGCAAACTAAACTATCAACTGGATAATAGGGGAGAGCAGGCGAGGGGGGGCAGGGAGGCGTTTCAGAAGACAAATCACAGCTTGGTGATGATCACTTTTCCATGGCCGAAATTCTTACCTGCCAGGTTGATCTGGCTTGCGCCCCCATTGTAAGAACCGCCACCCCCTGCGCCATCGTTGGATGAACCGTCACCATTGGAGCCACCACCACCAGAGTAGCCACCTCCACCACCAGCAGACCGCCCACCCGCACCTCCACCACCAAAACCACCATGGCGGGATGCCCCATTCCAGTCAACACTCTGTGCGCCGCCAAGGCCGCCAGAACGAGGCGCCTGTCCATTACCGTTGGGGCCAATACACTCCCCACATGAATCTCCCACGCCATTACTCAGCCAGCCCGCACCGCCTGCACCATGTTTACCGGAGTGGCCGCCACCACCGTTCTCGCCTC
>CAYZFJ010000183.1:0-5703 GCA_964477705.1 uncultured Myxococcia bacterium | reverse complement strand
CCCATCACATTGTCGAAGTTGGCTCCTGATGTTCCATAAACAGTGGTCTGCCCGTTTCTATCGGGAGAATTGCCTGAAGCCTCATCGGACCCGCCACCGCCGCCACCAGCCGCAATAATGGGATAAGGTGCAGACACGTCGGCGAACACAAAGGAGCCGCCGCCGCCGCCAGCGCCCCCATAACTGCCCCGGCTCCCCTGTTGCCCGACCAGGATGTTGATAGTGTCGCCCTGTACCAGCCTGACAATGCCCATAATTCTCGCCCCCAGCCCACCGGTGAGCTCACTGCCGGTTCCTCCCTGAGCTCCATACACATCAATGCGGTAATCGCTGGTTGCAGGAACAACCCACCTCTGAATCCCCTGGTTCACCCCGAAGAATTTGGTGTTATGTGCCCATGGTGCGGAGGAGTATGCCCCTTTGCACTGGTCTATGGTGGGCCCGCTTCTTCCAGTCTGTCCGCATGGGGTAAATGTGTGGGTGGTAAATTCATACAGGGCCAGTTGCACGTCAGCAGAGGCTGAAAAATGGCCATCCTGCGAGGAGACGGTGATTGTGGCGCTGCCTGAATCATCTACCGCGATAGCCTTACCATCATCATCAATGGCCACTTTTCCCGAGTTACTGGAACGCCAGATAAGGTTCTGGTTACTAGCGTCGGCAGGTGTAATCGAAGCTGTGAACTTTTGTGTTTCACCAATCTTCAAAAACAAGGAGGTCGGGGTTATGGTCACGCCTTTGACTGGAATGACCACCTTGGCATTGCACTGGGTGGCATATTTGCCATTCCAGGTGGTGAGAGTGATTGTGGAGCTGCCTGGAGCATGGGCGGTGATTACCATGTTCTCGTCTATGGAGGCCACATTGGTGTCAGACACCTGAACCAGGATGGTGGGGGCCTCAATCTGCTCGGGAGTCACTGCTATGGTTAACTGCCGGGTCTGACCAGGCTCCATGATCGCTTCGTTGGGTGTAGCCGTGATGCTGGTCGGTTCAACTGCCACATTCGCAGTAACAGTTTTACGGAATCCCCCTTCAACTGTCTCAACTGTGATATTGGCCGAACCATTGCCTACCGCCCTCACAATCCCCAGGTTATCAACCACAGCCACCTTAGGATTGTCAGATACCCAGAAGACTTCATGATTGGTTATGTTGGCTGGTAGTTGCTCTATGGTGAGGTGCTTCAGCTCTCCCCACCCCAGTTCGAAATTTGTCTCCGAAATCTTGATACCGCCTTCGTCCGGAGTCGGGTTTGCCTTTTCTCCCTGGGGGGCAACGGCAGCCTCAATGTTATTGGTCGTCCCATTCGCTACAGCAATATGGCTCATACCTGTGCCCCAGAAGGTCATGAGCAGGGCAGCAATGAGGGTTACCCGCTTTCTATCTGACTTAACCATGAATACTGCTCCTGATTTGATTTTTAGGTGCAAGAGATTCGCATAAGATTGTCATGATGGCAACATCTTCATGCGCTCAATGAGCCTCTTTTACCTTTCGGGCGTGTCCTGGAAAGGTCTGACAGCGAGACATAACGGGAGTAGCACGCCACTACATAAATGTAGCTGTTGTCAGGACATGAGGTACCTTGCGTGGTATGGTAGGCTAAAGTGGGGGGGCAGCAATAAAATATTTGTAGCTGCTCTGGTTAGTGAGTATAGGAATAAGGCCATCCACTGAACGGAAACAGATATACCACTTGGTAAATGGGGCAGCAAAGACTGAACTGAAGGAGCTGGATAATGAAAGTGTGGGCATCATCTCAGACGCTATGGCGGTCTGTTTTCTCAAAATGGGCAATCTCAGCAGGGGCGGGGAAGAGAGCGGGGGAGAGGGAGAGGGTGAGGGTGAGGGTGGGTGCACGAGCTGACAACCTGGGCAGGAACCTGGTTTTGGGGATCGCTTTCCAGGTTACCATTGCTTTGGGAGTGATGGGTGCGCTGCTGATGTCGTGTGCTGAAGAAAATGAAGAACCTCAAGAAAACCTCCAGTTGTGGGGGGTTGCAGAAAAGGGGCCTTATGTTGCCGGCGCTAAACTGACCGTTGTGGGGACCACCAAATCGGGAGAAAATCCTGATGACACATCGGTTGAAGCCAGCGTGGGTTCTGACAATGGATACTTCATGGTTTCAATACCCAGAGCAGCGGGTGCAGAGGCTGCCTTTGTTTACCTGGAAGCGGAAGGGAAGTTCTTTCAGGAAATTTCTGCTAAAGAGAGCGTTGGTGAATATATATTGAAAGCCGTCGCTGCCATACCAGATCGACAGAAGAAGATGGGGGGTGATGTGCAGATGAATATCAATGTTGTGACTCATCTTACTCACCTCAGGGCTAAAAAGTTGATCACCAGCGGTGGAATGAACGCGAAGGATGCTATTGCCGCTGCTGAAGCAGAGTTGCGTGAGGGATTGAGTATGGTTGTTAATCACCCGCTAGGAGATGATGTGGGCTCGGGTCAATTCATGTCATTAAGCGGGGGAGACACTCCGGATAATGCCTATCTGCTCGGCCTCTCCTGCTTGATCAGCAAGACAGGCAGGAATGAACACTCAGTCTTCATGTTGCTGGATGACATTGCCCAGGATCTGGAAGATGATGGTATTATCTCAGATGGGGCATGGCTGAATCAGTTGGTATATGAGCTGCCATATATGGACCCCCTCGTTTGCTCAGATAATCTTGAGGGCTATCTTTCCATATTTGTTACCGATTTGATCATGCCCAACATCTCTACAGTGCTTGATACCGACGGGGACGGAATTCTCAACAGTGAAGATGATGACATGGACGGAGATGGGATCCCCAACGAGGAGGATTGTGCCCCAGGAAATGTGTTGCTTGGTTACCTGCTGGAGGACGGTATTACCTGTGTGGCTATTGAATCCAATGACTGGGATGGGGATGGGGTGCCCAATGAGGAAGACTGTGCGCCTAGGGATCCCCTGGGGGTGGTGTTGTTGGAAAGCGGTGATTGTGTTGCTGATTCGGATGACTGGGATGGAGATGGGATGCCCAATGGGGAGGATTGTGCACCTAAAGACTCTGGCCTCCAGTTCCTGCTGGTAGATGGTGAAACCTGTGTGGCTGATTCGGATGACTGGGACGGGGACGGGGTGCCTAATGGCGAAGATTGTGCCCCCCTTGACCTGGAGTTCCAACTCTATATTGAGGAATTGGACGCTTGCTTGCCCGATGTTGATGACTGGGATGGAGACGGGGTGCCTAATGGGGAGGATTGTGCACCACTCGAGCCGCTCCTTCAGCTTCTCCTTGATGATGGCGTAACTTGTGTTGCCGCTTATTCGGGTGACTGGGATGGGGACAGGGTCTCAAACGAGGATGATTGTGCACCAATGGATCCCCGTATCAACCCCATCGCTGGTGAGATCGTGGATGGCATAGATAACAATTGTGATGGCACCGTTGATGAGGGGTGGTGCGGTAAAGGGGAGCCGCTGACGCAGGTTCTGGCGTTGGGAGAAAGTACGATGAGCCTTCTGTGGTGTACGGAACCTGGCCCGCTAGAGATGGAGATTTGCCTGCATGATGGGTGCCAGTATGTGTATACACAGGAGTTGAATCACGATGATGCCACTGCTGCCTGTGCCGCTCACGAAGGGTATTCCCTGCCCACACTTCAAAACTACAAGGATTTATTAGGGTATTGCGACGGGGATGTGGAAGCGGCCGAAGAGGGACTGTGCACTTCATGTATGCAGCATGAGGCATGTGCCGAACTGTTCGGTTATACAAATTCAGAGGGGGGAGCGCCGGTCATGTTCTGGTCTTCCACTATAATGGACACCGGTGAGATATTCGCAGTTGATATTCGGACCGGAAGGGTTTACCTGAAGAGCCCAGGCATTCTGGCCAGAGTGCGGTGTGTCAGCAATCCGACCTAAATCCCCAGTCTTGTCATACCCCCACCTTCCCCAATTTCATACCCTGGCGCAACATTCGCTTCGTATGGTCTTTCCCCACATATCCCGGTTAGTCCCCCAGAATGTCTACTGTCATTACTGCCGCACCATCATCGGTTGTCAGGCAGGTTTGTCCAGTACTTGTGGGGAACCGGATTGGCACCTTCCCAGATGATCTGTCGGAAATGGATGGGATCCGTATTGCCTTCAGTATTAACAAAAAGAACCTGTGAGCTCTGGTCAATCTGCAGGAAGTTGCGCAGGTCTTCAGCGCCACTTTCTCTCAGAATGGAGATCATGGCACCCAGAGTAACTGCACCAGACTCACCGGAGATAATGAAAGGGTCCCCATGGAGTGGGGTAGCATACACACGCATTCCTTTGGCAGCCACATAGTCGGGGCAGGTTACAAAGCAATCGGCGCATTCTTTGAGGATTTCCCATGCGATTGGACTCGGTTTGCCACAGGCAAGACCAGCCATGATTGTATCCAGTTTCCCGGTTACTTCCACAGGCTCCCCGTTTCCGGCAAGGGCTGACTGGTAGAGGCACTCAGCCTTCTCTGGCTCAACCACAATACACTTGGGGGGATTGTCAGGGAAGAGGGAATGGTAGTATCCAACCACGGCTGCAGCCAGAGCACCTACACCAGCTTGTACAAAAACATGGGTTGGGCGAGAGATGCCCTGCCCGGCAAATTGCTCCTGTGCCTCACCCAGCAAGGTGCAGTATCCCTGCATAATCCAGGTGGGAATCTGAGTGTAGCCGTCCCATGAAGTATCTGAAACGATGGTCCATCCGTTTGCTAAGGCGTCATCTTGAACCTGCTGGACTGCATCATCGTAGTTGCCTTCAACAATGTGGACAGTGGCTCCATAACCGCGGATAGCATCGATTCTGGGTTTGGATGTCTCAGCGTGTACATAGATCACGCTCTCAAAGCCCAGCTTGCTGGCGGCCCAAGCGACTCCCCTGCCGTGGTTGCCGTCAGTGGCGGTGGCAAAAACCAGCTTGCCCAGCTTCTGCTTCAGCTCCGGACTGACCAGCTCTTCATAGGTCATCTCTTTGTCCTGGCAGCCGGCAAGTTGTTTAATATACTTATAGACAGCGTAGGAGCCACCAAGAACCTTGAATGAATTGAGCTGCATGCGGACCGATTCGTCCTTAACCCAGATGCCTCCCACATTAAACATGTGAGCCAGGTTTGGTAAACAGCGGAGAGGGGTCATGCGGAATCCGGGAATCTGCCTGTGGAACCCACGGGTTTTGCGAGCCACTTCTGGAGAAAAAAGTGTGGGGGCAACACATGCCTTAGGTTTTTTATCTTGGTTTATAATCCATTTCAAATCGGACAGAGTCGTTTTACTCATTCAATCACTCCATTGGCAGATACGGGGCACAAGGCTGCCGGGCACTGTTGGCAAACATGGGGATGTAGTTGTTTGTCTTGTAGATAAAAAATATTAATTCGTTACATCACTTCCCAGCCACACTGAAAAAAGTGGCCAACAAATGATTAATCAAACAATTGAAGGAAAATAATTAGGCATTAATGGGAGCGTTTGACCTAAAGCTGAATAAAAAACTTATAGATTTACTGCTTCTGCCAGCTTGTTTCCTCTACCAAAAATCCTTGTAAGTATAAGCCCTGAACCTTAGAAAAGTCAAGTTGCTTGGCCGGGGAAGTTGGGAGGTGCGAGGGGCAAGGTTGACCTGCATGCATACAAGGGGCACGGCATGCCGTATGTGTGTTCTGTTAAGCTTCAATTCCATATCACCAAGC
>CAYZFJ010000182.1:0-5703 GCA_964477705.1 uncultured Myxococcia bacterium | reverse complement strand
CTCAATTGCCCTCCGCAACAACCACCTCTCCCGCCATCACCCTCCTAACTTCGTGTCTTCGTGTCTTCGTGTGAGGCCATCAGGCGCAAGGAACAATATGGGTCACTACCACTTATTCCCCATCCCTCCCAACGTCTGTAGGGGCACGGCATGCCGTGCCCTTCGTCAGCGGTGCACCCAACCCGCCTAAACAATTTTTGGAAATCTACTTACCTTAAAAGAACACGAATGCGTGTCTTCGTGCCTTCGTGTGAATTAAAAATAAAAGTGCGCATTTACAAAACGCACCCTGCTTAATTTTAATGGGGGGTTATGGCCAATCGTAACAGATATCAATTCTCTTGACCTTGTGATATATGTTGCGGTTATGCTCTGGTCCGAATATGGAAACGTCGACCTGTCTCCATTGCCCGGGTGCAGGCATCTCCTTGACACCTTTCTATCGGATATTACTGTTATCACTTCGCAATCGGAGTTTAATCTGTGGACTATAAAGAAACACTGAATTTACCGAAAACTGACTTCCCCATGAGGGCGGATCTGGCCAAGCGTGAGCCTCAGTTCCTGAAACGGTGGGAAGATGCTGATCTCAACGCCTTGATCCTCCAGAAGAGAGCCGATAGCCCTCGCTATGTGCTCCATGATGGCCCTCCCTATGCCAACGGCAGCATCCACATTGGCCACGTGCTCAATAAGTTGCTCAAGGATTTTGTAGTCCGCTACAAGCGCATGGATGGTTTCAACTGCAAGTATATACCAGGGTGGGACTGTCATGGCCTCCCCATTGAGCTTCAGGTTGATCGGCAGCTAGGCGAGAAGAAAGCCTCCATGTCGGTGGCTGATTTTCGTCGTCAGTGTCGAGTCTATGCCGGGGAATTTGTCGCTAAGCAGCGTGAAGGCTTTAAGCGATTGGGTATATTGGGTGAATGGGATGAGCCGTATCTCACCATGGATTACCGGTATGAGGCGGTGATTGCCCGGGAGCTCGGTAATGTGATTAAGAATGGAGGGCTGTATCGGGGGAAGAAGCCTGTCTATTGGTGCGCTTCGTGTCAGACAGCTCTCGCTGAGGCTGAGGTTGAATATGAGACCCACTCCTCACCCAGCATCTATGTGACATTCAGGATGAACGAGCCACCTGCGGAGCTGGTGGCCATGGCTCCAGGCAAGGAGCTGGCCGTAGCCATCTGGACCACTACGCCATGGACCATTCCCGCCAACCTGGCTGTGGCCCTCCATCCCGACGCCACTTACTGCCTCCTTGATCTGGGTGAGGGAAGGCCGGCAGTGGTTGTGGCGGAGGTGCTTGCTGAATCAGTGGCTAAGGCTGCCGGAGTCGCCCCGGCCGGCGGAGCCTCCTCCGATGGAGTTAGTTCCATGATTCTTGGCCGCTTCAAGGCAGACTTGATCGTGGGAGGCAAGGTGCGCCATCCCTTGTATGAGCGGGATTCTGTGATTCTGACTGCCGATTTCGTAACCATGGATACGGGCACAGGTTGCGTTCATATCGCCCCAGGCCACGGTGCCGAAGACTACGACCTGGGGAGAGCCAATGGGCTCGATGCTTATGCCCCTGTTGATGACCGGGGCCGCTACACCCGGGATGTTCCCCAGTGGGAAGGGGTTCATGTGTTCCAGGCTAACCCGCTCGTGGTGGAAGCGCTGCAGGCGGCTGGTGCTCTGCTCAATAAGCCCGGTGAATCGGTAGAGCACACCTATCCCCATTGCTGGCGCTGTAAAAAACCGATTATTTTCAGAGCCACCGAGCAGTGGTTCATCTCCATGAAGGAGAATGATTTGCGGGACAAGGCTCTGGACGTGGTAGCTAAGTCCGTAAGCTTTGTGCCCAAGTGGGGCCGGGATCGGATGAATGGCATGCTGGAGAACAGGCCTGACTGGTGCATCTCCAGGCAGCGTATCTGGGGAGTACCCATCCCGGCAGCATATTGTACCAAGTGCGATACGCCTGTTATATCTGCAGAGATCGCCTATCATGTGGCCGACATCTTTGCAGAGCACGGGGCCGATGTGTGGTTTGAGTGGGACCCGGCCAGGCTGCTCCCTGCGGGGACTTCCTGTCCCGATTGCCATGGCACCAGCTTCCGTCTTGAAAAAGATATCCTTGATGTGTGGTGGGACTCGGGCGTGTCCTGGTCTGCCGTCTTGGAAGACAGAGAGGGGTGGCCCATTCCCTGCGATCTCTACCTTGAAGGGAGCGATCAGCACCGGGGCTGGTTCCAGTCATCTCTTATTGCTGCCCTGGCCACCAGGGGGAAGGCTCCTTTCAAGACCGTGCTCACCCATGGGTTCACCGTGGATGGAGCGGGGCGGAAGATGTCTAAATCCCTTGGTAATGATGTGAAGCCTGACAAGATCATCTCCCGCAGTGGTGCCGAGATCCTCAGGCTGTGGGTGGCCGCCGAGGATTACCGTGATGATATCAGGATCTCTAACGAGATTCTGGACAGGATCACGGAAGCTTACCGCAAGATCAGAAACACCTTCCGATTCCTCCTCGGGAACCTGAGCGATTTTAACCCTGATACTGATCAAATCCCTGTTGATGAGATGAATGACATTGATCAGTGGGCCATGGGGAGGCTCCAGCTTTATCTGGATAAGGTAAAACGGGCCTATGAGACTTTTGAGTTCCATCAGATCTATCATGGCACGGTGGAGGTGTGTTCCAGGGATCTGTCAGCTTTTTATATGGACGTGCTCAAGGACCGCCTCTATGCCAGCGCAGCATCTGGCCCCCTGCGTAGAGGAGCCCAGACTGTGCTCTGGAATTATGCCCGATCCATGGCCCTTGTGCTGGCGCCTGTGCTGGCTTTTACCGCCGAGGACGTGTGGGATTACCTGCCAAGGCTTGCCTCCGATCCAGAGAGCATACATCTGGCCGACTTCCCTCAGATTATGCCCCAGTTGATTGATGCTGAGAGGCAGAGGCGCTATGAGCGTCTCATGGATGTGCGTGAGACTGTACTCAAGGCTTTGGAGGATGCCCGTCGTGACAAATTGATTGGTTCCTCCCTTGAGGCAGAGATTACAGTGGCTACAGGTGCTGAAGGAGTGGAATTTCTCAGGTCTTTTGAGATTGATGATCTGGCTGATCTTTTCATCGTCTCCGGGATTACCCTTGAGGAGTTGTCCGTTCCAACCGATGCAGCAAGTGAGATAGGGGGCCGGATCCAGGTACAGGTAGAGGTTCGTAAAGCTACCAGGATCAAGTGTGAGCGTTGCTGGAAATATACGGTGGATTCCCTCGTGGTGACTGGTGTGGGAGACGGTGAGGCTGCCCTTTGCGACAGATGTCTGGAGGTTGTTTCAGTATGAAGAAGTATCTGATACTGGTTGGCATTGCCCTGGCCATGTTTGGGGCCGACCAGGTTACCAAGATCTGGGCCCAGCAGAACCTGGCCTCCAGATTTCCTGGCCGCCAGAGTGAGGCCAAGCCCATTGAACTGACCGTATCAGAGGATGCTCTTTCTGCCATGGCTGGGGGGAGCTCCATCGCCGGCTACATTGATGCCACCTACTCTCTTACCTCACAGGAAGAGGCCCAGAGAATGGTAAGCCGTCGGGCCGTGTCTGTGAATGGCTTAATAGAGCGGGATCCGTCCAGAGAGCTGATCTCCGGCGACAGGATCACCATCCATGAGCGCCAGGTAGAAGTGGTCCCTGGTTTCTGGTCATTCAGGTATGTGGAAAATCGGGGTGCAGCCTGGGGTTTCCTCAGCGGTGTGAATGACTGGTGGAGGGTGCCCTTCTTTGTTACGGTCTCTCTTCTGGCCATGGCCATGCTCCTTTTTCTGGCTGCCAAGGCTCCGAAGAACGCCTATTTTCTCAGTGCCGGTCTGGGATTCCTGATGGGTGGAGCTATAGGCAATTTTGTAGACCGAATCCGCTTGTCGTACGTGATTGACTTTGTTGACTGGTATTACAAGGGCCACCACTGGCCTACTTTCAATATTGCTGATGCGGCGATCAGTATTGGTGTAGCCATTATCTTCCTGGAGATGATCTTCGGCCGTGGAAAGGATCTGCTGATCCCTGCTCAGGCCGCCGCCGCTGCTGCTGCCCCCGCTAAAGTTACAGTGGAAGGAGATGGGGACACTGACGCAGCAACCAGCGCAGGTGCAGGCAAAGGCAAAAGAAGTAAATAAGTTCTCTTCGTCCAGAATTAAACCTGTGGTTCTGCAGGTTTCAATTTCATCCCTGACAGGAGCATCCATTGCATCCGATTTTGTTACCCTTAAAGATTGGTAATATCGACTTCAGTCTGCACTCCTATGGTGTGATGATCGCAATAGGGTTTATTGTGGGACTGATTGTTGCCATGCGGGAAGCCCGCCGTACAGGGGTGAACAGGTACGATGTGCTTGATACGGTCTTCTGGGTGGCTCTCGCCGGTTTCGTAGGGGCGCGTCTGTTGTTCATCGTGGTGAATGCGGATCAGTACTGGTACGCATGTGTGGATTATGCGAAGTTCAACACCCTGTTTTCCCCCCCATTTCCCCTTGAGAATGCCCAGTGTTTTGAGGTGTTCAATGTGTTTTCCGGTGGGCTTGTCTGGTACGGTGGGCTCATTGGCGCAATTCTGGCAGCCTGGCTCTTTACCAGGCGGCGAAAACTGAATTTTTACCAGATGGCAGATGTGTTGATCCCCAGCGTGGCCCTTGGTCATGCTTTTGGGCGGATGGGGTGCCTCTTGGCTGGTTGTTGCTTTGGTCATCCCACCGCTGATCATTTCCCCCTGGGGATTCAGTTCCCACAGGGAAGCATGGCCTGGCGGCACCAGTATGAGCACGGCATCATCGATCGACTGGCCGAGTCCAGTGTGGCTGTGCACCCCACTCAGATTTATGAGGCCTTTGGGGAGGTGGGGATCTTTTTCGCGTTGCTGTTCCTTGCAAGGCGAAAGGCTTTTCATGGTCAGCTTCTGCTGATCTATCTGGGGCTCTACCCGATACTGCGGTCCGTGATTGAGGTGTTCAGGGGTGATGCGGAGCGGGGATTTGTCATTCCTGGGGTTCTCTCCACCAGTCAGTTCATTAGTCTGCTGGTGGTTGGGGCGTCGGCTTTTCTGCTGGTGCGTCGTTATCGTGCTTATCGCAGGGGCGAAGATTCGGTGGGGGCAGGAGTTGTTGCAGGTCAGCCGGAGGATGGTGCTCTGGTTGGAAATGCAGGCGACGCTGAGAAAGTGACAAGTGATGAGGGATAAGGGTGTGGGGGCATGGCATGCCTGAGAAGTAATCAGTTGTCAGTTATCAGTGGGCAGTGGGCAGTGGGCAGTGGAATTACCTATGCCGCTGTAGGGGCACGGCATGCCGTCTGTGTGTTCTGTTAAGCTTTAATTCCATGTTACCAAGCCCTCAAGCGCCCTATCTCGTCTGTTACGATTTAGGCCTTGCGCCACATCTCTCACCTATCCACCCACCACTTACCACCCAACGTCTGTAGGGGCACGGCATGCCGTGCCCTTCGTCAGCGGTGCAACCGACCTGTTTTTTTTTGCCCTTTTGATGGCCTCACACTAAGACACGAAGACGCAAAGGGTAGGGGTAGGTGTGTTGATCGGATGTTGGTGGTGGTGTGTTTCTCTTGTTCCTACAGCAACTTGAGGGCACAGCATGCTGTGCCCCTACATCGGTATTTTTTTGGGGTGGGGAGCAGAAGGCTTTCCTCTTTCAACTCCCAAAT
>CAYZFJ010000181.1:0-5766 GCA_964477705.1 uncultured Myxococcia bacterium | reverse complement strand
CCTTCAACTGACAAAGCGCAACATGGCGTTTCCATTGCTGCCTACAATCCCAACAGTGCAATTCTTTCACTGAGTCCCGGTCTGGTGACCAATGCCTTCTACACTGCAGAAGCTGCTGCTGCAACTACAAATTTCACTTGGGATGTGGATTGTGCTCAGTTGTATCAGGCTGGTCCAGAAACCTTAGCGGCTGCATATAAGACTGAAACGGGATTCGAATATACCGGGCCGGCAGTCTTGGGGAATGAGACTACTTCATCAGGGCTGACTGGCGATAACGCACATACTCATACTGTCGCCTTGAAAAATATTGGTTCTGCCTATCGCACCACGATTCGGGATCTGCTGACTCCGCTGCGGTGGTTGGCGAAGGATTGTCCTTCGGAGGCGTTGGCTTACTCGCAGAGGGGAGAGAAGCTCACCTGCTCTACCACCATGTCGGAGAGCGTGATTGTGGAGCGGATTCTGCCTGATTTCTGTAATAAGTAGTGAACGCATTTTTCTGGGAGATGCGTTCATCCAGGGCCGATTGCATCTCCTCAATGGGGTTCTCCTATGCAAACAGATGATTGCTGCACAAGGGCCATATCCAGGGTGACCTTCTCATACAGAAATGATGGCAGTTTTTCCCATTTCAAGGCTGATGATAGCTACAAAGTGCTGATTGGAGCAATTCCACCTCAGGCAAAGATTTATGGGATGACTGCCTTCTTTTCTTCCTCTCTTGAGACATGCCACAAGCCATGCATAGAATGGTATCCTGATGAGATAAAAAAAGAGACCATAGTGCTGATCAATGGGGCACGAGTTCCCTTTGATGGGCGAAGCCCGCGGCTGAATCCGCTCACTTTTAACATTGGGACCGATATCACCCTGTTAACCTTGATTATCGAGTATGCCTGACTGCCATTGATGGGGACTACTGATGTTGACCAGAAGCACATTGGAAAGATTGCTGCGACACCACAAGGCCAGAATGGTTGAAGGGAGCCCTACTTGGTCGCTTGATTCCGAGATTGCCCAGGCACTTGAGGAGATGATTGCCTCCCTGGCCCAGAAACAGGCATCCTATTCCAGTAGTCAGACAACAGGAGCATGCCCTATCGGTTGGTTGCCTGCTCCCCAGATGACCACCTGCCCTGTAAATGGGACACCTGCAGAAGTTGAGCAGGAAGGACAAGAGGAACACCGTCCTGATGACCATGTCGGGACCACCACGCATTATGAGGGGCCGCCTGATGATTCCACTGCTCAGGGCTCCCAGAGTGGTCAGAACGGTCAAAGTCCTGCACCTTCAGGTGCCATGATAGCACAACGGCTCCAGATCAGACGGCCTGCATTCAAGGTCAATTTCCCTCCGTCGGCACCTGAAGCCCTGAAAGAAGAATTGATTCAATCAGACCCTGCAAACAAAGGCACTGGATACATGACTGTTGCTAATACGGTCGTTGGTCCAAGACCTGATGACAAGAATCCCGGAGACTCAAGCAACTCTAAGAAATAGCACTGAAAGGGGCACCCGGTGAATCTGCAGACATTGATAGAGAGAAGACTGGGTGAGCTACCTCCCATGTTCCAAGAGCTGTTTGACCTTGGGCCTATCAATGATTTTCTCAACAAAACAGAGATTATCAACCTGCAGGTGGATATTCTACCAAACAACTGGAACAGTGATGATGACATCACCGATGTGAAGATCTCCATCACCGTGGCCTTAGAGGGCGATGATAGCAGCGATGAAGGAGAGCAAACACCAGACCAGTACACGGTGATGGCAGGCCCGTTGGGCTTCTCCTTCGGATTCATCAATAAGTCCAATATCGAGATTACCCTCTCTCTAAAAGTGGGAGAGGAATCAGGGTGGGACATCTCCCTCACTCTCGCCGAGTTCAAGTTATTCCTGGACTCTGACCTGCTCCGCCCGGTGGATCAGGACGACAAGCCGCTGGACCAACCTCTGGAGCTGGATCTGGGCCAGATTATGCTCAAACTTGCCAGCGATGAGTATCTCCCCACCACAGAATCATTCCACGTTTCACTGGAATTTGAAGAACCTTATGGGAAGGAAATTGCTTTCCCGCCTTCCATGATTGATAAAACTGGCATCATCATTGGTGCAAAGTTTCAAACAAGTGGCTTGGGTGATGTCCTTAACTCCTTCGGTCCCTTGCAATTGGAGGGCAGGTTTGCCAAAGAGACTGGAATCGACGCAACCCTGCAGTTCAAGGATTTTGTCATCTCTGGCAAGAACGGAGTTACCGGGCAGATCGGCCTGAGCGCAGGCACGGACAGCTTCAGCTTCTTTGGCTTTAACATTGCTTCCCCTGTGGTTGATGTAGGGTTCGTGAACAATGCCATCTCCGGTGCGGCCATATCTGGCCAACTGAGCCTGGGCGAGTTCGCCGGTGACGGTGGTAGTCTTAATGTACAGATTGCATTTGATTCTTCGGGAAAATGGCTCCTGGGTGTCATCCCCAAACCTGGCAGTGACCTTGTGCAAATCCGGACAGCACTGGGCTGCATCTCGGTCGATACGCTGAGCATAGGAAAATGGAATGCCGGCGGCACTGCTGACGAAAAAGGTGCCATTACCATCGGCGGGAGCCTTGAGCCTGCCCCTCTGGCCAGCATCACCCTGCCTGAAGTGGAATTTGAGAGCCTCACTATCACCAGCGACTTCGAGGTGTTTCTCGACGGAGCATGGATTAAGCCTGCCAAGCCATGGACGGCCCCATTCGGTCCGTTCAGGGCCGAGCTTTCGGCAGTTGGATTCGGAACGGATGCAGACTGCTACTGGCTGGGCTTTTCTGCCGGAATCAAGATGGATGTGGGCCTGCCGCTCATGGCATCGGTTGAGCAGTTCAGGCTGATCGCCCCTCGTGGGAGCAGCGGCGGCGGAGTGGATCTGGAGATCAGGGGGGTGGCAGTCAACGCTGATCTAGCCGGGGTGCTCAAGATTGAGTCCAGCCTGAAGTGGTTGGGTGCCTCAGCTTCAGATGCCTCCTCCATGGAGACGAACCAGGGCGATGCCACTGGTGGTGGCGGGGCCGCAGGCAGTGAGGACGGTGGTGAAAGCGGGCGTGGGAACAGCAGCAAGCAGGTCTCCTTTATCAGCGGGTTCTATGGTGCAGCAACCATCACCCTGATTCCCATGAAGCTGGTTCTCGATGGTGAACTGCTGGTGGGTGAAGCCACTGATTCGCCCAACGCCAGACCGGTTGTCAGCTTCAAGGCGCTCTTTGTCAGGATGGCAGTAGGGCTCCCGGCGGGCATTCCGCTCATGCAGACCGGGCTTGCCCTGTATGGATTCGGTGGCCTCTATGCCCAGAACCTGATGCCCGGTGTGCAGGGCGACCAGTGGATGCAGTGGTATCTACAGCCCCCCATCGGGGTGAGCGGCCAGAAGTGGGTGCCCAGGCGAGATGCGCTTGCCATAGGTGTGGAGACCACCATCGGCACGGTTGACGATGGATTCACCTTCGCCGGCAGGTACCTGTTGGTGCTTACATTCCCAGGTCCAGTGATCATGCTGGTGGGCAAGAGCAACATCATGAAGTTGCGCTACGACCTGTATGATTCGAGCAAGAAGCCACTCTTCGAGTCGTTGGCCATCTATGATGTGGCCCAGGGTCAGATCCTGTTCGGTTTGTCTACCCACTTCGCCTTCCCGGACGACGCACTGCCCATGGTGGTGCTTGACGGAACCGCCGAAGCGTTCTTCGACTTTCGTGACAGCAACCGCTGGTACTTGAATGTGGGGACTGGCGAAGATCCTTTCAAAGCAGATATCCTCTCACTGCTGAAGGGGTATTCCTACCTGATGCTCAATCCGGAGCGGCTTGTTGTTGGAGCCGGAGCCCAGTACTCGATTGGCCACAAGGGCAAGTACTATGAAGCCAAGCTGACCACATCAGTTGATGGTGTGCTCGCAGCCGACTTCAATCCCATGCAGTTCAGCGGCAAGCTCGGCATGGCCGGTGCACTGAAAGTGAAGGCCTTTTCGATAGGAGTTGCCATCAATGTGGGTGCCTCCCTGGCGGTCCAGGCCCCAGATCCTCTCACAGTGAAGGGCAATGTGCATGCCTCAATCGACACCCCCATAAAGGACATCAACGTGTCTTTCAGTGTGGGGTGGTCAGAAAGGACAACCAGACCGGCTCCGGTAGTCAATCCCATCGCCATGGTGAGCGCTGTCCATGAGCGGACTGGGGATAGCTGGGAGCTTGATGCCTGGTCCGCTGATGGCGGCGGGGCTCCTTTGAAAGCTGTGCCCTTTGACTCAAGACTGGAGATTAAGTTCGCTGTGCCGCTGCGGACAGTGCCGGGAGATAGTGCTGGGGGTGGTGTGGTGGAATACCCCGGCCTCTTCAGAGAGATGGCATCGGGTTTTGATGACCAGAGCGACTATGTGCTCGAGCGTCTGGATCTGGCTCACCTTACACCCTGGTATGGCGCTGACGCTCAGGAAACCATCTATGCCTGGAAGGCTGATGGGAGCATGGCATATGATCTGCCCGCGGCCTGGGTGCTGGACGGGGCTGGGACTGGTGGGGATGGCAGTACAGAGCCAAAGCGAAAGAGGTCTGGTTCCACACTGCGGCTGTTCAGTGCCTCCCCTCTGCCTGCTGCCATTCACCAGGACCCGGATTCCCCCATTCTGGCCTCATTGATGGCCACCGATGAGAGCACTGAAGCCTTGCGGAACTGCCTGAGCAACGCCAGGCAACTGCGATGGTTCATACCTTCCCAATATTTCCATCTTGAGCCTGGTCAAGAATATCAGTTGACGGTGCAGGTGAGGAAGCCGGACAATAATCTTCACACATTTACCACCAGGTTCATTACAGCCCGAAGACCTCAATCCAGTCTATCAGTGATTCAGAACAATCCTTCGTCTTCGTTACCACAGGAACCAAGAACAACAAGCAGGTCAGCGCTTATTCCAGGCAGCAGATTAAGCAACTTTTCGACCTGGGTGACTTCGGTGTTTCCGGTTTCTGAAAGCAGACATGTCTATCGGAATACAGATCTTGCAGTAAGAATTGATGCTCCTTGGCAGTTTTCTTCAGTCTATTCCAATCTTCACAAAATGGTATTTGTTGTTGATACAGGTAATGGAATATCACTGGTTAGCAATATCGAGTGGAGAGCAGAGGTTGATGTAGACAAACATCCAACACCGGTAGAGTATGAGAGCTGGATCAAACTTCTTGTTGCCGCCCGCATCCTGGAGAATGAAAAGAAATACCGGATTAACAACAGCATTCAGGGAAGGGGTTCCCTCCCGGCAAGTTCAAAATGCCAATTGATGCTCACATATCTTGATGAAAAAACCGATGTATTGGAAACGGACCGCCCGATTTCGTCCCGTTTGCTGGCAGAGAAGACATTGTTCTCATTGGAGACGAGTGCCTACCTGAATTTCCGGCATCAGATGTCATCCTTTTGCGGTATGCCCTTCCCTCTTGATGTAAAGGAGCTTAGTACTACGCTCGCCTGGGGCGGGAGCGGCGCTGGTGGCTCGGCTGGGGGAAACGCTGATGAGCGTTATGGGCAGTTTAGAGAGCTTGTGTGTGAGTTGGATATGGCCGACTTAACCCAAGTATTCGTGGTCACCGATGATGGTCGGCCATTCGGGTTGCTCCTGACCAGCCCTGAGCCTCTGCCCTGGACCCATTTAGATTGGCGAAAGGGGGCAAGACTTCTGGGCGTAGAGTTGGAGAGGCGTTCGATTAATTCCGCATACAACCTGGAGATTAATCCGGT
>CAYZFJ010000180.1:0-5909 GCA_964477705.1 uncultured Myxococcia bacterium | reverse complement strand
GGAGCTGATGCGGTTAAGTTGTTGAAAACACTAGTGTTTATGCGGTCTTGCGGGTTATGCCGGGTGGGACTCAAAATCCGTTGCTCGCAAGGGCATGAGGGTTCGATTCCCTCCTCCGGCACCAGCATGGAACAAGGCTCTGACCATGGTCAGGGCCTTTGTTGTTTTTGTCCTCTAGAGATCCTGACATGGATTTTGGATGGACGCGTAGTAGGCACACTGTAATTGTTCAGTCGGGTTGTCGTAAATGAATTGACATGGCCCCCGGTTGAAGGTAAATCAGCCACCAAATTGTTGCTGCAGCAGCCGCAGGAGCAACACCGGTTCCATAAGCATTTCCAGCCGAATATAGCTGTAATCTGAAAGGGTTAGATTTACCATGTCTTTGCTTCTGAGTTTGTTGATAACAGCATTGGCCATCTCTTCGTGTACGTCATCTGATAACCCTGTTGATGAGGGGTGGGATACTGGCTACGAACAGGAGAATGATTCAGCAATCTCCAATGATCTGGATAGCTCGTTGACTGGTGAAGATGATGTCTCCACGGTTGAGGATGTGTTAACCCAGGATGATCTTGACTCTGCCTCGCCTGATGCGGCCGAGTCGGAGCCGGATGTTCCCGATATTTCCCAGAATGAGGAATCGGATACAGACAACAATACTGATGTATGCACTCCCGAGTGTGAGAATGGTGGCGTCTGCGTAGGTCCAGATTCCTGTGATTGCACTGGGACAGGCTTCACTGGAGCAGAGTGCGCTATTCCTGTGTGTGACCCAGAGTGTGAGAATGGTGGCGTCTGCGTAGGTCCAGATTCCTGTGATTGCACTGGGACAGGCTTCACTGGAGCAGAGTGCGCTATTCCTGTGTGTGACCCAGAGTGTGAGAACAGTGGCGTCTGCGTAGGTCCTGATTCTTGTGATTGCACCGGGACAGGCTTCTCTGGGGATGTTTGCCAATTGGTAAGCGTTTCAGATGTGACTATACAACCTTCTATCTTGAACATCCTTGAGGGGAGGACTTGGCAGCTTGTGGCCACCATCTCTCCACCTGATGCTGTGGAAAAGTCAGTCTCCTGGTCGTCGTCTGATGAATCTATTGCTACTGTAACTTCAGAGGGTTTGCTGACTGGTGTGAGCCTTGGTACTGCTGAAATCACGGTCACCGCAGAGGATGGAGGTCTCACTGCCTCTGTAGCCGTTACGATTAGTTCCATACCTCAAGGATATCAGCTGATTCCAGATGGCTCTTTCATCATGGGCAGCCCAACGGGTGAAATTGGAAAGGTTAAGGGTGTGGCTGACACTCCTTCAGCCGAGACACAGCATGAGGTAACCATCACCCGCCCATTCCTGATGAAGACTACGGAAGTGACTCAAGGCGAATGGCAGGGGCTGATGGGGTACAATCCATCGAGCTTTAAGGCATGCGGAGCCAATTGTCCCGTGGAGAAGGTCAACTGGCACGAGGCGCTATCCTATGCCAACGCTCTTTCAGCGGCGGAGGGAGCCGCCCAGTGTTTTGATTGCACGGGCAGCGAGGCCAGTGTCAGGTGTGTCCTCAAGGCTGAGTACACCAAGCCTCAAAACTGCTCTGGGTATCGTCTCCCCACGGAGGCCGAGTGGGAGTATGCAGCCCGAGCCGGTTCTGCCAGGGCATTTCATACGGGAGATATCACTGGTGAGCGGAGCTGCTCTAATATGGCTGCTGCTGGTTGGTATACAGTTAACAGCAGCTATACAACCCATGCGGTGGGTGGTAAGGCCGCCAACGCCTGGGGGCTGTATGATATGCACGGCAATGTGAGAGAGTGGGTCTGGGATTGGCATCAGGATGACCTGGGCGAGGCGGCGGTTGCCGATCCTTATGGACCTGCTTCAGGCTATCAGCGGGTGAATCGGGGCGGTGGCTGGCATAATGATGCCAAGTACTGTCGGGCTGCAGCCACTGCCACTTACAGGGCAGATGATAACGCCAGCTTCCTTGGGCTCCGCCTGGTCAGAACACTGTAAATGATTATGCAGTGTCTCAAAAGTCGCCGGGTAATCTCATAAGTCGTGGTGTTGTGGAGAGGTGGCAACATTTGAGACAAGGTCCCAACATTTGAGACTGGTTATTGGGGTTC
Source organism: uncultured Myxococcia bacterium (assembly GCA_964477705.1). Lineage (GTDB taxonomy): Bacteria > Myxococcota_A > JAVEVO01 > JAVEVO01 > CAYZFJ01 > CAYZFJ01. Next base: position 3,785 of record CAYZFJ010000180.1, on the reverse strand, counting down.
TTTTGTCTCATAAGTGCCTACGTTGTCTCATAAGTCACGAGGTTGTCTCATAAGTGGCAGTCTGAAGTGTAAGTTTTCTTTTTTTTGTGTGCAAGTTACGCACAAACCTGTCTCAAAAGTCGCTGGGTAATCTCATAAGTCTCGGTGTTGCGAAGAGGTGGCAACCTTTGAGACAAGGTTCCAACATTTGAGACAATACTCAGGCAGCGCCCTCCTGGTGGCAATCTGATTCTACTTAGGTCTCAACGCAGCCACGTCTATGATCCCGTGGTTTGTGGTGTTTTTGAAACTTTGTTTGGTCAGGTTTTGAATTGGTCGTAGTGGTTCACTGTTGCCACGATGCGGGGGGAATATTTGAAGATGTCGTTCAGGTCTTCAATGGGTACCCGGTCTTCCTCCTTGTTTTCCCCTATCAGAGCCAGTTGCTTTTTGGTTGGGCTGAACCTGAATCGGCAGATCGGTTTGCGGCAGTTGTCGTCCAGAAGGACACCACAGTAGCTGATGGTGTCCTTTATTACGATCCGCTTGGGATCGATTGTCTCTCTGAGGATAGCCTTCACAATATGGTATGCTTCGATTTCGTCCTCGGTGGTGACTATTCTTTTGGCTGTGTCTCCGGCAGCACCCATGCTTTCTGCCACGTTGCCATTACAGTCCTCCCCGCTCTTTGCCGTCCCTCCGTCCATTTCCAGCCCGCTGCCGGGGAGCAATTGTCCAGCGGGGGTGGCTCCTACGGTGGCCTTTATCCCCTCCTCGCTCATGGCTGACTTGAGACGCTCGTTTATCCGTTCTGTGATGAACTGCTTCAGTGCCCTCTGCGTGATGTCGGTAAACTGGGTGAGCACCTTGCTGGTCTTCACACCCGTATAGACCCGACTTGTAATATACTTTACAAAGTCCTCGGTCGGGGACTGGAGCTGTTCCCCAAGCAGCCTCTTGATCTCATGGGTATATTTCAGCTCCGTTGCGGCTGAGAGGAGGGATTCTGTATCGAAGGCAGCCTTGGTAAACCGCTTCAGCGCATCTACCTGGTGGTCCCTGAAATCGAGCAGGTTGAATTCGTAGAATGGCTTGGCATCCATTCTGTTCTTTTCGTCGATGTCACTGAAAAACTGATAACGAATACCATTGGTAAGGATTGCGAACCTGGCATCGGTAACGTTGAAGTATCGGTAAAGCTGTGAGGCGTGTTCATCATCCAGATTCACGGAGCATGCCTTGGCTTCTACCAGGATAATCGGTTTGCCATCCCTCATGATGGCATAGTCCACCTTCTCCCCTTTTTTAGTACCCACATCAGCGTTCATCTCGGGCACCACTTCGGAAGGGTCAAACACGTTGTAACCGAGCGCACTTATGAATGGCAGGATGATTGCGTGCTTGGTTGCTTCTTCTGTCTGTACGTGATTGCTCAGTCCAGGCAGTCGGGATGACAGGGATTTGAGATGGTCTATGAGGTCCATGGTTTCCTCCGCCAGTGTGTAAGTGTGCGAATGTCTGAAGGTCAGATCAACTAATGGCGCCTCAGTGGACTGCGGGCAAGTGGGGTGGGTATTGTTAGCCTCGCCTGTGATTGGGGTTTGAACTGGAAACATGGCTTGGGAGTCAGGGTGCTGAACAGACGGATGTGCCATTGGGCCTGGGTAATCAAGCAGCAGGATAAGGATCAGTAAGAGAACTCTTCGTCAGGGGCCAGTCCGCCTTTGCCTGAGGAGCGGCGGGTTGATTCATCCTTCTCCTGGGCTTCTTTGCAGGCAATGCAAAGGGTAGTCACTGCTCTGGCCCTCAGCCGCTTAGTCCCTATCTCTTCACCGCATTCTTCGCAGTACGGATAGTCGCCGGCCTCGATCCGCTTCAGTGCTTCGTTAACCTTTTTCAGGAGCCATTTCTCCCGGTCACGCAGTCTGTAGTGGGTTGATTCAAGGCTTTCGGCAGTGGATTCATCCAATGAATCCATTCCGGTTTCGCGAGGTCGGTTTACGCTGTCCTCGAGGGTCTGCTGGGCATTGCGCAACAGCTTATCTTTTTGTTCAAGGAGAAGCTCTTTGAACTCCTCAAGCTGGCTCTTGTCCATTACAACTCCTATGATATCGGGAGATCCCCTTTTTTGAGTCCGTTTAGATATCATCAATTAAGTGTTCTTGTCAATATGTGTGCCTCTGGGGATCGCTTCGGGTTGCTGTCAGCCGGGCTTGGCGCCAAGCTATAAAATTATTAAAAACAGATGATTCTCCCATGTGGTGTTCAATTAGTCTGTGATTGGATATTTGAACCATGGTCCCATGGATGCAAGACTTGATTTTGTGTCTGTATGAAACTTTGAGAGGCGGATGTTGCAGGGATCAATACAACAGGAAGGGTTTCCGTGCTTTGGCAAAACCAGCCTCTTCCTCTTGCCAACTGGCGGCGATGTCATCTAACGATGCTCTCTGCTCAAGCAGGTGTCGCTGTATCGAGTTCCCAAAGAGCAGATCAATGGCAAGCTTTTCGGTTACGAATTCATATGCCTGGGTGCGCCAGCTCATGCGGCCTTCAGATAGCTCCATGGCCTCTCTGAGGATGGCGACTCCAGTGAGAAAGGGCCGGAATTGGGTACGGTCCAGCACGTGAATCTGGACCCCGTGGCACACTTGCCCTTGGTGCTTGTGGAACGCAGGTAAAAAGCTGGCTCTTCGGAATGCCACTCCTGGCAAATGGCAGGCGGAGAGATTCCTGCACAACCCCCCTGGGGGCAGAAATGGGGCTCCAACCAGCTCAAAAGGCCTGGTTGTGCCTCTGCCCTCAGACAGGTTGGTTCCTTCGATGAGGCAGCCTCCAGGGTAAACCAGCGCTGTTTCCAGGGTTGGCATGTTGGGGGATGGCAGGACCCATGGGAGCCCTGTCTCATCGAAAAACATATCCCTCTGCCATCCTTTACACTCAACAACCGTGAGATTTACATCAAGATTCCAGATTGCTCTGGCCATGGTGGCTAACTCGCCGGCTGTCATTCCATGGCGCACGGAGACGGACAGCAATCCTACAAAGGACTCGTATCCAGGCAACAGGGAGGGGCCTTCTACATTTGCACCTCCAATGGGGTTTGGCCTGTCCAGGACTATCACCTCCAGGGATGTACCCGATAGCTTCTTCATGGTCAGGAGCAGAGTGGCAACATATGTATAATATCTGGACCCCACATCCTGAATGTCGAAAACGACGGCATCCAGATCCTTCAGATCCTCCTCATGGGGTGCCAGGGAGCGGAAGCTGTCACCGTAGAGGCTAGCCACCGGCAATCCTGTTACCTCATCCAATTGGTGCCCAACCGGGATCATATCCTGAGCCTCACCCCGAATCCCATGCTCAGGTCCGAATAACATGCGGACAGTAGCTCCCGCACTGAGCAGAGCATCTACTGTGTGTTGCAGCCTGGATGTTACGGATGTGGGATTTACGATCAGCCCGAGACGCTTACCGCGGATGATGTGGAATTTGTCGCCGAGAATTCTATCTAGTCCGGTGGTGACCAGCACTGTTAATCCTTTCATTTCCAGCTTCAGATTAAAGAGGCAAGTTGGGGTCCGCTATAATCGATCCTCTGATACGAGCCAGGCAGCATGGTCAATAACTTGCTGGGCGGGCTGCCCAGAGCCTCTTCGCTGCCTATGGAGATTGATTCTGCGATGTGAATAGTGGAAAGACAACAAATTGGCCTTTGAATGATAGGGACTCGAGAATTGTTCTAAATCTAGTGTCCTGTTTGGTTAATTCGCATCACTAAGTTGAGCATTCTTAACCTTTTC
>CAYZFJ010000179.1:865-5918 GCA_964477705.1 uncultured Myxococcia bacterium | reverse complement strand
AACTCCCTCGCCTTAAATCAAGCAAAGCCACCCCAGCCGACGTAGAGGCACGGCATGCCGTGCCCTCTGTTAGTGATGCCACTAACTAACCACACATATCCTGTTGATAATTTTGCAATAGCAGCCCCTTGATGCCTTGCATTTGCCATTCTGCCCGGTATGATTGTTTCATTGTCTTCTCAGTCAGAATCAAGGTGCATTCCAATGAAACCATTCAACATTTTCGTTATCTTGGTGGTGATGTGGGCTACCTGGTCATGTGTAGATGTTCCGGAGTTTGGCCCCCTCAACCCATGTGATCCTGACTATGCGGGTGATGAAGTTTGCCCTGCTGACCTGCTCGATGCAGGTGGTGGTGGTGGTGCCATTGACGGGGGAGGTGGAGACTCTGGCGGCGGGGCAGAGGGTGACACGGGCGGTAATGGGGATTCACTCTGCCTGGACGATGATGGCCACATCCTCGCCAACTGGTGTTTTGTCGATGGGAGCTGCCACCAGGCTGGGGTATGGGAGCCGACAGCCCACTGCCAGTTGTGCGATCCTGCCGCTTCCGCCCATTCGTGGACCAATCGCCCTGATGAGACACCTTGCACCATAACCGGTGGTGCTGGCGACACCACCGCAGGCTCCTGCACCAATGGTCTCTGCATCCCGGTCGGGTGCGAGTGCGGGGAGAAGTCAACCTGCTGTGACGGCTGCAATCCAGCTAATGTGGGGCTTGAGTGTTTTCAGGACGAGCTATCTTGCACTACCTATCTGTGCACGGACGAGGGAGCGTGCGAGCAGGAGGTGAGAGAGGGGTGGTGCCTGGTTGATGGCGCCTGCATCGACAGCAACAGCAGCGTCACCAACTGTGGTGCCTGCGGCCACGACTGTGAAGAAGGGATGGTGTGCTCCCATGGCCAGTGCAGCATCTCCTGTGACAACGGGTTGACAGACTGTGACGGCGCCTGCGCAGACCTGACAGCCAGCGACACCCACTGCGGGTTCTGTGGTAATGGCTGCCCGGCAGGCTCCACCTGCTCGCTCGGCCAGTGTCTGGTCCAAGTGACTGGCGTCACCGTCTCTCCTGCAACAATCAGCTTAGCCAAAGGCGATACCAGGCAGCTTACCGCCACAGTCCAGCCAGCCAACGCCGCGGACCAGTCAGTCACCTGGATCAGCTCCCAGCCTGTCGTTGCCACGGTAAACAGTGCGGGCCTGGTGACCGCAACAGGAGTGGGGCAGACCACCATCACCTCCACCACAGTCAATGGCGGCCACACCGCATCCAGCCTGATCACAGTACATGTGGCGGTCTCAGGCGTGATCGTGGAGCCTGCTATCCTCACCATGATGCCTGGCGAGGTGGCCCAACTGGAGGCCATCATCGAACCTGCCGACGCCACCAACCGTGGCGTGGCGTGGGCCTCCTCGGATTTGAATGTGGCCACTGTGGACAGCACCGGCAAGGTCTCGGCCAGCTCTTCCGGCACGGCCATCATCAGCGCCACCGCTGCGGACGGTAACCACCGGGGAGAGTGCGAGGTGGTGGTGGAAGCCGTCTCAGTGACCGGCATCACGGTTACACCACCAGCCATCTCCCTAAAAAAGGGACAGGTGATGGTGCTGGAAGCGAACATTCAGCCGCCCGATGCGACTGATAAGCGGATCAGTTGGGCCTCATCGGCTCCCCACGTGGTGTCTGTAGATAACACCGGGCTCATTAACTGTCTGCAAGGTGGGCAGGCCACCATCACCGCCACCACTGCCAGCGGGGGCCACCAGGCAACCTGCCAGGTCACCGTGAAGGTGCCTGTGAGCAGCGTAGTAATAGAGCCAACATCAATGCTGCTTGCACCTGGCGAGACCGCCCAGCTCCAGGCCACTGTGCTCCCTGAGGATGCGGACAACAAGGCGGTGACATGGGAATCATCAGCTCCAGACAAGGCGAGCGTAGATAGTGATGGCATGGTTACGGCCCTGGAGCCCGGCGAAGCTACCATCACAGTGATAACCGCTGACGGGGGGCACACCGCCACCGCCCTGATCGAGGTGAGCATCCCAGTCACAGGAGTCTCGGTAGAGCCCCAGGCCCTGCTCCTCATGCCCGGCGACACAGCCACCATCACCGCCACCATCCAGCCCCCAGAAGCCACTAACCGGCACGTCACCTGGACCTCTCACAACCCTGGTGTGGCAAGCGTGAACCAAGCAGGCCTGGTCACGGCTGTGGCAGCGGGACAGACGACCATAACCGCCCGTGCCGATGGCGGGTTTTGGGCACCGGTGACCGTGGAGGTAGGTGTACCAGCCACTGGCATCACCATCGAACCGGAGCGTTTGATCCTGCTTGTTAGCTATACTAGCACGCTGACTGCCACAGTGAGCCCGACCGACGCCACCGACAAGACCGTCACATGGGCATCATCCCAAGCAGAGGTAGCCACAGTCGACGATAACGGTATGGTGGAGGGCCTGTCTGATGGCACCGTCATCATCACCGCCACCGCTGGAGAGGGCCAAGTATCGGCCGCTGCCACAGTGCGGGTGATGACCATGCCCGAGGATTTTGTGTACATCCCCGCAGGCTCATTCATCATGGGCAGCCCTGGCCCGGAGTGCCCAGGTCCGGAGTGCATTGACCCAAGGTGCCAGACAGAGGCAGGATGCCCTGTTGAGGAAGTGGGAAGATACTCATGGGAAACCCAACATCCGGTGACGCTCACCAACCCATTCCTGATGCAGGCCTCCGAGGTGACCCAAGCCCAGTGGCAGAGTCTCATGGGCAACAACCCTTCCAATCACACTAGGTGCGACCAATGCCCGGTGGAGATGGTGAGCTGGTGGGATACCCTGGCCTATGCCAATGCCCTCTCCCTGCGTGAAGGGCTGGAGCCATGCTACACTGTCCAGTGTACCGGCAGTCCTGGAACAGCCAATTACAACTGCGCAGACGTGACAGTGAACGCACCGGAGCAAAATCCATACCTGTGTGAAGGGTACCGACTGCCCACCGCAGCAGAGTGGCAATACGCCGGCAGGGCAGGAGTATATGGACCTTACAATGATGGTTCAGATTCACCCCACAATGTAGGTTGGACTTTTCCATTTGCCAACAGCGAAACACATCCCGTAAAACTTAAACAACCAAATAATTGGGGACTATATGACATGCATGGGAATGTATGGGAATGGACATGGAATAAGTACCACTCTAGTTTAATGCAAGGAAAAATGTCAGAAAAACAAGTGAATCCTATTGGATACAATGGTGATGATAAAACTTACAGATTTATGATGGGAGGTTATTTCGGAGGTCCCGTACGAATTGCTTATTCCTATCTTCAATCACCCACTGAGCTTTTTAAAGCTTTTGGTTTTCGGCTTGTAATAACAACCAACAGCTATTCCTCACACAATACGTGTGGGTCAAGAAGACCATGAAAGCTAACCTGTTGTAAATCAAGGCCTTATATTCTTCTGTACTCCAAGACAAACCCACACATATTGTGTTAGTTGGTTCTACTCACAAATACATTTATAATTTATGCAAAATAAGTTGATTTTCTCAATTATTTTTACCGAAGTTGAATGGTCAAAATATTTGCACACCTATTTTACTTATGCAATACGGATTACCGTGATGAAACATCCATTTTGCACAGTAAAACGAGCACGTTCACCACCAAATCTGTTGTGAGTATTTGCTAAACATTTGTCCTCTCTAAGAATCAAGGAGGTTTTGCAAATGTACAAACATATTTTAGTGGATCGGGTGCCCTTTGCAGGAGATACCCGCAGCACAATCAGGGTTGGCAAACTGGCCACTGGTCACCGAGTGGCCGGCATGTTCCTCGATTTCTTCTTGGTCTGGAAGACGGGTACTGAAACAACGGCTAAGTTCAAAATCGACTCCCATAATCACCTCCATGGGCTTATCGAAAGTATCCTCAACAACTTGCGTATCCTGTACGGCGCTTCCAGCAACTGTATGGTTGACTGCAGTGGGGTCAACCTGCGCAAGCTGCACATCATGAAGACCGGGTTTGAGATCCCCGGTGTTTATACACCGTTGCCATATGAGAGCGCTGATGCAGAGGCAGTAAGCGAAGGCTTCCAAGTCAACGCCAGACTCACCGTCCCCATTGATTTTACCCAACCCCTCAGTGATCCATTAGTGTTCTGCTCCAGCTCAAGCCAGCTCCAGTTCAGCGAAATCCAGCTCACTTGGGGTGATGGTGTATTTGCGGATCAAATTCCGACCACATGGACCCTCCAGCCGTCCTCCTATGCCAATGTGGTTCTCCAGCTTGCTCCTAGCAAAAACCATGCTCCTGGTCCGGAGCTGAACATCAGGGAGATCAAGACCGATGGTTCATTCTTGACCATGGGGCCTGGACTGGTCACCCACGTCTTCGGCACCGCTCCTGCTGCCCAAGCGGGCAACTCAAGGCTCTACACATGGGAGACCGACTGCCAGACTGTCTACATAGCCAGTCACCCCGAGACCCTGGCATCCCAGTACCAGCTCGAGACTGGTGTCTCCTATCTGGGACCAAAACCCGAAGCCACCACCGTTGAAGGGGCGTACTTTGGCTCTATCCGTCAACTGTTCACCCCCTTGCGCTGGTTGGCAAAGAACTGCGCAGAGGATGGAATGATCCCAGCTCGCAAAGGCGAACGGCTTAGCGTCACCAGTGGTGGCCTGGATGTGGTGGTGGAGCGGGTTGTCAGTGGCTGCAGCGACAGGTGTGACATCTAATGCCGCAACAAGGCCAGACTGGCCACCTGGCAGAAGAGCCACAATGTGGAGGGATAGAGCATGACACCACCAGCGCAGCATTGTAACAGAGCAGGACTACGTACTTATTGTCATCATCAGGCAGGTTTCAGTCATTTCAAACTCCAGACAGGCAGCCGCTACATCCTCTCAGGCGGCGGAATTGTTGGTTCCGAGCAGATTATAGCCATAACCGCCCATTACCAGAGGGCAGTATCTGCCGATGATGCAGCCATCTGCTGGTACCCCGATGCCTTCGACAAGGAGTTCTTCCTGCTCAATGACGGTCAG
>CAYZFJ010000179.1:0-855 GCA_964477705.1 uncultured Myxococcia bacterium | reverse complement strand
TCGACCTGATCAATGTAGGACGACTGACCTTAATCATCGAAACAGCCCCGGTCTGCTGACCGGAAGGAGGATGCCATTATGGACTGGCAGAGAATCGTGAGCTCAGATGGAGCAAACCAGCCTGACGGGTACGACGCCGCTCCAGAATCAGCGAACACCAAACCTCAGGCATCGGCTTCATTCACCCCTAACCCCGACAATCCAAGACCCGTTCCCCCGTACCCTGGAAACAGGCCTCCATTTGAGGTTGACAGAGATGTGTTGAGGCGCAGGTTCCCCAGGATTCCACGTCCTCTCCCGCGAGGGCCTATACCGATGCCACCGGAGCCGCCCTGGCCAGGAGAGTTCATCCCCATAAACTACGGGCTTGGTGTACGGAATGGGGCTGCCCAAACCACTCCAGGGGCCCAGGTGGCACAGCTCCCGGTGGAAGGGATGCCTGTCCCAGACGATCCCGCCGGACTGCCGCCCGTCCATCCTGGCCAAATCCCCCCGTGGCTCAACACCAGGTGGCCGGCACGGCGGTTCCCCTTTCCGCGCCAGCCTTGGCCTACCCCAGGCCCTGAACCCATGCCCGGCCCCCCTGGCCCACCCGCTCCCCCGATGAGATATTCAATGGCACCTCAACCCGCTGCTGGTGCTGCCATGCCCCAATCCAATGACCAGCAACAAGAGAACGGAGAGAGCGAGTGGTACTGGTGGCTGAATGACCTGATGGCCAGGCAAGAGGAGCTGAATGCGGAGATAAGCGCCCTCATGGAATACCTGGGCCTGATCTAACCCTCACCTTGCCCCTTGCACCTCGCCCTCAATCAAGCAGAGCCACCCCCTGCAGGCAGCCATCAATCCGCTGAG
>CAYZFJ010000178.1:0-5979 GCA_964477705.1 uncultured Myxococcia bacterium | reverse complement strand
CAGAATCTGCCCCATCGCCTCTTCTGCTTCGCCGACAACCACCACATCCGCATGAGCAGCCGCCTCTTCGGTCATAACAGAGGGGTGAATTCCCCCCATAACTGTGGTGATGCCCCGGCTGCTGCGCAGTCGATCTGATAGCCGATAGCTTTCAGGAGCTGAGGCAGTGTTGGCTGTGATGAAGACTACTTTTACCTGTGGGGGAAGCAGCCTCTCCACCTCTTCAGCAGGCTCATCAATAAGCAGAAAGTGATGCTCATGGCCGCTTACCTGATTGTACCTGTGGCCCAGGGCTGCCAGATATGGCAGCGCAAGTTGAGACATGAATGGCCTGCCATTAGCATCGGAGAGGCGTTTAGCCAGACTTTTCAGCCCCATGAGGCGGAGCGGTATCCCCATCCATGGTTGGTAATGCCAGAGGATTTCATGGGGAGACCTGACCTTGATGATTCCAAATAGGGATGACATTTTTAGACCCGCTCTTAAAACCCTAATGAACGGAATCTGAAGTCCAGTTGTCACGATAGTGTCATGTTAACAAAACATAAAAACGAGAGGAAGGGAGGTGCGGTTGTTATCAAGGCTCGAAGCGGTATCCCTTGCCTCTCACGGTGATCAGATGGGTGGGACGGGTTGGTGTGGGGTCTAGTTTCTTGCGAAGATTGACTACGAAATTGTCAACAGTGCGTGCAGTGCCTTCATAGTATCTGCCCCATACCCTGGTTAAAAGCTCTTCTCTGGAATGAACCCGATTGGGGGTGCGGACCAAGATCTCCAGGAGATCATATTCCTTTGGAGTAAGATGAACTACCTGGCCAGCTTTAGTTACCTTGGAAGATACAAAATCCACTTCAACGTCAGCGAACACCAGAGAGCCTGTGGCGGTAGATATTCCATGCCAACGGCGCATAACCGCTTCGACCCTGGCGAGCAGCTCATTGATGCTGAAAGGTTTGGTAATGTAATCATCAGCTCCCAGCCGGAGGCCGGTCACCTTATCGATCTCGGTGCCAACGGCGCTGAGAATGATTACCGGTGAGTCGAAGCCGTCTTTGCGCAGGGTTTTGAGAACATCGAATCCGTGCATGCCAGGCAGCCGCAAGTCGAGGATTAACAGGTTGGGTGCAGATGTGCGTGCCAGTTTCAGGCCAGATAATCCGTCAGAAGCAGAGAACACCTGGTACCCATTGGCCCTCAGGTTGATCTCAATTCCAAGCCTGATATTCGGCTCATCTTCAATGACCAGAATACGTGCTCCGGCAGGCTGAGAACTACCACCTCCACCAGTTTTTCCCTGGGTCTCGGGATGATTATCCAAACTCATACTCTAACCGCTCCTTCTCCTATGCCCACACCTGTTCTAACTATTTACTTGGTCTTGGCTTTGCCCAATAGCACAAGCCCCAGCAGCCCCTGTGCCGTCGGTCCCGGTCTCACCGGTCTCACCAGTCTCACCGGTTTCGCCTGTTCCGCCAGTTCCGCCTGCCCATGGACCTCTGTCGTCTCCCTCACCAACATCTACCCCATTGTATGCTCCAGTAACCAAGTTCATACCCTGGGTGGCTGGAATTGTTATGGTGAAGATGCTGCCCCATCCCTCGTGGCTGGAGAGCTCGATATATCCCCCATGAGCCTGCACAATATGTCTGGCAATGCTCAACCCCAGGCCCGTGCCCTTAATAGCTGCATCTGCTCTTGAAGACTCGGTCCGATAGAATTGGTCAAATATCTTTTTCTGCTCTTCAGGAGCGATGCCAGGCCCGTGATCCTTCACCTCAATGGCTACCCTATTCTCCCCCTTCATTCGGACCCGCACCTTTACCACACCTTCACTACCACCATACTTTACCGCATTGTGCACCACATTCTGAATAGCCTCCCCCAAACTCTTCCGGTCTGCCAGTACTGGAGCAATGTCACCTTCAATCTCCAGGAGCACCCGCACCGATCCCTGCTTCTCCATGAGCACAAATGGCTGCAATGCCTCAGTAACAATGTCTTCAACCCGTTCCAGCTTGCGCAGGTAATTGTTCTTGCCCACCTCTATCTGGCGCCAGAGCAGAATCTGGTTAATCATGTTGGTGAGCTTATCAGCCTCAACGGTAACAATATTGAGGCATTTTTGAATCTCTTCCGGGTCAGTAACCCTTCCCAGTTTCAGCGTCTCAACGAAAATGCGAATAGAAGTGAGTGGTGTTTTCAATTCGTGAGAGATGTTTGACATGAAATCGGCTTGCAACCTAGTTAAACGGTGCCATTTTCCCACAAGCACGATAGAGGCAATGGCACCACCTAGAACCATTATTGCAAAACAGATAATCAGAACACCGATGACAATATCGCGGCCACCTTCGTAAAGAGCCAGGGACACGATGCCGATGGCGATAGACAGGACTGTGGGAACAAGCACGGCTCCGGTAAGAAGCGCAAAGACCCATTGAATGGGAAAAACGTCATGTTTTTTTTTGGCCACCAGCGTCCTCCTCCATCAACTTGGTCAGCTTCATCAGCTTCACTAACTTCAGGCGACAAGAATTATCACATCAGTCAGTCAGTCAGTCAGTCAGTTAGTCGGTCAGTCAGTCGGTCAGTCAGCAGGACACTCCTGAGGGTGGTTTGTCCAGTCAAACTCAGGCAGCATGGTGGCGAGAGTAGCTTTGTCAAAACGGACCTCATTGAGCTTGCACAGGAGGGCCGTATCATCGGTACCATACTCATCGATAAGGGCTTGAAGTACCTCTGCGGAATACTCTGGCGTTACGGCGGTGATCTTCTCCACATCTGGGTACTGCTCTTCAAGCCTGGACTTGCACAGGAAGTAAACATCCTTGTGGGCCTCATTCCAGAGCACCACCACTATATGAGCCAGAATGGTGTTATCCGCCTCAATGGCTTCGTGTCGGATGTAATTGACTAGACGGTCCTTAGGAATCTTGTGGGGACGGAAGCCCTTAAATAAGCGTGTGTAACTCCGCTTATCAGCCAGCTTCAGGTTCTCAGCCAAGGCTCGCCTGGGCAAGCTGGCCACAATGGCTGGCAGCTTGTGCGCAACGGTGCGCAGGAGCTTGGCGGCTTCCTGTGCCTGAGCCTTCAGCTCCTCTACCGAAGCCTGCATCTCCTTTTCCTTGTCGGTCAACTCCACCTCTTCGGCAACATCTTCAGCAACCTGGTCGCCAGCAACAGCGGTGTTGTCGTTCACATCGGCCGTCTCTATCTCTTTGATTTTCTCATCATTATTAAGCGATTTGCTCATTCGGGAATGTACTCCTAATTTTCAATATTGCCCAAGAACACACCCACCAGCACCATGGGATTCCCATACGTACCACACACACGACACAGCAACAACAGACAGTCAGACAGGTCAATTCCAGAAATTCCACTCTAGTGGCCGATGTAGCTGCCAATCTGGTCTACTGTTCTGTTGGCTATTTTCGGTCGGCCCACCCAATGGTGGTACATATGACGGCAGAGTTTAACGCAGAAGATTAAGAATACCAGTGCAAAATTTGAAGAATCGACAAATGGGGTGGCTCAGCTCAGTCCCATGGGCCTTTGTAATGGTATTTTTTCCATTCGGATTTGTAACTCAGGGTATCCATGTCCTCCATACGATGGGCCAGGGATTTGCCATCAAGGTGGTCAATGCCATGCTGTAGAAGGGCAGCCATAAGGCCCTCCAACTCAAAGGCCACCTGTTCCCCGTTCCGCTCCAGAGCTTCTACTCTAATCGCCTTTAAGCGGGGAACCCGCCCAGTAAGGCCCGGCATGGAGAGACAGTTCTCATAGTGGTGGATGTAGTCAGGCCCAAGGGGGGTCATCTCTGGATTTATCAGGACGGTCAGAGGCATCTCAGGGAACTGATCGTGTCTCATATCGTGGGTAATCTCCAACACCAGTATCCGCTTGGATACATGAATTTGTGGGGCGCTGAGAGTCGCTGCCCCCGCATCTCGCAGAGTGGCGATCATGTTGGATATGAGTATTTCAAAGTCAGTCGTTTCCATCTCTTCCCTGCTCACCATCTCCGCAGGGGTGGTCAAGACCGGGTTACCCATACGGGCAATTTTCAAAATGGCCATGAATGGAATCCTCCCAGATTAATTCCTTATGATTTACCTAAAAGGGACCTTCTCCATAAATCGCGGTGCGAATTCCCTCGTCCAGACACTCTTCTGGGGTCCCACGGGCAAAGGGGTATTCACCAGGCTTTGTGAACCGTTCCTCCATAGGAAGCCAAATGGCAAAGTCCCATAGATCCGGTAAACCGGTCCAGCCCAACCTGCAAATCTTGACCAGATGCTCCCCTGCCATGTTTGCAGACTCATTGCCCCCGCCAATTCTGGCGACAATATCCAGGTGCTTTTCCCCAGCAATAAAGAAAATCTCCAGTGCTGCCAATGCGTATTGTTCAGAAGCCCGGCGAGTAAGCCGATTTTGAACATCAGCCAGCACCTCCGGTGGTATGGCAGCAGAACACTCATACTCATCCATGCCGTAAATCAGCCCTTCTCTGCTCTTGTTGCCATCCCTGTCCATTTGACGTGTACAACTCCCAATGCAGTTCAACAAAGCCAAGACCTCACCAAATCTTGTTCCGCATCCCCCTCATGCAAACCCCCCTGATGCAATTTTAGCCACCTGCAACCATCAGGAACTGGCGCGGTCGATAGGGCACTAAGTCCCTCTTTCGGGACCAGGATGTTGCAGGCATGACATCATACGGCAGGCACGGCTTGCCAATGTGCGGAAGCTGCTGCCCAGGTTCCTGGTACCTGGGCACCTGGGCACCTGGGCACCTGGGCTCCTGTCTCAAATGTGTGGTCCTTGTCTCAAAAGTCGCCTCCTCTCCGCAACGTCGAGGTTTTTGAGACAACCTCAGGGCTCCTTGGCACCCCCAAAACGCAGGATGGCCCCCCAACATCGCCACTTATGAGACAATCCACCGACTTATGAGATAAGGCAGGCTTTTATGAGACTAAATGGGCTGATTATTTGTCTCAAATGTAGGGGCCTTGTCTCAAAAATTGCCTCCTCTCCGCAAGGTCCGGGTTTTTGAGACAACCCCGCCACTTTTGAGACACCCTCAGGGCTCCTTGGCACCCCCAAAACGCAGAATGGCCCCCCAACGTCGCCACTTATGAGACAATCCACCGACTTATGAGATAAGGAAGGCTTTTATGAGACTAAATGGGCTGGTTATTTGTCTCAAATGTGTGGTCCTTGTCTCAAAAGTCGCCTCCTCTCCGCAACGTCGAGGTTTTTGAGACAACCCCGCCACTTTTGAGACACTCACCCTAGAATAGACAAGGCTTATCCAAGTTCCCCCCGTTCAACTTCCTTGACAACATTCTCCAATGAGAGCCGAATCTTGCTGGCTTTCATACCAATCTCATCTACATCCTCATTGAGCATTCTGTACAAAGTCGCTCTCGATACCTTCAGACAATCTGTAATATCGGTAAGGGAAAAAGACACGGTGGACATCAGCCTAAAGGCAACTTTCCTGGCTTGAATTGTACAAGCCAGATTCCCCTTTAGATCAGGTGGAGCTGCCATTGCCGCACTAGCAGCATCAGCGATACGATCTGGTCCTGCCTCATACACCACATCATCACTACAAGGAACTATACTGTCCGCAGGCAACCCAACCAAAAGTGGAATTTCGTTCATAACATACCGAGGCAGAACAAGATTGAGTGCTTGTCCGATGGAGGAAATGCACCTTGCACCAACAAGATCCTGAAAACATGACCCGCTCCATAGAGCTGGGTGTGTGCGCAAATCATGATGTGGTGGCTGAGTGATAATATACTTGACCATATTAACCATATGATCACGACTCTGAATAGCTGTGAAATGTGTTGGCTTGAAATTGCATAGTGTGATGCTGTTCATAGCATTTAATATCTGACGTGCAATGATCCCAGCCTTGTGTCTCAAGCAATTGAGGACTACATGAATGTGCTCATCCACAAC
>CAYZFJ010000177.1:0-5997 GCA_964477705.1 uncultured Myxococcia bacterium | reverse complement strand
GGGGGGGGGGGGGGGGGGGGGGGGGGGGGGGGGGGGGGGGGGGGGCCAGGGGACATAGCGGCGCCCCGCCTTGGCCCTGGAGGGTATGCGAGGGCCTGTTGTGGTGAGAGGAGACCGCAGGGTAATACCCACGCTTGAATGGGTTCATTGGACGACGATCAGAATAAGACTGGAGGCTGATTGCCATGGGAAGTTTTAGCCACCTGCTCAAGAGGGGGACTCGTTCTATGCTTGGGGCTGCAATGGTGCACACTGGCATTTGGAAAATCATCCAGGGGGCCGCCTCGTCAGGGGCGGGGCGCATTATTGTCCTCGGATACCACCGGGTTGTACCTGATCCTGATTTAGAGGGTGAGCGCAGTCTGAGACCACTGATTACCTCTACGGACATATTCAAGAAACATATGGAGGTAATAGCTGAGACCAGCAGGGTGGTGAGCATGGATGAGGTGGCTGCCATGCTCAATGGGCGTAAGCCCTGCAAGGGCACCAATGTGGCTATCACTTTTGATGATGGGTACAGGGATGTGTATGAGAACGCATTCCCAATCCTCAGAGATATGGGGTTTCAGGCAGCAGTATATGTGCCTACCGGCCATATCGGTTCAGAGAGGCCACTCTCCCATGACAAGCTCTTCATGCTCCTCAAGTGGCTGGAGCGTATGCGTGGCATGCGTTCCGGGCTGGCATTGCAGGAGACCATGGAGCTTTTTCTGGAGGGTATGTCCTATGACGGAATTCAGATGGTAATTGAGGCCCTTGAACGGGAATTGCCCCAGGGCTCACCACTTGGTCTGGCTGCCCCCACCATGGATTGGGACCAGCTACGGGAGATGGTAGGCAATGGAATCTCAGTGGGCGTGCATACGGTAAATCATTCGGTACTGACCCATCTTGAACCGGAACAGGTGCGCAGGGAGGTGGCTGACGCCAGGGACGATATTGAGGGGCGGCTTGGCGGCAGGGCCGTCCACTTCAGTTTCCCCAATGGCCGGTACAGCGAAAAGCTGGCGGGCGTGCTCTCGGACCTTCGGTTCCAGACAGCGGTAACTACCGAGGATCGCACCAACATGGTGGGGGATGACCCAATGGCCATTGGGCGAACCTGTGTGTGGGATGGCACTACCAGGGGCCTGTTCAGTGAATCTCCTCGGGCTCTTATTGTGTGCCAGCTCCTGGGCATATTCAGGCATATGGGGCTAGCCCGGGATCCTGTGCCAGGTGTGGATTTGGGTAATCTGGGCAGCGAGAGCGAGATGGTTTACCAATTGCGCCAGCGTCCCCAAGTTGTTGTGGAGCAGGACAGGGGTGTGGACCTGAATAAATCCACTCTGGAATTGAGGGAGTGACTGGGCTAGTGCAGGCTGCCGGGGCGATTGGGTGCCAAGGAAACTGGCGGGTCACCCTTGGGGGGGGGCTGGCCAGCCCCTAGTACGGCTAATAAGTTGAAAGGAGATGATGCCCCTTGAAAGTAATGCACGTGGTGGACTGCCTGCGTATTGGCGGCACTGAACGACAATTAGCCGAACTTATCCGCCGACAACTGGGCAAGGACTACCAGATTGCTGTGTCTTCCCTCCAGAAGCGGGGAGATATGCTCGATGTCTTTCGCAACATGGGCGTGGAACCCAAGGAGTATCAGCCAGGTTCTTCCTTGTTCAGCATGGAGACCGGGCGGAAAATTCTAGAGATGGCGAAGGACTTCAAAGCCGATGGAGTCGATATAATCCACACCCATGATTTCTATTCGGGTGTGGTGGGAATTTTGGCAGCCAAGGTTGCGGGGATTCCTTCTATAAACAGCAGAAGGGATTTGTGCCACTGGCTGGGCAACAGACAGCGGAAGGTTTTGAGCTTTATCGGGCGGGTGTCCACGGCGGTAGTGGCCAATTCAGCTGCCGCTCTTGGTGTTGCGGTCAGGGATGATGGCATCTCGAGAAGGAAATCCGTAATCATCCATAATGGTATTGATCTGGTGTCTTTTGATGTGGCTGCCGGGGCAGAGCCGGTTCAACCTTTCCCAAATAGTGGAACTGAGAAGCTGATCTGCTTGGTGGGCAACATGCAAAATCGGGTTAAGGGGCATGATCTATTCCTCCAGGCTGGTGCCTTGCTGGTGAAGAAAGGAATGGGCAAGATAAGACTGGTGCTGGTGGGTGATGGGGTGCTCAGACCCGAGTACGAACAGATGGCCCGTGACCTTGGTATCGGCGAGAAGGTGTCATTTCTCGGTTTGCGTCAGGATGTGCCTTCTATTCTGGGTAGAGTTCATGTGGTGGTGCTCGCTTCCCATGCGGAGGGGATGCCTAATGTGGTTCTGGAGGCCATGGCTGCGTCTAGGCCGGTAGTCAGCACTGCTGTTGGCGGTGCCACTGAGCTGGTCACTGAGGGCGTGAATGGCTATCTGGTGCCTCCTGGTGATGCAGGCCTGATTGCGGAGCGTCTGGAGCGAATCCTGAAGGATGATCTGCTCGCAGAGAGGATGGGGGCCAAGGGAAGGATGCTCGCCCAGTCTTTGTTCAATGCAGAGAGAATGGCAGACAGGTTCCACCTTCTCTACAGGGCTATTCTTGATCGTCTGGGAGAGAGGGCAGGGCTTTCACTGGAAGAGCGTATGCGCCTCATGGAATATGGTGTTGATGCTAATGGGTAAATATGCTCCACCAGTAGTGTCACCGCCTCTGCCTAGAGGGGTGCTGCTCATTGGGCCGTCGCCACCGCCATCTGGGGGTATAGCTGCCCATCTGGTGTCAATGGCGGATAAACTGAGCAGCGTGGAGTACAGCATCCCGGTTCGCCTGGTAAAGCCATCCAAATATGCTATTCCACGACTGGTGCGAGAGCTGGCACGGGCTCACCGAATGGGCTGGGTGGTCCATCTGCATGTGTGCGGGCATAACCGCTCGTCTTTTTTGCTCGGCGCATTGGTTGCTCACTTTGCCACCAGAGCGCCTACCATACTCACCGTTCACTCTGGTTTAGCTCCCCAATACCTGGCCTCTCTTAACGCTATAGATCGTATGCTGGTTCGCCAAGTGGGAGCTGGGTTTGGCAGGGTTGTGGCGGTGAATGGGCGGATTAAGGAGGAGCTCAACAAGGTTATGGGCGTTGCCAGAGGAAGCAGTCCGTTGCTGATTCCCGCCTGGGTTAATGTGGATCAATCCAGAGAAGTGGTGGTGCCCGAGGTGGTGTATCAGGCTCGTGGTCACCATCGGTGGCTGCTGTGCGCTCACATTGGGGCTGGTGTTGAGTATGGAGCGAGTGATCTGTTGCATGGATTTGCTACCCTGGTTAAGCAAGCAGCTCAGTCTGGTAATGACGATGACGGTGGTGGCCCGGGCTTGGTGGTAATTGGCTCGGGCAGTATGGATGAAGATACGGTTGGGCTGTGTCAGTCGCTGGGGGTTGGGGAGCGTTGTTATATGCTGGGAGATTTGGACCGGGAACAGGCGCTGGCTGTGATGGGGTTGTGCGATCTTTTTGTGCGCCCTTCGCTTGCAGATGGTGACTCGGGATCAGTGCGGGAGGCTCTTGCTATCGGGCTTACCGTAGTGGCCACGGATGTGACGCCAAGGCCTGCGGGCGTGATCCTCTGCCCGCCAGCCAATCCAGTCCAGATGGCTGAAACCATTAAACAAGTCCTGGCTCGAATCGAATCAAGTTGCTCAGTGGAGCATGGATTAGAGAGGCTCAAGAGAGCAGCTGAAGAGATGCTCCAGCGGGAGTTTTTCCCGCTTCTTCAGCTTTATACAAGCATCTCTATTGAGTATTTCCAGTCACATATTTGACCTGCCCTGACATTCTGCTTACTGGTGTTTCTCCATCTGGTGGTTAGCGCTGTGACCGGTTTTCGTGACCGCATTCTGGTCGGTGACACGCTGGTTTTGATGGGCGGTCAGGCCGATATGCCCAAATATTCGCTTTGTGAGCCTATCCCTTTGGCGTGGGACATCTGGCATGGGGGTTGCAATCAGTCTCCTGCAGGTCGCCGGACAATTTAGTTCAGGCAATTACACTCACGAGGAGGAGACTATGTACGGATTCAACAAAGTTATCGTGATGGGCAGACTGGGCTCTGATCCTGAAGTCAAGTACACAAAGGAGGGCGCAGTGGTTGCTACGCTCAATATCGCCACTAGCCGGCGGGCGAAGCGGGACGGCAATGACAAGGCGGAGATCACTGACTGGCATAAGGCGGTCTGCTTTAATCGCAAGGGCGAGATCTGTAAAGAGTATCTTGCAAAGGGTGACTCGGTTTTGGTGGAGGGTCGTCTCCAGACCAGGAGGTGGACTGACAAGGAGGGCAAGAACCGGTATTCCACTGAGGTAATTGTGGATGAGCTGGACATGATCGGTGGTTCCAGGGCCAGGCAGGGTGCAGCAGTCCACAGTAGCCAGCAGGAGTCGGTCAATGACGCCCCCAACATCTCTCTGGATGAGTCAGCCGAAGACGTACCATTCTAATCCCTGCCAGAAAACATCGCTTTGCAAAGATAGGACAATGGTTTATTCGACAGGGGTGATGCTTGTATAAATATCATCAAACAATATGTGGCCGTTTTCATCCCACATGGTCCATTTGCCGCTCAACTTACCCATCTCCCATCTACTCTTTGAACTGACCGCGCCGTTTTTATGCCAGACAATCCAATCTCCATGCCTATGATCGTCTTTATATTCACACACGGAGTGCTTGTTCGTGTTGTCATACCAGGTAGTCCATAGACCTTGTTTTTGATCATCCTGGAATTCGCCTTCTGCCATCTTGTTTCCATTTTGATTCCAAGCTGTCCATTGACCAATTTTCCTATGATTCTGGTATTCTCCTCTCAGGGATACGGCTTTGCCTTGAAAGAGGTCCATCAGGTCATAATATTGAATAAGCCGATCATCAAGGGTCCAAAATTCCCACTTTCCAGTTCTTTCGCCATTTTTATAGTGGCCAGTGCTCTTTTTTTGGCCTGAATTGTGCCAGGTAGTCTCTAAACCAATCTGCGTATTTTTATGAAAAAAAGCTTCTTCTTCAATCTTTCCATTATCATACCAAAAATTACATATACCATCTAGTGCGCCAAAAGCATATTCGCATACTGATCTTATTTTACCGTTATCATAATAATGAATCAATTTACCATGTTGTTTATCATCGTAATATGCACCTTCTTGCGCTAGCTTGCCATTTATCCAAATTGTAAATTTGCCATGCCGCTTATTATCCATATACTCACGTTCATACCACTTCTGGCCATTGTTATCCCATTCGGTCCATCGCCCCTCCATTTTCCCATCCCTATACCATCCTTGACTTGATTTGTGCCCGTTAGGGTGCCAGGTGGTCCACTCGCCATTCATTATACCGTTTAGCCATTCTCCCTGGGATTCCATCTGCCCTTCAATGTGCCATGTGGTCTCTTGCCCATGTTTGATGCTTTGGTCTTTCAGAGCCCTCCATTGGGCTTTGAGCTGGCCGTTGGGATAAAACTCCTCCAATAAATCATACTTGGCAGCATTATGTTTCTCTATCATATAAGATATAGATATAATCGATATTGTTAATGATATTAACATAAGAAAGATATGTTTTTTAGTACATACCATCTAAGCATTCCTTATGCATAATAGACATTTTCAATCCTCAATAACGATTAGTGAAAACTGAGCTGCAGATTGGATGTGGCCTGATCAGCTTAGTTTGAGAAAGCTGCGCTGTCATCATTGCTATCCCCATAAGTAGCCTTGTACGGTTAAACGCTAGCAAAATGGAACAACTGAGACAAGGGTTATAAAAAAATGATGTGCGAAGAAGTTTTGCCTCAGATTGCACATGTGTGTTCAGTTAAGCTTCAATTCCATACCACCAAGCCTTCAAACGCCCCATTATGTGTGTTGTGATCTGGGTCTGGTGTTATACGTCCTTCCCCAACGTCTCGCAGGTGGCGGTTTGAGGTGGTATTGCTTCGGTCAACGGTCTCGCATGAAACCCACCCCGGTGGGGTG
>CAYZFJ010000176.1:1400-6238 GCA_964477705.1 uncultured Myxococcia bacterium | reverse complement strand
ACCTGCCGAGTTCGGTTCAAGGTTTGGGGGGGGAAATTGGCTGTTAGGGGCATCATTGTGATGAGGTTGGCAGGTTGGTGGGCCGTTGGTGGGCCATATGGGACGGATTTGAGGGGGGGGTAAGCGAAGATTTGGCCGATTGTGTGCAGAACCTGCCGATGTGGTTGCACAGAAGTGGGGAGGTAGTGCAGAAGTCGTGAGGTAGGGTGCTATGTCGGGAGTTCTGTGCTACCTGCCGAGTTCTGTTCAAGGTTTGGGGGGCGGGATTGGTATACTGATCCACTCTTTGTAAAGGTCATTCTTAAAACAGCAAGACGTCGCCTCTTCCTTGGTTGATAAGGCTGTACTCATAAGGAAGGGCACCGCCGCATGGCACATGTGTGTTCGGTTAAGATTCGATTCCCAGGCTGCCAAGTCCTCGCGGGCCGATGAAGGGGCAGCGCATGCAATGCCCTTCTATTGGGTCTGAACCAGTTCTATCACTGCAAACACAGAATCGACTCCATTACCTACCCATATAAGCCGTCACTGTGGGAACAGGGGGTACACAGAGGGCACGGCATGCACGCGCCCCTACGGACAGAGGGTTGTTTGCCTTAAGCGAACACGCATGCCGCATGGCATGCCCTCCTCTGGATGTTCACACCCAGCAAGTACCATGAGCAATAGGATGAAGGGCTAATCATCACTCACGTGGGGAAGAGTTCACCGTTTTGCCACTGGCCCTCACGCTGTTTCATCCCGTTCTCGTTCCAGTAGGTCCAGATGCCGTCAGGTTCTCCATCTTTGAACTGGCCTTCCCCCTTTTTTACCCCATTGGCATGCCAGAGGACCCATTTACCCTGTTCCATGCCGTTGACGTATTCGCCAGCCACTGCCTTGAGCCCGTTGGTATGCCAGCGGGTCCAGGGTCCATGGAGGGTGCCGTCCCTATATTCGGCTTCTTCCTTCTTCTGGCCGTTTTCGTACCACGCGGTTGAGGTGCCGTGTTTCAGGTAGTTGTTGTCCTGATCCCGGCGCACTGTCCACCGACGAGCCGGCGAGCCGGACTGGTATCGTTCTTCCCGGATTTCCAGGTTGTCCTGGCCGTTGCTCACGTTGTTCTGCTTTTTCATTATCCGGTGCCATTTCATCACTGGTTGTTAGTTTCGTGTCTATCCGGTCTTGTTAAAGGGCACGGCATGCCGTGCCCCTTGTACGTCTGGGTTCAGTTATTTCTACAGTTGAAAATCAGGGGAGGTGGCCCTCTTTCTCAAGGAACAATGCCAGGGCCCTGGCTACAGCCTCAGGCATTTTTGCGTTTTCCACAGCGCAGTAGACCCGCATCTTCCTGGCCAGATCTGCGGGAATCCCCACGTTTAGCTGTTGCCCGGCCAGTCCTCCCGACATGCCTATGGATCCCTTTGTCTGAGTAAAGGCATGTGATGTGCCTGAATCCCCGGGGAGGGGCGTTTCATGGATTATCTGGACCGAAGGTGGACGGCGAACGCTCACTTTCAGGACGGGTTTGGTAACGGCGGAAAGTGCCTCGCTATTGATGACACAGTTGCTGTCCGTGACGCTATTAGCACATGGCTTTCTGGTGGTGGCTTTGGGTATTGATTTACGTGCCAAGGTTGAGTTTGCTCCCTGATATTTATTTAACCCGGACAAGGGCACGGCATGCCGTGCCCCTACGCTGCTGGGATTCATTACTGTGTTTGAAGGGCACGGCACGGTATGTCGTGTGCCCCTACATCTGGTTCTCTGCGTCAGGTTCAGGGGCTGTGTGGGCTTGTGTCTGCACCGGAATTTGCACCTGAGCCTGGGTTGGTGCCTGGGCTTGGGCTTGGGTCTGCACCTGGATGTACTGCCCTGTATGGGCCATCATCTGCTGTTGCCACCAAGAATTATTTCCCATAGCATCCAGTTCCTGGGTGAGCGCTATTACTTCCTTTGCGGCCTGACTGCCGGGAGCATAGGTTGTCACGCCCAGTCCAGCTGCTGGTGCCTCCGCATAGGCCACCCTGTAGCCCAGTTCGCTGCGCAGCACATTCAACCCCGTCTCCAGCAGTGCATCACGGGCACCTCGGCCAAGTGCTGACGTTGAAACTTGGCGGGTGATCAGTACATGGGGAGCCAGTCTGGGGTTGGATTGCTGAACTGTGGATACCAAGTCGATGGTCTCTGCCAGAGACCATACATCGAATGCGGCAGGGCCACAGGGGAGGATGGCCGTGTCCGACAGGAGAAGGGCGGCCCGCTGAACGTGCCCATGCCCGGCAGGGCAGTCGAAGATTACATAATCATAGGTGCCGTCCAGATAGGGGATCTGTTCGCCGCTAAGGAGTTCGGCTCCGATGGACACCACTGTGGGGACGGGTTGCCCCAGTTCGATGGCAACCTGTGCCCAGGTTGAGATGGAGCCCTGGGGGTCCGCATCAATCAGGACCACTCGCTTGCCTTGGTTCCTCCACTCGGTGGCAATGGCTAGCGAAGCGGTGGTTTTGCCGGTGCCACCTTTCTGGCCGCATACGCATATAACACGTTGTGCAGTTACGTGGGCGAGCATGTTGGCCAATTCTCTTGCAGGGTTGGGCACCACCACCACGTTTTTGCCGCCTTTACGCAGGCTCATGAAAAGGGTGATGAGCAGTGCAATCGCTATGACTGCAATCAATATGAAATGAACATACATGCCCTGGAATATGGCCATGTCTCAATCCTGTCGTCTTTCACCGGAATCGATGTTGCCGGATTATCCAAACCTTGTTTGGGGGATGGATATTCCAGACATTAACACTTCAACTATGGGGAGGATTGGGCAGGTTTCCCCCCTGTCCTTTTCCCTGTAGATCGATATTATGTCGCACAGTTTATTAAATTTGATATTGTATGTGTTTTTAATTGGCAATGTAAAGACATTTTGCGAGAAAAATTCTGACAAAGGTTATTCTGTTTTCTGAATGTCTTCTAGTATGGGTGCATTATTATGGCTGTGAGCTAGTGGTTCAGGTGGGATGCTCTGCATTTTGCAGAGCGTGTCAGTCTTTTCAAATTGTAATTTTGCGGTGTATCAGTACTTTTATGCTGCATCTACTTGTCTGATGGCTCTTTCTTTTTGCGGTTGGTTATGGCATCCAATGCCATTCTGGTGTGGCTGAGTGGGGATTGGTCACGGTCGATAATGGATTACTGGAAATATCACTGCGAGCCATGGTTTGGAGCTGGAACGGTGGTCATGAAGGGCATCGCATGCGACGATGCCCCTATGATGGGAGAGGGTTGGATTTCGCATGTTACGCTGATATGGGCTTGATTGGTGATGGACCGACTCACCCGACGGTGGTTAATTGTGGACAAAAGGGAGCGGTTCGGGTAATTTGCCCGCCCAAAAGGGGGAATCTAGCAGGAGTTCCGCCATCGGGCGGGGAATCCTCGGCGGTGCAGGAGGTGCCACAGGTGCCTCCCTGGCAGACCTTGCCTGCCGGGCAGGGGTGATCGCAGGTGCCACAATGGAGGCGGCTCGAGTCCAGATCCACGCACTCGTCATCGCAGGAGGTCAGGCCATCCTGACAGTCGGGAATGCAATCCCCGTCAGCGCATGTCTGGCCTTGGGGGCAAGTATGGCCGCAGGAGCCACAGTTTTCGGGGTCGGTCAGGGTGTCACGGCAGGTGGTTTCCACAAGACACCAGCCATCAAGCACAGTCTCCAGGCAGATACCCTGCTGATCGCAACGATGCTCCGTGCAGTCAAGCCCGTCGTCGTCGCAGATGCCGTCCAGGTTTAGTGGAGTGCAACCATCACAGCACGCCGATTCCACAGTACAGGTGCAACCGCTGTCGTCGGGGATGCAGACGCCTCCCTGGCAGAAGCCGGACGCCATACCGGCATCAGCCTCGTTTGTGGCTGAAAGGGGGACTGTGGTGCAGGCAGTATTATCTGCCTTGGATGCCCAGGATGTGGCAGAGTTGGATGGCTGGCAGAACTGGCAGGTGTCGAGGGGGTTATCATCACCGCCCATGTGGCAGGCGTCATCAATCAGGCACCAGCCCGGTAGCACTCCTCCTGATGTGGAATCAACACAAGGCTGCCCGCTGCCCGTGTCCCGGTCATCACCGGTGTCCACATCCCCAGGGGTACCACTGTCCCTCGCCCCGCACGGCTCATCCCCCCGGTACTCCGGATCACATGGATTGAGAGGCTCAAACTCGGGAATATCCGCACAACCGACAACCGACACACCAATACTGTTGAGGATAGCCCCCAGCAGCATGCCCACGATCATGTTCAGTACCAGAATCATGGTCCAGGTTGTGTTGTGGCTTTTTATCGGGTCATGCATGGTATCCTCTTCGTCACCTTTCAGGGGGTGCGTCGCCCGCTCCCTCTTTCTCCAGCACAGCCTCGATGCTTCCAGCCTGCCATGTTACTCCTGCACGGCACAGGAGGGCACAGCATGCCGTGCCCCTACCCGAGGAGCAGGGCGTCGGATGGTGGCTCAGGAAGGGCATCATGTATGATGCCCCTACGTTCGGGCAGCTGCGGCTTGGCAATGTTATTTCCACAATCATGGTTCATTTGGCATCACTACTTCTGAGACGGATACTTCGACATAACGATCTGTTGCACTCTGCCTTTTCCCGAGGAAGCATTGGGCTCCCTGCTAGGCTTCTGTGGCTCATCTTTGCCTTCAGGGTTATCTTGTCTCGGGGACGGTCTCTCAAAAATAGGATGCACGATTTCCCATCTCGCAAGCTTGGCTGTGTTTGCCACAGTAAAGCTGCCTCGTTGAGGAGATGTAGTAGCCTGGCTCGTTGCAGGCTGAGGCTCTGTCTGGGCCTGTAGTTGAGCGTGG
>CAYZFJ010000176.1:0-1390 GCA_964477705.1 uncultured Myxococcia bacterium | reverse complement strand
GTTGTTGTATTGTCTGCCTGTTCGAGTGGGCAATGCCATGGTTCCGCAGCGACCTGCCACCCTTCCGGATCACAATCCTGCGCCGATGCGGAAGAATTGCTGCATGAACATGCGTCCTTCATCGCTTTCAGGGATTTGAGCAGTGCAAGCAGTTCATTATCCAGAGATGAAGCGCTGGTACCTGCAGCATTGATTCTTGCCTGCAACCGTCGTTCTAGACTGCCCAGTAGGGTTTGAGAGAGTTGTGGTGTCATTGCGACCCCCGTAGGTTGGTTATCTCCATAACTTTTCGACATTAGCAGAATCCAGACTGTGATACAAGAGCGCAATCTGTATGAATTACGGCCCCGGATCATATGGAGTGGTCTCAGTAGAGGCTGCCGAAAATTTTTCTGCAATGCAATAATGATAAAGAAGTGAAAGATTTGCCCGTGCAGTTTAATGAGCTGGTTCATCCATTATTACTATGGAAGGCTTTCGTGTACAGCCGCCCTCTGCTGTGCTGCAGCTTTGTGGAAGAAGAACCATCGGGGATCCTCTCCTGTCCATTTCAGGTTGAGGCTGGCGAACTGCTCGGCCTCAACGAAATCGTCCCACTCCACATTGCCCTCAAGGGCGCTATGGCGCCAGTCGTACCTGGTGTAGTGCAGCTTATCTGAGTAGGTGGGGAATTCCGCCTTCCAGTCTTCGGATGCAAGGGCTCTTTCGATTCGAGGTTGTAGTGAATCCCATGTATTCCCTGGAGATGGGCTGCATCCATTGAGTACGTTGAATATCTCTTTTGCAGCCTTACCAAACTCTTCCCAGTTCTGGCGGTCAACAGGTTTTTTCCTTCTATTGTATTTGTGACGCCATTCAATGGTGCTGTGATCTGGCAGGCTTCCACCCTGGATATGCCCGACATGGACCGGGAGGTTCACGGTCACAATACCTTCAACAAAGGGCTTCTTCCATTCCTTGTCTTCTCGTACTTCGACCAGGGAAGACCGTGATCTCGTTTGGATGAGATCCTTGAGAAGCCTTGGTGAGCCCAGGTGTCTGCAAAGGTGTGCAGAGAGATGCCTAGCTTTACGAGTCCGAAGAGCCGCTGGCTTCCAGGGAGCGCCTGTTTGACGTACTCAACAGACTGTCTGACAATCCCAATGGTATCTGTGCCTGGAGAGGCTATGAAACCGAACCCATTACCACTACGCCCTTTGGGCAGGAAGTGGAAGGGTACGAGGACTTTCCGCTGAACATCAGGGTTGAGATAGAACTTGGCGTATTTGGCCAGGTTGGCGAGCCAATGCACACCACCATGGGCAGTGCACACAGGGTCGAACCAGCCATTATGAAATCTGGGAAAACCCACTTCCTCAGCATTGGGGATTTTCATCTGTTTGTGCTCGGA
>CAYZFJ010000175.1:0-6330 GCA_964477705.1 uncultured Myxococcia bacterium | reverse complement strand
TACAAGGTGTCGGTGAATATGACCGGGGGGTTGAGACGCACTGTTGATTGGTTAAAAAATCAATAGGATCTTTTGTCGGGGAGGAAACGGGAATATGCGGGGGGGGGGGGGGTATGCAGGAGGCCAATTGAGTTACTTCCCGAAAGGAGTCGAACAATACCTGCCATGTTGATGGAACCATAGTATTCCCATACCCAGGTGCCTGAATCCAGTCAGGCCTTTTTAATCAATTCATTATATATACACATATATTCATACAACGTGTGTTTTACGGATAGATAATTGATGAAAGAAAATACAATAGAATCAGGGACTTACACCAACATCAGGAGCATGACCGGTTTTGGTGGCGGGGAGGCTCTCTGGCAGGGGCGCAGGGTGGTAATTGAGGTCCGAACTGTTAATAACCGGTATCTGGATGTGCGTTGTCGCCTGCCTGAAGGCTGGCTGTCAGTTGAGTCCAGGGTGGTGTCTCTTGCTTCTGCTTATTTTAAGCGTGGCAGGGTTGATGTTACTGTACGTCTGGGTGAGACAACGGACGTGGAGGCGGCCCGTAAGAGTATAGGCATAGATGTGGCTGCTGTTCATGCCCTCAAGGAGTCGCTGGATGAGCTGGCTGCCGGGATGGGGCTTGCTGAAGGGGTGGATATGGCTGTCCTGAGCCAGTATCGGGATTTGTTCATTTTGCAGCAATCGGCTGTTCCTGACACTGAAGGCGTTTGGGAGCAGGTGCGGGTTGGGGTAGAGGCGGCCTTTGAAAAATGTAACGAGGAGCGGATACGGGAAGGGGCTGCTCTTGTTTCTGCCATTGAAGTGCTGATGAGAGACGCAACTGAGGCGGTGGCTGTTCTTGACCGAGAAAAAGGTATGGTGATCGAGAGCGGTCGTCAGCGCTTTGCTGAACGGATTGCCCAGCTCTTGCAGGGGAGTGGTGTGGGGGGCGGGCTCCAGGGAATTGATGCCGACGAGGCCCGGGTGGTGGCAGAGGCGGCAGTGATTGCCGAGCGGTATGATATTACAGAGGAGACCGCCCGGCTCAAGGTGCACATGGAGGAGTTCTCACGCCTGTTGGCAGGGGCAGGTGCAGGGGCAGGGGAGCCTGAGCCTGTTGGCAGGAAGCTTGATTTCCTGCTTCAGGAGTTGATGAGAGAGGCTAACACCAGCGGTGCCAAGATTGGGTTTCCTGAGTTGAGCGGTGTGGTGGTGGGTTTGAAGTCTGCCCTTGAGCGAATCAGAGAGCAGGTTCAGAACATCGAATAGTCACTGTCTTCGCCCCTCTTCATATCATGGCTTGACCAGTCAGCTAGGACGCTAGTTCAGGAGATTGATTAAATTGATTAAACAGAGATTACTGGTCTTATCCGCACCATCGGGAGCAGGTAAGACTTCTATTGCCAATAAGCTCCTTCTCGACAAACTCCGTAACAGGCTGGTTTTGTCGATTTCCCATACTACCAGGCAGCCGAGGATTGGCGAGGTGGATGGACGGGAGTATTACTTCGTTCAGAGGCAGGTGTTCGAGCAACTTCGGGAAAATGGTGGATTTGCCGAGTGGGCCCAAGTTCATGACAACAGTTATGGTACGTCGAAGGGCGAAATTGAGCGGCTCTCCAGTGAGGGGAAGGACATCCTGTTTGATATTGACTGGCAGGGAGCCATGCAGCTTAAGGCCGCTTATCCGGAAGCCATTCTGGTCTTCATTGCTCCGCCATCCATGAATGAGCTGGAGAGGCGACTGCGTGGGCGCGGAACGGATAGCAACGAGGTGATCCAGCGTCGGCTTAAAAATGCAATTGCAGAACTGAAACAGGTGAGCAAGTTCGACTATGTGGTGGTAAATGACCAACTGGACAAGACCGTTGAAATGGTAGAAGCCATCTACACAGCCGAAGGATGCAGAACATCCAGGAACATGGGATTGGTACAGCAGTTCTCAAACCTGTAACATGTGGAGGATTGCCTGCTTGTTGAGTTGAAATCAGTTGAAAAACTCGCTCTGGTTCATTCCAAACAGGTTCTGACCTTCCTCCGCCTGCTCAACCTGCCTCTTGGACTTCTCATCAACTTCGGTGTCACTACATTCAGGGAAGGAAGGCTGCAAGCGCATCGTCAACGGACAGCAAGACGATAACACCGCATCAATTTGATAGTTTTAAATTAACCTGCCCCCTGCAAGGAATTACTCTGATTGATTGTGTGTGCTCTTTTCATACTTATAATTTCCTCCTGTCTAAATAGGATCGGATAAACGAGTTTCTGGTATCCGGATTAAATTAGCGGTATGGTTAGAATTTGTTTTTCTTCACGAAACGAATCTCACTAGGAAAGAAGGTTTGCATTAATTCATGGTTAAGCTGTCCGACATTCTGGACAGGCTAAAAGCCTATCACCCCAAGCCGGACCTGGATCTGGTCAAGAAGGCCTACGTTTATGCAGATAAAGCCCATAAGGGGCAAATGCGTAAGAGCGGCGAGCCATATCTGATCCATCCCCTTGAGGTGGCTCTGCTCATCACAGAACTGAAGCTGGATGAAGCGAGTATCTGTGCCGGGCTGCTCCACGATGTGGTCGAGGATACCCCCACCACCAAGGAAGAACTGGCAGAGCTCTTCACAGAAGAGATCGCCGCCCTGGTTGATGGGGTGACCAAGTTGGGGAAGCTCCAGTTCAATAGCAAGGAGCAGCATCAGGCGGAGAACTTCCGCAAGATGCTCCTGGCGATGAGCAGGGACATCAGAGTCATCCTGGTCAAGCTGGCCGACCGGCTGCACAACATGAGGACTCTCCAGCACATGAGGCCGGAGAAGCAGGTGCAGATTGCCAGTGAGACTATCGACATCTACGCCCCCCTGGCCAACCGGTTGGGTATCTCATGGCTCAAAGCCGAGCTTGAGGACCTCTCGTTTAAGTATATGAATCCGGATGAGTACGCTGACATCGTCAAGAAGATGAGCAAGAAGCGGAAAGAGCGGGAACGGTACACCAACGAGGTGGTTCAGATCCTCAGGGAGAAGTTGGGTGAGCAGGGGCTGCAGGCTGAGGTGTCTGGCCGGTATAAGCACTTCTGGGGCATATACCGCAAGATGAAGCTTCAAAACCTGGATTTTGAGGAGATCTATGATCTTATCGGCTTTCGCCTGATCGTTGAGCACGATTATCAGTGCTATGAAGCCCTCGGGTTGGTTCACGCCATCTGGAAGCCGGTGGTGGGCAGGTTCAAGGATTATATTGCTGTCCCCAAGCCAAACTCCTATCAGTCTCTCCATACTACAGTAGTAGGGCCAGCCGGGGAACTGGTCGAGATTCAGATCCGTACTGCCGAGATGCATCAGGTGGCTGAGCTGGGTGTGGCAGCTCATTGGAAGTATAAGGAGGGCGGACGGCCCATAGTGCCCAAGGACGAGGGGAAGTTTGCCTGGTTGCGGCAGTTGCTTGAGTGGCAGCATGATCTGCAGGACCCCACCGAATTCCTGGAGAGTCTGCGCATAGACCTCTTTGCCGATGAGGTTTTTGTTTATACGCCAAGGGGCGATGTGAAGGCGCTCCCGGCCGGAGCCACGCCCGTAGATTTTGCTTATCTTATCCACACTGAGGTGGGGCATAAGTGCAGTGGCGCCAAAGTCAACGGGCAGATGGTGCCCCTGCGTCACGAGCTGCAGAATGGCGACGTGGTCGAGATTATCACCTCGCCCAACCAGAAGCCGAACAAGGACTGGCTCAAGTTCGTGTGTACCAGCCGGGCCAAGAATAAGATCCGCATGGTTATCCGGCAGGAGCAGCGGGACCGCTCCAGGCTGATTGGGCGAAACATGCTGGAAAAACGGCTTCAGAGGGCTGGCCTCTCCCTGAATCGGTTCCAGAAGTCCGGAGAGCTGCTTCGGGCTGCCGCTGATTGTAAGTGCGGCAGCATTGAAGAGCTGATGCTGTACATCGGCTATGGGAAGGTGAAGATTGACAAGGTGATGGAGCGGCTGGTGGGGACTTGCCAGACTGGTGGCAATGGGGCCGGCGCAGATGGTGGCAGCGGTGGTGCAGGTTCCGGGGCAGAGGTGGGTGTAAACGGGGATGGGCTGGGGGCGGGTGGTGCTGAAGGTGGGCGGGGTGGGTTATTTGGCTTCACTGAGAAGGCGGTGGAGAGCAAGTTCGCCTCTCTCCTTAGAAAACTGCACAAGCAGGAGCCCACCGGAGTGACCATTCAGGACATGGATGATGTGCTCATCCGGTTTGCAAAGTGCTGTGCGCCTGTTCCCGGGGATGACATTGTGGGTTTTGTCACCCGGGGAAGGGGTGTGACCATTCACCAGCGATTGTGTCCTCAAGCCGTTGATATGGATCCAGAGCGCAAGATTGAGGTACGCTGGGATGGCAAGGTAAAGGCCCGCAGTGCGGTGAGTATCCGGGTGGTATGTTCCGATAAGACCGGTCTCCTCGCTGGAATAAGCAATGCGCTCACACAGGCAGGGGTGCACATTACCCAGGCAGTGTGCCGAACTTCTGACGACAAGAAGGCCGTTAATACTTTTGAGATTCTGGTGCAGGATCTGGATCAGTTGCGGACGGTCATGCGGAATATTGCCAGGCTTGATGGGGTGTTTTCAGTGGAGCGTGTGCAGTCCTAGATCCTGAAATGGGGGGTGGCGCTTGTTTGAGCGGTAATTTCGTTACTTTCCCAATCAACCCATTGCTCGCCTTGCTTTTCTGTGCCATCTTCGATGGTGTCTTTCCGGCTGCCAGCCGATGGCCATCGGGCAGGTCAGGCATGTATCGAAGCTCTTGGCGTTGTTATCAGACTGACCTATAATGCCCCTCGCACTGTAACGGCTTATTGTTGAAGTTTGGAGTACTGAGCATGAAACACGAAAACCTGACTAAAGATCTCTGCCGCCCTAGTGATAACAAGATCCTCTTTCTTATTATGGATGGCCTCGGTGGTCTGCCTGATCCAGTCACCCGAAAGACGGAACTGGAAAGCGCAGAGACGCCCAATATGGATAAAATGGCTCTGGAGGGGTGCTCCGGGCGAGGCTCCATTGTCGCTGGAGGGATCACGCCGGGCAGTGGCCCCGGCCACCTGGCCCTCTTCGGTTATAACCCCCTTGAGAACCAGATCGGTAGAGGTGTATTGGAGGCCCTGGGAGTGGGGTTTGATCTCAGGCCCAGTGATCTTGCTGCCAGGGGAAATTTTTGCACCATCGACAGTGACGGTGTGGTGACTGACAGGAGAGCGGGGCTGCCCACAAACGAGCGGAACAAGGAAGTGTGTGCCCTGCTTAACCGGGAAGTACACATTCCCGGGGTGGAGGTGTTCGTTCTTCCGGGCAAGCAGCATCGGTTTGCGGTGGTGTTCCGGGGTGAGGGGCTCACGGGTGGTGCCGGTTATCTCACCGAGACCGACCCGCAGCAGACTGGATTGAAAGCTCTGAAGGTTGAGGCTCTTCGGCAAGAGGCAGGGCGTGCGGCTGATGTGCTCAATGAGTGGCTCGCCCAGGCCCGCAAGGTGCTGGCCCACCAGGGAGCAATAAACTTTGCCCTGCTGCGGGGTATGGACAATCCGCCTGCTATTCAGCCCTTCACGGAGCGTTATTGTCTCAAGGCCGCTGCCATCGCCACCTATCCAATGTATAAAGGGATTGCCCGGATGCTCGGTATGGACGTGATTGAAGCGGGCTCTACCCTGGATGATGAGGTGGCTGCTCTCACCAAGGTTTACGATGGCTATGATTTCTTCTACTTCCACGTGAAGGAGACTGACAGTGCAGGCCATGCAGGGGATTTCGCCAAAAAAGTGCAAGCCATTGAGAAGGTGGATGAGGTTATCCCGGTGGTGCGTGCTCTCGGCTTCCAGACTGTGGTGATTACTGGTGATCACAGTACGCCGACCCTGCTCAAAGAGCACTCCTTCCACCCGGTTCCAGTCCTGCTTTGGTCCACCACCTGTTTGCCCGATATGGCAGCCACATTCGGGGAGCGTGAATGTATGAGCGGCGGTCTGGGCACATTCCCCATGTCAAACCTGATGGAGATTGCCCTGGGTCACGCCATGCGCCTGGATAAATACGGCGCCTGAAATCGGCTACAGCAATCAAGCCTCAAAACATCCCCACCACTCATTCCCAATACCTCCCTCCCAACCAACGCCTGGAGGAGCACGGCATGCCGTATGTATGTTCAGTTAAGCTTCAACTCCATGCCATGAAGCCATCAGGCACCCTGTCATGTCTGTATCGATATGGATCTGGTACCACACTCCCTCCCACGCCACACCTCCCTCCCTGCCCCTGTAGGGGCACGGCATGCCGTATGTGTGTTCTGTTAAGCTTCAATATCATG
>CAYZFJ010000174.1:0-6418 GCA_964477705.1 uncultured Myxococcia bacterium | reverse complement strand
TCCGTGTCTGGAAAAACCTCCAGAACTGTCTTGCCAATCAACTGGGATGCATCAATGCCGATCATCTTTTCAAAGGCAGGATTAACCGCCAGAAAGAAGAAATCGCAAGGCTGGCCCTGGTCGTCCAGGATGACCTCGTGGAGGGAGAACCCGTCAAGCATCTCCCGGAACAGGGTCTGATAACCATGTTCCATTTTTCGATAGGCGGTCATGTTCCGATTAACAGCCAGCACCGATTCTACCTGACCATCGCTGTTGTGTTCAGGGAGCAAGCGGGTATTAAGGAGCAATTTCTGTTTGTTGGTGCCGGTGATCTCGTATTCACATTCGTAGGGGGCGTTGTGCTCGAATACCCATTGGACGGCTTCTTCAATGGTCTGGTACTGGCACGGCTCTTGTACCACTTCGCTGAGAGTCCTGTTGATGAACGATGAAGCTGGAAGTCCGCTCAACTCTTCTACGTTGCGTGTAACCAACAGGATGCGCAAGCTCCTGTCAAAACGGATAACCATATTGGGCAGGCTATCTACCAGCGCCCTGAACTTATCTCCCTCAGCCTGAATTATGGCATGCTGGGCGATGACATTTTTGTCTACCCGTTTAAGCAGGAAAAAGACCAAAACCAGCAGTGCAATCAGTAGAATCAAGCTCACTGCACCGCCCATGATTTCAGCTCGTCGGAGCAGCTTGAAGCAGAACAGGGCAGTCAGTACCAGCAGACCAGCAAGAATGATAATGTGATGCTGCCGCTGTTGTTTGTGGAGCGCAAGTAGCTTTTTCATGTCATTGGCTGCCTGTTGGGGACAAGCATTTCGGCGGTATGGTTGTCCACAGGTTGTAATTGCTGTTTTACGATCGGATTATTTTGGTGCTGTAGATGAGAAGAATACCATAACTTCAGAACGTTCTGATACTATTACTTTTGTCTGATGCAATAGCTATTGCAGTTTCACTTCAAAATTACAGAAAATGGGCTTCCGGGTTAAACTTGTTTGTTCTACCTGTTGAAATCTGCAGCCACATTTGGTTTGTAGTGGAATGAAGAGAACAACCATTCAAAACTGTCTATTGCTCCTGCTTATGAATATTTGTTAACTTTTTCGAGGTAATGGGATTGTAAATCAATCTCTGATCTGGCATCATAAATCGCTGATTCGCTGTGCGTTTTATCACCAGTTGATTTGCCGCATGGTCTATCCTGTTTACTGCCCATTCATAATGATTTGGTCCTGAGGTCTGGTCCGTTGACTTCAAATTCAGGATTTACTCATGAAAGCTACGCTTCTGCGCCACATGAAACCTATCCCACTGTTAACCTGGCAACCGATTTTCAAGCTTGTCGAAATTCGCCTCTTATTGCTGGTCGGGGTGGTGTGCTGCCTCCCGATTATGGCCTGTAATGATGACGAGCCAGACGGGGGAAGGTCGGCTTTTGATGAATGTAAGGTCTCCGATGATGATTCAGGAACCCCGGTCTGCCAGCAGGGCAGGGTATGTGCAGCCGGATGGTGCGTGCCCTGTAAGGCGAGTATCCAGTGCGAGGTGGAGTACGGCCACGGTTATGTGTGTACCGATGGGGAATGTGTGAATAAGTGGTGCTCCGCGGGTGTGCCCGGTTGTGCATGTCTGGAAGACGGCACCTGTCAGGATGAGGCATTTTGCGTATCTGGTGTGTGTGAGCAGTGTGTGCCGGGTGATAAGGGGTGTGTGTGCATTATGCCAGGCAGGGTTTGTAACGCCGGGTATAGCTGTGATGATGATGGGGTATGTGTGGGCATAGATGATGGTGAGCTTGGGGGAGCCTGCCAGGCCGGGCAGGATGGCGGGGTCGCTTGTCGTGTTGGAGAGTGTGTGGCAGGGGTTTGCGTGCAGTGTGAGCGGGGTGAGCGGGATTGTTCCTGTTATGAGAACAGCACCTGCGATCAGGGGCTTCAATGTGTGGAAGAACCGGGGATGGACGGTGTGTGTCAGCCCTGCCCGGTTGGCCAGGATGGGTGCCCCTGTGGTGCAGAGGGCGTCTGTGATGGTGAGCTCACCTGTCAGCAGGAGATCTGTCTGGTTGATCCTTGCCCGGTAGGGACACCGGGATGTCCCTGTGCCGATGGGGATTACTGTCACAGCAATCTGGAGGAGGGTGATTTTCACATCTGCTCTGATGGCGGGGTGTGTATTCACTGTACCCCTGATATTGCCGGGTGCCCCTGTGATGGAGAGGGCCAGTGCAGCAACAACCTGATCTGTGATGTGCTCTCGAGCATGTTTGGTCTTTTGCCAGGGAATGTGGGGGAGGATGGAAATGGGGATGGGTTCGGGGGCGAAAAGGATGGCAAAGGTAACGGTGAAGGCGAAGCTGATGCTGGCAGCCATGATGCCAGCCATGGGGAGAGCGGCCTTGATGTGGGCAGCATGGCAATGAATAAGGCCGTCGATGGTGTGTTGACATGTCGCAAACCGGATTCGTGTACTCAGATTCAGTGCCTTGAACATCAGCTCTGCCTGGAAGAGCCTGGTCAGGATGCCTTCTGTGTTGAGGCGTGTGAGGAGGGGTGGTACTGGGATGTTGTGAATCATGAGTGCATTGTCCCCCAGTTTGCCAACTGCCAACCGGGCCACCCGAACAGTATCCTGGATGAGTGCGAGCAGGCCAATCGAGAATGCCAGATAGGCGTAGGCCTGGTGCCTGCCATATGCGGTCAGTGCCACGACGGGTTTACTGATGAGATGGGAGTGCTGGAGAGCTGCCGGCCCACAATAACCTGTGATGATTTGCAGTGTGACCTGCGGAACATGGAGTGTATGGGAGCTGAGGAGCATCACGATGCTGTCTGTTTCTCTTGTATGCAGGGTTTCGTGAGTGTTGACGGGGAGTGTGTGCTGCCCACTTGCGAAATCGGTGCGGTTGGGAGCATCTATGATGAGTGTGAACAGAAGGCACGTCACTGTGTTCAGGAGCCGGAAGGCCCCGGATGGTGTGGCGGGTGTCTGCCCGGTTTTGCGGAGAACTCTTCCGGGTCATGTGTGGAGATGGTCACCTGTCAGGATCTGGATTGCCAGGGTCTGCTGCGTACCTGTCTGGGAGAAGCGCCGTTCCAGTCCTGTGGCGGCTGTATAACCGGTGGCGTGGTAGACCCGGACAATCCACAGCGTTGCCTTAAACCCCTCACCTGCGACGATATCGCCTGTCTGCCCGATGAGTTCTGTCATCCCGGGCGTAGTCTCCTTGAGGACGCATGGTGCAACTCTCACCCCTGTGACCTGGACGACCAGGCATACCGGGCGGACACTGGGGAGTGTGTCCAGTGCTATGTGAACTGTGGCCAGGATGGTGGTGGTGAAGCTGGGCTTTCTGGTGAAGTGTGGCCCTACACCCTGACTAACAGTAACCGCTGCATCTGTGCTACCACAGAAGGGTACTTCTGGGATGAGGGGGAGGACAGGGGAGCCAGGATGTGCGATGGGGATGGTGATGGGTGGGTGCGCAGCACCGCCAGGGATTTTGTTGAGAGTGCAGACCTGGCCTTGAACATCAACGCACGGTGTCGGGTTCGCCATATTGACAGGTTTATATTACAAAATGAGTATGGCCAGCGCCGTCAGATTCAGATCTGTGGCGGGGCTGAACGGTTTGTTCCCCTGGATCAGGGGGAGTGCCAGGATGGGCCCCTATCGTTACCTCTCTATGAGACGGTACGCAATGATGAGCAGTATGAGCTGGATTTGCACCAGTATGCCCCCGAGTACGTTCAAGGGGCAGGTCGGGGGCGCCGGTTCAGGGCAGAGGAGCTCAACGGACTCACCCGGGCCTGTGTTGCAATGGGAGACTTTAACCATAACGGAATGTCTGATATTGCCGAGTGGCACGGTATGGCTGCGAGCGGGCTCGGTGAGGCAGAGGCGGTCTTTCTCCAGTTTGGTTACATGGTGGAGCTGCACCGGGGCTGGTATGAGGAGGGCGTTGCGCTTGGCCTTGGTGCTTTTGTAATTGCGGAGCGGTCCCGGTGCGAGCTGAATGGGTTCCCCTTGGTTTATGGAGGTGGGGCAGAGGCAGGGATGGGGACTGGAGACGGTGAAGGTGCTTGGTGGCGCCAGTGTGCTCGCAGCAGAGATACTGCTTTTGACGGCTCCCAGGTAGGGGGTACACCTAACCTGGGACTGGATTTCGCGCGGTGGTCCTGTAACAGACAGTCGGGGGGATGCCCGGTTCCGCCACCGCCAGTAAATGGGAGCATGGGTCCATATGGGGTGCCAGTGCACAGCCTGTGTGAAGCCGGACGCCTCCCCCAGGATCCCGAGTGTGACCAGCCTGATTCACTACACATCTGCACCGATGGGGGTATCTGGCGGGGGATGTCTCACCACAGCCAGTTCCGTTGTGTGCAGGTGGGAGATGGCGCAGCCGGGTCTGGTGCCGGAACCGCTGACCGCCCGATTGTGACCAGGGACCAGTTGCTCCAGGGGGAGTGGATATGGAACTCATGCGGCATTGCCTGCCCAGAGGGGGATGCGCAGTGCGCCGCTGATTGTGACGGGACCGCATGCACCCAGACGACGGAAGCCTACAAGGGAGCCAGTCATCCGGTGATCAGGTGTAAGGCTGGGAGTATCCCGGAGAAGGGTAAGGTGGGTCTGGTGGCCGCCTCATACAGCGGGTACCCTAGGGATGGTGCCCGGTATTACCAGAGGGGGTGCATTAATGAGTGTAATGAATGGGCAGACTTGTGCCCTGGATATGTGCCCGGCAAGGTCAATGCCACCTGCACAGGAGAACCGTCTGCTTTCGGCCGCCTCAGTTGCGGCTGCAATGCCCTGTGGGCGGGAAGCCAATGCCAGGTCTATTGCCCGGAGAGCAATCTGGCTACCTCTCCGATGACCTACATGCCCAGAACCGGGCACTGGCTCTGCTCCAGCCCATCCTCAAGTGAATATGTGACTGAACACGGGCAGGCTGTATTGACCGGGGCCACTCTGCAGGATGGGATTCCCATGAATGTTTATACCCTTATTGGTGAGATTCCAGTCCTCCCTGCTGAGACGCTGGATGAGGAGCAGGGGGCTGGAGACGAGTACCGGATCATCCCCCACGGGAGCGCTTACGAGCCTCACCCCCAGGTGGATCTGCCCCTGTTGGGAGGTGTGGTCAGTCCGAGATAATGATGAGAAACTATAGAATCAACGATACTACAAAAAGAATAGGGCACATTGAAATGACCAACAACAAAGGGATGCGACTACAAAATAAAGTCATTTCTTATACAACCAGATATGGGTTGCCGGGTCTCTTCGGTTTTCTGCTCATGAGCATGGTTGCTTCTTATTGGGCTGTTGCTGCCGATTGGGACAACCCCGATGCTCCCAGGCATTTACGGATGAATTTCCCCTATCAGGGAGTGCTGGAACGAAATGGTGAGCTGGTTACCAGTCAGGTTGTCTTCAGGGTCAGCCTCTGGGATGCGGCTCAGGGCGGAAACCGGATCTGGCCGGCTGCCCCCAAGACCTTTGAGGAGCACAGCAAATTGGTGGGTAACGGGCGGTTTGCCCTCTCTGTGGGCAGTGTAGAGCCTCTGGGATATAAGACCCTTGAGACGGGCGGGTCTGTGTACCTTGATATTATGGTCAAGGTGAACGGGCTCGATGATGATTTTGTCCAGTTGCGAGGACGGCAGCAGATACTCTCCACCCCCTATTCTATCAATGCCTATCGAAGCCAGTATGCGGAGCAGGCGAAATCAGCCCAGGCGGCAGACAATGCCATCAAGTCCGGGTACACTCCCGGAGTGGTGCCTATCGGGGCCATCGTGGCCTGGCACAAGAGCTTGGGTGGGGTGCCCAGCCTGGACCCCAACTTTGTGGAGTGCAACGGGCAGGTGCTCAATGATAATAAATCACCCCTGCACGGGAAGACTATCCCTAACCTGAATAATCCGGCGGCCAGTGGACTGCAGGGCAGGTATCTGAGGGGATCCACATCCTCTGGGGCCATGCAGGACCATATGCTGTTTTCCCATCGGCACACTCACAATGATTACAACGTTCATTATGACTCCAATACTTGGCGGGGAGGAGGCAGTGCAGGGGGGGGGTATGTTGTCTATGAGCAGGATATGCAAAGATATTCAGACTTTACGGGCGGCGCTGAAACCAGACCATATTCCATGACTGTAGTCTGGATCATGCGAGTTAAATAACTCATTCATTGCATGAAATAAATAAGGTGGCTCAGAGGCATCGGATGCCTATTGCGCCCTCCATCAGGCGCAGGTTCATGTTAGTCAGATCAATAGAAATCGATAAACTGTAAGATAGGCCCCAGAATGAGTACACAGACTGCCAGCACTTACTTTATACCCCAAATATTATCACCTGACAGGGCCACTACCTTGCTCGTCTCCTCCCTATTCTGGGTGGTCACATTCTCTGC
>CAYZFJ010000173.1:0-6519 GCA_964477705.1 uncultured Myxococcia bacterium | reverse complement strand
CTGGGCAATGTTAAGGGAGAGCAAGGGGGGCAGGGGCCAAACCAGGAGCAACGCACCGCAGATCTGGCTCTGGACTTGAGCGGAGTCGGCATGATGGAGCAAGGCTCCACCCTGCGTGTATTCTGCTGCTCAGACGATGTGGCCGCATCTGTTGAGCCAACTCTGGTTACCGACGATGGCTGTTTTTCCATTGAGCACTGCCTGGTGATGGGTGGTCTGGAGGACTTGGATCTTGCCGAGTGTGGGGTGGTTTTAGAGAGGGCGGTTAAGGTCCTCCAGGCTGCTGATAGTTGCACAAAAGCCGAGGGCGTCGGGGAGGGAGACACAGCCAGGTTTGCCACCAGATATGTTCAGGTGGACAGCCTCCGGGTAAACAGTAAGGGGAAGCAGGTTATCCAAGTCGGTGAAATTATTCCCAGCAAGGATGGAAGAGAGATGCTCCTTCGGTTGGGAGATGGGGCTCAATTGCCAGAAGGGCGTTATAGCCTGACCATTCGCTGTGATGACACAACCAGGATTTGGAACTTGAAGGCACCAGCAACTGAGCGACCCACTGAGACTGCCGTGTTACAGTTTAATCTCCGATATTCACAAGCTGGTCTGCTCGCTCCCATGGCTCATACGGAGATTTATGATGGGGAGCTGGTCTTTGATGAACGGCTCATTAGCAGCGATCGGGTGGGACGGTTAGATAGAGCTGTGCGCCAAGGCAACACCCCAGGCATATTCAAGATAGACAGGGGTGTGCTGGAGGGCAGCTCCGGTAAGGGTGATTTGATTAAAGACGCACAGGACTTGGTTTCTGGTAAAGGGGAGGAGCTTAATTACCGGAGGTATGGCAAATGAGTCGCCCCGGACCAGTGGAAGTGCTCACGGCCTCACTTGATGGCGCAATCCATCTGCGCTGGGTGTTAAGCCCCCATATCGGGTTTCCCACCTACGGGTTTGATGTTTTCAGGCGAAAGAGCAGGCTGCAATGTGGTCAGGTTCTGCTCGGCTCCCCGCTTGGTGCCTCTCCTTTGATGCCTGGGCAGCTTGATCAACTGACTTCTGCTTATGCCACTGAACGTAGGATGCATCTGCCGTGGTACTCGTTCCCAGGCGGAGTTTTTGCTGCTTCTGCCGGCTCTCTGATTATTCGCTCCCCTGAGCTGGAGCAACCGCCCCAAAGTGACGTTGAAAATGGGCTGGTCGTTCCTGAGGAGGGGTTGTATCTGTTTCTGCCCAGTCCGTCCTTCCAGGTGCGTTTACGTTTGCTAGTCACGGAGCCTGGGACTGTAGTCACACACCGCACCTGGTTCAAAGGTAAGCTGACTAACAACTGCATCGAGACAGTGGAGCAGGCAGGGGCTTATGAGAGGATGATCTCCCAGGATGCGTTAGACGCTGTGTGGGTAGGAGCCGCCTGCGGAGGAGACAGACCTGTCTGCGCTTCAGTCATGTACTACATTCCTGCGGATAACCGAGCCGGAATGTGGCAGAAGTTGACCGATACGCCCATCTATTTGCCCATTGAGGGCTCGCTCTACTACCCAAACGGAGGCACACCAGATGAAGCCTTGCAGCGAGCGGTAAAGCGCCTGGATAAAGGCTGGGGCAGGCTCCTTGGATATGAGCACCCAGGTGATGCGGAGCTTGCGCATTTTAAGGGCGATGAGCTTGATGAGCATAGGGAGGCTTTTGAGCAGCTTCAGGAGCAGCTTGAGCGGATGTTTGTGCCAGCAGAGAAGCGGCTCTGGCTGGCTGGTGCGCTCGCAGATGCAATGGGCAAAATCGACTACCGGCCAATTCCTGTAGGGAGTATTAGCCCTGCCCCCATGAAATATGGTGGTGCCAGAGGAGGCGGAGGTGGGTGGAGTGCTGAGGACCCGGGCAAGAGTGCTGAGAAATCCATGGGGCAGCATCAGTCGACAGGAGACAAAGGGACCATCAAGTCTGATCAGTTCAGATTGGATTTTGCTGACCTGCTCAGCCTCCTTGCCCTTGACCCTGATATGGCAAGGCTGCTTGGTCTATATTTCAAGGATGATGTTTTATCTAAAAACGGTGATAGTCGTTTCGACTACATGGTGAAAGGAGACTGGAGGGCTGCGGCGCATGCTGGTGGTTCTGGAGCTGGCGGCGATTATTGCTGGTCTGCTAGTTTTTGGGGGCCGGGACAGAAGATTACCGGTAAGAGAGAGCTCATGCTCCAATGGCCTGCAGGAGTGAACCCGCCAGCACCGAGCGGTTTCGGCTCCATGGAACAGTTGCGAAGGGCCATGCCTCGACTTGAAGTGCAGGGTTTAGCAGGCAGCGTTGCCACTGATAGTGGCGGTGCTCTGGTGATTACACCCGAAGCGAATGCGGCGGGGCAGGATGGTGTTGGGAGTATGGGTGTGGTTCAATGTGTATTGTCCATGCCCTGGCGCAGTGTGAAGCTGGAGCTTGAGAGTGAGAGTGGTGTCCTTGTTCATTATTGGGATCATGGAATACTATGGGGGCAACCTGATTATGCAAAACTCCAGGGTGGGGCAATAAATCCCTCCCCGTTCAGTAATAATCCGGTTGGTTCAGATGCTGATGCCACACAGGGACCCCTATGGAAAGCTGAAGCAAGCCATGTGGCAGCAGGTCCAGGGCGTAGAACGGTGGAGCTGTGGTCAAATGGGGTAAAGGTTGGAGAGCGGTCGAATTCTGAGCAGTCCGCAGGTAATCGTCTTACCATTGATGGCACCTATCATGGTGGAATTATCGCATTCACTATAATGGCTGCTGGGCCTGTGCGGGTTCTGGCGGTGCAGCTTTATCCCGGTGAATTCAGGCGTATGTTTAATGCTGTTGCCTATTGGGTTTCTAAAGACAAGGAAGCCCTCTGGCCCTACCCGCCCCTGGCAATGGACTGTGAAGCAGTCCCGTGGATGGTAGATTCCGTGCTCCCAGGCTTGGGGGGCACGAAAGCCCGTAAGGCTGCGGTTAAGCTCGGCTGGCCTCATGTGAGGAGCATGGCCATGTGCTGGCCACAGGATGGCACGGAGCGGGCATATCCGGTACGTTTTCATATATATCGCACCAGGGTGACTGAACAAGCCGACGAGGCTGTCTCTTATGCTCCTTTAGTGGAGATCCCTGAAGGCTGGGTATCAGTCACTGAGCAGACCCCTCTCGTGGTTTCCATGCAGACCATCAGCAATCCCAGCGATGAATCTGGCCATGACGATAGTGGGCGAGCAGCTTATCAATACCTGGACTCTGGCCAAAACGAACACGGGTTGGAGGTTAGAACAGCTTACAGGTATGCGGTGGTTGGTGAAGACCTGTTTGGCCGACAGAGGGTGGTAGCACAGTCAGCGCTGGTAAAGGTGGAGCCGGAATACATCATCCCCAGGCCGGTGAGCATTACCGCTGAGCTTGTGGAAGCGGCGATCCTGCTCACAACACCCAATTCTGCAGATGAGCTGCCGGAGGGGATGGGTGAAGGCCCGGTTAACTGGCAGGACCCAGCACTTGGTGACGGCAGGAGCCACGGAGAACAACAGCAGCCAGGCAATGCTGATAAGCCAGTTAAGCAACAGGCTGGCCTGCGGGTCTCATGGATTTGGCCCAAGAGCGCATTCCAGTTGTTCCCGGAGATTAAGCAGTTTCAGATCCTCTTCTCGCCCCATTCGCCTGGCTTTGTTACGGGAAGAATCATCTGGGCAAAGATAATCAAACAGGGTCTTATGGAGAGATTCCAGCTTTGGATAGACGGAGAAATCACCAATGGGACCTGGCGTAATTTGCTTTTGCGTGTGGAAGGATTGCAGCTCCGAGTTATTAACAGTCAAGCATTAACTGTGAAGGAGAGGTATCCTGGAGGGGAGAGCACCCTGGGACAGCTTGAACAGGTTCGTGCCACCCTTGATGTAGAACTGGATGGCTTTTCCCCAAGAAGCAACGAAGAGATTTTGGAGATTATCAGAGGGCGCCGCTTCTGGATTGAGGTGAATCCATCGGTTGATCTGCACGCCGCAGAGA
Organism: uncultured Myxococcia bacterium; assembly: GCA_964477705.1. Lineage (GTDB taxonomy): Bacteria > Myxococcota_A > JAVEVO01 > JAVEVO01 > CAYZFJ01 > CAYZFJ01. The sequence goes on along the minus strand of CAYZFJ010000173.1, from coordinate 2,523 downwards.
GCTGGCCTGTGCAACCCGCTGATGATGTGTGGCGAAAAACCATCACGTTAGATGACTTCCCAGAGGGTGTACATGTAATCCCCAATGAAATTCTGGACACTACCCCAGAGAGTGAACTGGATTTTGATTCTTGGGGTGGTTCGTCCTCTTCTTCCGAGGAAGGTCAGGGGAAGTTTCCGGGTGGATTTATGGACCAATTGGGGAACCAAAATGCCGAGACCGAGCTGTTGGCAGACTCCATACCTGACTGGAAGCAGGGGAGAGTCTTCAGTCATCTGATTCCATGGTCTGAGCTGAGTGCGTATAAGCCTCACTACCCAGACACCATGTTCACCTGGTGGGTGAGTGTGGCCCCTGTAGTGCCACCAAGCCTGTCAAACAGCCACCATGAACGGTATGGAGAGGCAGGTTCGCCAGCTCAGTTGGCGGTGGTTGAGCCATGGAGCATCGCTTCACCTACTATTACCTGGTGCAATGGCAGCAGGCTCGACGGTCAGGAGATTATAGCATCGGAGGCCGACTCCAGTGATATGTGCCAGGTGAAGCTGCATTGGACCTATCCGGGTGTGAGTGGTCAACGGTCGTGGCAGCCAGGGCAGGAGATCAAAGAGCTGGAGGGTGCAATGGCCCGAGCGGTAGTGCTCTCCCAGCTCTCCTTTGATGTGTTCAGGGCGTCCGAGTCCGCAATCAGCGAGGCATGGCACTCTGTACTGCTCCACCACATGGACAGGGCTCCGTTTGAGTTTCAGGTTGCAGAACCTGAGGTGTATGGGCTGCTTAAAGAGATGGGCTTTGTTCTTGATGGCAGGCACGATCACACCAACTGGTGTGAATTATTTCCTGAAAAGTGGAAGCTCAAACGTGCAACAGCTCTGGCCCAGCGCGATGCCAGACTTCAGAGGTTTGAAGCTGGATCAGTAACTGGAGACGACAAGTTGGTGCCAAGCCAGGATCAGGAGTTGACTTTTTACAAAGTCGCTGGCCCTTTGAAGCAATTTGAATATGAGGATGCACTGCCCGCAGCGTTTAGGAAAGAGCGGTATTATTGGTATATCAGAGTTTTGGGAGATGGAAACCCCACAGCAGGAGCATGCAGCAACCTTGCAGGCCCAGTTAGCGTCCCATGGCGAGTGAGGCTGACAAGGCCCGTATTCAGAAGCGTGACCGCACCAGCAAACCGGATGGTGATGCTTATTTGGGATGTGGTAGGTTTGAAGGAATGGGAGGCTTTACCCCCGGGAAAAGAGGTGCTGGAAGCCAGGGAGACAGTCCTCACATGGTTCGCATCACTCCTGAAGACTAAAGACTTCGAACCAAGCATGAGAGGCAAACTCCAGCCTGGAGTAAGCCAAAAAAGATGGCCTTTTGTTGAGCACCGGGTAGGCAGCTTGATTAGAGAGACTGATGGAAAACCGGCAAGTATCATTACGCCTGAAGATCAGGTTACTGCTTTAGCCAATGCCTTCCAGCTTGACACCACCCAAGCTCAACGCCTGCAACAGATGCTCAACGAAAACAAGAAGAAACCAGACAACCAACTGCTAAACCTGATTGACCTGATACTTGAGCATTTGTATGATTACCCGAGAATATCACAGGTCAAATATGAAGTGTTTCGGACAACCGAACATAATCGGACATACTCAGCCAGCCTCATGGAAAAAGTAGCCGAAACCAACGTCCCATTCTACCTGGATGGCGACTTGGACGTCAGGGAGTACTACTACACAGTGCGGATGGTGTATGAGGATTTATCACATGGTTCACGCGTGAAGTCATTCTGTGCGCTTTCTGTGGAACTGAACGTGCTATTGCAACTAAGCTAGAGAGGATTTACAATGGTTAGGGTTGCATTTCTCTTACAAACAGATCAAAGCGTTATGCTGCCTGATTCTGAAATTAATGAATATAAGGATTCTTTTATTGCTTGTTTAAATTATGTTTATTCATTGGGAAATTCAAAGTCTGGATATTTTTCATTAGGCAGCTTCTCTAATGAGGAAGAAAGAATAATGGATTATATTAGTACTTATTCGATAAGTGAACATTTCCCAAATATTGATACGAATCTTTTTATTGTATGGGATCATTCACCAATTATTCTAAACGATACAATTACAAATAATTGCATGTTAACTTCATGGGTATTCCAGATGATTTTTTCTGCAAATAATGCTGGTAATGATAAATATTTAATTTTTATGCCATATGTAGATCGCATTACTGAAAAAAATCTTACAAATAAAGTAGCTGAGATGACTCATATTCCAGATCATTCTGTTGCTGGCATCACCATAGATCTTACTTTTATAGTTTTTCCACTTATTAAGAGTTGCAATGAAAATGATTGGAATTCTTTCGGTCCCAATAACTTGGGGGTGGTCACATGGGGTTTTTATAACAATGCAAAATTACGCATACCAATATGTTTACCACTGGATTATATCATTTTTCACGAGCTTATTCATGTTTACGAAATATTTTATCATGAAAAATTTTCTGATGATTTTGTCGTTCAAAATG
>CAYZFJ010000172.1:0-6559 GCA_964477705.1 uncultured Myxococcia bacterium | reverse complement strand
TCTTGACTCCGTTGACCTAACTCACCTACATTAGGCGAGTATTGGAATTAATAGACGGAATGTTTAGTGCAATGAGGCTCTGTCAGCATCACCATTATCACCACCATTGCCAGCACCATCATCATGCACGATGGGCCGGTAGGGATTGGTCTGTGATGCCTGGGTAATTCCCAATAAACGCATCAATAACCATGAAGCCGGCTCATTCAGTCGGCTTCATCGGCTTTTAGCGCCTGTATGCCGTTCTGGATGAGTCACTTCCCTGGAGGTTACCATGACCATAGCAGCAGGCAAGACCACTCTTGAGACAGCCCAAGCTCAAGCCCAAGCCCTGGCACAGAATCAGCCCCAGCCCCATAGCGAAGAGCAAGGTTGTGAGCTGGGGCTGACCAACCCTGTACTCCTAGCTTTGCCCAAGGGACGTCAGGAGAAGGGCGTCCTTACCCTGTTGGCAGAAGCAGGTATCAGTGTTAAGGACTACGAGCGTTGTTACCGTCCCACACTGTCCCTGCCCAATTTCAACGTTAAGATGCTCCGTAGCAGGAATATTGTGGAGATGCTCCACCTGGGTACCCGTGATCTGGGGTTTGCAGGCAATGACTGGGTAATGGAGCTTGGCGCCGATCTGGTGGAATTGCTTGATACGGGGCTTGATCCAGTTCGGATTGTGGCCGCTGCTCCTGCAGCCAACGTGGAGAGGCTGCGGGGTGGCAATGGCAATGGCAGTGGGAACGAGGGCTCCGCTGTCGTGGCTTCAGAATATGAGAGGCTGACCAAGGCCTGGATGGAGCGACAAGGCCTGAATGCAAGGTTCATGCGCTCCTATGGTGCGACAGAGGTTTTCCCTCCTGAAGACGCTGACTGTATCGTGGACAACGTCTCTTCTGGAGACACCATGAGGGCCAATGGGCTGGTTATTTTCGACCAACTGTTGGTCTCCTCAACCCGTCTTTATGCCAGTCATGCAGCCATGAATAATCCAGTTAAGGCCCAATTGATAGGTGATGTGGTTATGTTACTTCGCTCTGTTCTTGAGGCACGACAGCGGGTAATGATTGAGGTGAATGTGGATGGTGATGGGAGCCTTGATGCTGTGGTGGAGATCCTGCCGTGCATGAGAGAAGCAACAGTATCCAGATTGCATGGAAAGGTCGGGTATGCGGTAAAAGCTGCTGTACCCAGGGCTGACCTGGCCGGATTGATTCCAAAAATCAAAGCAAAAGGGGGGACAGATATTGTGGTCAGCCCCATCTCACAGATTGTGATGTGAGAATAAAGGGTAAGTCATGTCAACACAGGTGAGTAAACCGGAGGCGCATATTTCTAATGTTGCCCAGGCCCGGACTGATGGGCAGCCTCAACTCCAAAGCCAGGCTCAGGTCCAGGCTCAGGTCCAGGGCCAGGTAAAGGCCCAGTCACCCACACCGTGGCCGGTGCCTGTCCCAGCCTTGGCTACCACTGGTCGGGCATACCGGGGCCAAACCAGGGCACCATGGGTGGATCTGATCCTGGATGGGAACGAGGGGACAGGCCCTGAAGCTCATGTGCTCCAGAGCCTTCAGGAAGAATTCCCTGACGTATTGCGCCGGTATCCAGATGCAGGGAGGCTGGAGGCTGCTATCGCCAGGCGGCTGCACTTGCCTGCCCATGTGGAAGTGCTGGTCACAGCCGGAGCGGATGATGCTCTGGAGAGGGCGGTGAGCGCCTACCTGGACGAGGGGCGCAACCTGGTCCACACAATCCCGACCTTCGAAATGGTAGACCGTTATGCCAAACTCACCGGTTGCCAGATCCGCACTGTTCCGTGGCTTGATGGCCCATACCCCCTTGATGGGGTGCTTGAGCTGATTGACTGCAAAACGGGGGTGATAGTTGTAATCTCACCCAATAACCCAACGGGCAATACGGTTGACCCGGGTGTGCTGCGTGCTCTGGCTGAAAAGGCTCCTCAGGCCCTCCTTGTGGTTGATTTGGCATACACAGAATTTGCAGACGAGGATCTTACCCCATCGACTCTGGAATTGCCAGGAGCGGTAGTGTTGCGCACCTTCTCCAAGGCCTGGGGGCTGGCTGGGTTGCGGGTGGGTTATGCTCTGGGGGCTCCCGCAGTGATTGATGTGCTGCGCAGGGCTGGGCAGCCTTATCCGGTTTCCCGGCCTTCACTGGCCATCGCAGAGTGGTGCTTGGACGGAGGGGGTGCTGGGCGTGGTGCTGGGCATGGTGGCAGTGGCAACGTTGGATCTGGCAGTAGTTCGGCCCCTGCCTATGTGGCAGCAGCAAGGGTGGAGAGGGAAGCGTTGGTACGGGAGATCCAGACCATGGGAGGAACCCCCATGCCATCACAAGCCAATTTTATCTTAGCCCAATTCAAGAACAGTGAATTCGTTCATGCTGGATTAATGGCCTTAGGCGTATCCGTACGCAGCTTCACTGGAAAACCTCTCCTTGACCATTACCTGCGCATCACCCTGCCTGGCAACAAGGAACATATGGCCACGCTGATAAACTCCTTCAGGACAGTACTCGCTCCCCAAGCCATCCTTTTCGATATGGATGGGGTGCTCGCAGATGTATCACGTTCCTATCGCCAGGCCATCAGGGAGACCGCAGCCAGATTCGGAGTTGAGTGTGATTATGCCCGTATTGCCGCTGCAAAACTGGAGCCCGATTCCAATAACGACTGGAAGGTGTGTCAACGACTTCTGGCCAAGGCTGGTGTGGATGTGTCCATCGAGCAGGTGACACAGGTGTTTGAGGGGGTGTATAGCGGTGCTGCCGGGGAGCAGTCAGAGGGACTATGGAGACTGGAAACCATGATTCCGCAGCGTTCAGTCCTTGAGAAGCTGGCGTCCCGTTTTGTGCTGGGAATTGTCACTGGTCGTCCCCGACGGGATGCAGAGCGATTCTTGACGATGGTCAAGCTGGACGGGCTCTTCGACACAATGGTCTGCATGGAGGATGCTCCTTGTAAGCCTGACCCTGCTCCAGTACGCCTTGCCATGGAGAAGTTGGGGGTTAAGCATGGGTGGCTGGTGGGGGACAGCCCAGACGACATGACCGCAGCCAGATTGGCAGGGGTGCTGCCAGTAGGATTCATTAATGACAGCAAGCCGCCGTGGGAATCGGAGAACCTGCGGGGGGCGTCAAATTGTTGTTCTGGTGTCTCTGTAGAAGTCGGTCTCCATTTTGCTGCTGGTACTGGAGTTATTGAACCTGCATCTGCTCTCTCAGGGGCTGGTGCTTCAACGGTCCTTTCACGAATTGAACAACTGGAGCTATTGCTGCCATGAATAGACTAGAAAAGAACATGGATTGTGTAGAAGGCGTGGGCTTTCCCATAAGTGCTGATGTTGACGGTGACGGTGACGGTGCCGGTGATGCCGGGAGGGCTGGTGTGCCCGGGATTAGTGGCGGTGAGAGTAGAGGCGATGCTGGACGAGTGGCCCCTGTGCGGGAGGCAAGTTTGACCAGGGTGACATCAGAGACCTCCATTCAGTGTACGGTCTCTCTAGATAACCTGGAAGAGCCTTCAGTTATCCAGACCGGAATCGGTTTTCTGGACCACATGCTCCACGCCCTTGCCCGTCACGGCAGGTTCCGCCTCCAACTTGTCTGTACTGGAGATCTGGATGTGGATGACCACCATACGGTGGAGGACTGTGGCCTGGTGCTGGGGAAGGCCCTCTCTGACAGTCTGGGAACCAGGCGGAATTTCGCCCGGTTTGGGTGGGCCATGGCTCCCATGGATGAGGCACTGGCACGGGCAGTGGTGGATGTATCCGGTCGGCCATGGGCGGTGGTCAAACTGGGGCTGGAGAGGGAGAAGCTGGGCACCTTATCCTGCGAGAATCTCACCCATTTTTTCAGGACCCTGGCGGTCGCCATGGGTGCCTGCATCCATGTGGAAGTACTCTATGGAGAAAATGATCACCATCGGGCGGAGGCGGGGTTTAAGGCGTTGGCTCTTGCCCTGCGTCAGGCTCTTGCGGTAGCGGACCTTGGTGGGACCGGTGCTGTCGGCTGTGGTATTCCCAGCACGAAGGGGGTGTTGTGATGATGAAAGACCTGTGTGGTGAGCGTGTAGGTGCTGGTATAGGTGCTGGTATAGGCACAGGCACAGATACAGATACATGTGCAGATGAGCGGGGCATCAGGCTCTGGGCAAAGCCGGTCAGGATAATCCCATGTCTTGATGTGAAAGATGGGAGGGTGGTCAAGGGTGTCAGGTTCTCTGGACTGAGAGACGCCGGTGATCCAGTGGAAATGGCGGCTGTGTACCAGGCTCAAGGGGCTGATGAACTGGTCATGCTTGATATTTCAGCTACGGAAGAAGGGCGCGGTAATAAGGTTGAGATTGTCAGGCAAATCAGGAAGGTCATCTCCATTCCGCTCACAGTAGGCGGAGGAGTGCGCTCTGTTGAGGATATGGATGTTCTCCTACAGGCAGGTGCAGATAAGGTGTCGCTTAATTCCGCCCCCCTGAAAAAACCTGAGCTCCTGGCTACTATCGCTGGCCAGTTTGGCAGGGAGCGGACTGTGCTCGCCATTGATGCCGCGCTCTTCGCTGCGGCTGTAGATAACCCAATAAATGCGGGGGGACCATGGGAAGCTCTCGCCTGCTCTGGCCACGTACGCACTGGATTGGATGCGGTTGAGTTCGCCCGGCTGGGCGCTCAACTGGGGGCTGGTGAGATTCTACTCACCAGTTGGGATCGGGATGGCCTGACCGATGGGTACGATCTTCAGCTTATCCGGGCTGTGGCTGAGGCAGTAGATGTACCGGTGATTGCTTCAGGGGGAGCTGGAAACCCGACACACCTGCATGAGGGGCTCATGGCTGGGGCGTCGGCAGTTCTGGCAGCCTCTATTTTCCATCATGGCGATTACACGGTGACCCAACTGAAAAAATGGCTTGCTGACCGGGGTGTGCCTGTGCGGCTTCCCTCTGGCATTTAAGAAGGAACTACAGATGATTATTCCATCTATTGACATTATGGGGGGGCACGCAGTTCAGCTCGTTGGAGGAAGAGAAAAGGTTCTTGATGCAGGAGATCCCAGACCTCTGGCCCGCAAGTTCGGATTGGTGGGGCAGGTGGCGGTGATTGACCTGGATGCCGCACTGGGCACCGGGAGCAATGCATCTATTATAGAGGAATTGTGCAAGATCGCACCATGTAGGGTGGGTGGTGGCATTCGGGATGTGGACACGGCTATGAGGTGGCTGGACCGGGGAGCTGCGCAGGTGTTGATTGGCACGGCTGCCCGAGAAGAGGTGCTGAGCCAGTTGCCACGGGAGAGGGTGATTGTGGCCCTGGATGCCCTGGAAGGGGATGTGGTGGTGGAGGGGTGGCGGAAGGGGACCGGTGTAGGCATAGCACAGCGGATGAGAGAGCTGGAAGGATTGGCGGGTGGCTTTCTGGTCACATTTGTTGAGATGGAGGGGCGCCTGGGGGGAACACATATGGACAAGGCCCGTGAATTGGCAACTCTGGCGGCCAGTGTGGGGGCTACATTGACTGTTGCCGGGGGAATCACCTGCAGTGCTGATATTGCTACCCTGGACAGGCTTGGTGTGGACGCCCAGGTGGGTATGGCTCTTTATACGGGCCAGATCAGTCTGGCAGAGGCATTTGCAGCACCTCTCAACTCAGATCGGGCCGATGGCCTCTGGCCTACGGTGATCTGTGATGAAGGTGGGGTCGCTCTAGGGTTGGCGTGGTCGTCCCTGGAGAGCCTGACCGAAGCAATTGATGGAGGGTGTGGGGTTTACCAGTCTCGAAAGCGTGGTTTGTGGAAAAAGGGAGAGACTTCGGGTGCGACCCAGGAGTTGATTGGGGTTGCTGCTGATTGTGATCGGGATACTCTCCGTTTTCTGGTGCGCCAGGCCGGTCCCGGGTTTTGCCATCGGGATACGGCCGGATGCTGGGGGGAATCCAAGGGGGTGAGGGCGCTCATGAAAACCCTGGGCAAGCGAAGAGGGGTTGCATCTGTCGCTCAGGAAAGAGGCAGTAGTGTTGGCAGCAATGCCAGCGCTAGTGCCCGTGTTGGTGCCGGTATGGAAGCTGGTGCGGGGGGGGGGGTGTCAGCAGAGCCAGTGTCAGCCCAGCCTAAATCGTCCAGTTCATACACCGCCAGGCTGTTGGCGGATCCATCCTTGCTGGCTGCCAAACTGACCGAGGAGGCAGGGGAGCTGGCAGAGGCTGTGGGCAAGGAAGCCGTGGCATGGGAAGCGGCAGATGTGGTCTATTTTACTGCGGTGGCCATGGAGAGGTGCGCGGTTACCTGGGCCGATGTGGAGCGGGAGCTGGATAGGCGGGCCAGGAAGGTGATACGGAGGCGGGGAGATGCCAAGGTAAAAGCGGCCCTTGATGAGAACGATAAAGGTTTAGCGATGGGGGAGGGGAGCCTGGAAGGGCTTGGTACAGCCAATGGAAAGGTGGGTGAAGGCAATGAGAGCTGGTGATTGTGCCCTTGATGGGCTGATGGGGGGAGAGAATGCCGATTCTCAGGAGAGGCTGCTTAAGGGTGTTGACGGAAAAATTATGTTGGGCAGGAGATG
>CAYZFJ010000171.1:0-6586 GCA_964477705.1 uncultured Myxococcia bacterium | reverse complement strand
CAATGATGAGTGGCTCGGCTTCAGGGACTGCTCCATTGAGTACCAGTGCATGGACATCGACTGCGTCAATGAGAACTGCCTTGATGAGTACAACGCCATGTTCAGCTGCACCAATGCAGCCGCAACTGACGCTGAGACCGAAGAGGTCTCCAGCATCATCGAAGTCTGCGATCAGTTTGACGAGTGCTTTGGTGGCGGCTCCTCCTGCCTCAACTACAACAACTGTCTGGGTGATTGCGGAAACAACGAGACCTGCAGAACAGCTTGTGAAGCTGCCGCTTCCGATGCTGCCCTTGACCAGTTCGATGCCATCATGACCTGTGTTGTAGACAACGGCTGCGCCGATGCCGCTAACGATGATGAGTGGGCTGCCTGCCTGGACGAGTTCTGCGCTGAAGAGCTCACAACCTGCTTTGGTACAGACCCTGTGCGCGAAATTGGCTGCATGGATCCATTCTATTGCATGACCGCCTGCTCCTCCCAGAGCTGTGTGCAGGAATGTATCTGGTCCACCACTGAAGAGGCCGCAGAAGACCTTCAGGCTATGCTTGATTGTGTATTCGCTGCAGAAGAAGCTGAAACCTGTGATGAAATCCTCTACTGGAGCGACGTGCTCACCTGCGCCGAGACCGCCTGTACAACAGAATTTGACGTCTGCAACGGCATAGTCTGCAACGAGACAATTCCCTGTGAGACCGGTTTCGCCTGCTTAGACAATGCCTGTGTGGACATCCTCACCATGGCCTGTGGAGAGACCGATGTGTGCCCTGATGGCTATGAGTGCAACGCTGAAACCAGCCTCTGCGTGGTTGAAGCAGTTGATCCCGTCTGCGATCCCGCCTGTGAAGAGGGCTTTGATTGCGTCGCTGACAACATCTGCCTCGCTGCCTGCGGCGAAGAGGGTGCCTGTGATGAAGGCTTCGAGTGTAACAATGCCAATTATTGTGTGGCCATTGTTGTAGAAGATCCCGTCTGCGATCCCGCCTGTGAAGAGGGCTTTGAGTGCATCGCTGACAACACCTGCCGCAAGGCCTGCGGCGAAGCTGGTGCCTGTGATGAGGGTTTCTATTGTGAGAACGACTTCTGTGAAGACATCCTCACCAAGGCTTGTGGCGAAACCGATGTGTGCCCCGATGGCTACACATGCAATGAAGAAACCAGCCTCTGCATCGTCGTTATCCCAGATTGAGATAATTAGCTGACCAACTAAAGGCGCCACCCCATAAACCGGGTGGCGCTTTTTTTTACCTCTAACAACCCCCTCAATAAATAATTAATATTCATTCTCCGGGCATATTTTCCCTCTGTGCAGCATTTATCTAATTCCGTAATCTCGTACTGGCTTCGGCCATACCTTTGGCCCTGCCCATGGAGCAGGAGCCCGCGTCCTTGACTTGACAGGGTGGACCGGGCATATTGGCATGAGTACTCACTACAGGAAGAGTGGTCCGGGCATGACAGACTCGAAAATTAAGCCCAGAGGGCCGGTAGTCTGCAGGAAATGCAGCAAGGTCAACCCACCGGAGAGAGAGACTTGCTCTAAATGCGGGACATCTCTGCCAACCGGATATACCGGGGAATACACCAGTCCCAGACTGAAAGCCCCATCACCACAGGTGAAGACGTCAGCTACTGCAGCCACCTCCCATTCCGGCTCCATCGTGTCAGGCCGCCACAAAGTTGAGGTGGTTTCCCACGAAGAGTCAGACGGGACTTTTGTCATTGAAGAACAGCCGGTAGAAAGCCCTGCAAGCCAGACCTCCGACCTGGAACCAGGCAGCAGCAACAACTGGCCAATCAGTAAGCCGCTTAAAGACGAAACCAGAGCTCCCAGTCATGGTTCTGAAGGGGCCGATTATCTGGAATCTGCACACACCAGCACGCCCAAACCACACCGTAGTCGCTCATCCCTAATCATGGGCGGTGTTGTCCTGGCTGCCATCCTTTGTGGAATCACCGTCTACACGAACTATAACGGTTGTTCCGGAAGAACCAGCATTCGGCCATCCTCCACCGCTGAACAGGTACCATCCGGCACCAGCATGACTCCAGCGATTGTTGACATGACTGACACAGGCACCCCTGCCGATGATGATAACCAATACAATATGGACAACGTTGACGCTGCCCAGGCGCCTGGCCAGAACGCTCAGCCTACTCCATCTGCAGACCAGATACAGATGCCCCTCAACCGTGAGGCGGCTGACACCGGGCTTCCACCAGAGCCGGTAGTCCAACAACCGACCATTCCAAGTTTCAATGAACAAGCCGAACAGTCTGCCGATCAGTCCCGTTCAGATACCCGTACGAAAATGCTGAACCAGATTTATGCGACTCCTCCCCCATCACCATCTAACTCTTATCGGCCTGAAGACGAATCCAAGCCGCCTATTCCTGGATCTCCTTCCGACGATCCCGAGCATATGGACGAAGAGAGCGCCTTGGACGACCAGACTCATATCAAAGCAAGAGCGGCGGTCGAGCCGATTGAACCAGAGGAGCCGGAGTTGGAAGAGGATGAAGAGTTTGCTGCCGGAGATGAATTAAAAGGGGGAGAAGAAGAAGGCGAAGGCGAAGGGCCCTTGGATGACACCGAAGAAACCCGGCAAGAAGGTGGTTCTGATGAAGAAGAACCGGGAGAGGATGACAAGGAGGAAGAGGAAGTCTACTAGCCCACCCTGTCCCCCGCACCCGGTGAGGTCACTCAGCCGCACAGGGACACACGTGCTGGGTGAGGGTGGTCAGGAACAGCTCAGGTAGGGCTGCTCGCCCCAAGAGCCCCAGTCTGCAGTGCAGCATCCCCTATAGATTCTGTCTTGCCTCCTGCAGTTACCAGCTTGGCAATTCCATGACCCTCACCAATCCAGCCGAATTCATCCCAGAACTCCTCAGGCGTCATATTGCTCGAAGCAGCAATACTCTCCAAACGCATCCGGTTACTGAAATCCTCTCCAGTCAGGCGGATCATATACTTCAAGGCTACACCAAAGGACTCATTCTCCACATCTACCAGCCGGACCGACAAGCGACCAGTGGCCGGATCCATCAGGTCTTCCATGGTGAGAGGGTGTTTCTTTCCATTGAACATGGAAATAATGGCCCCACTCCCCCCGTCAAGGAGGAACCTGACTCCCGCATGACCCAAATCCTGGGTATACTCACAATCAAAGGGGATGGGAGGTGCACACCGCAGCTCATACCCGATATCCTTACCCACGATTGTGGTTTTCATACCCCTTGCGGCCAGTCGGCGTCTCACCTCATTCTTGAGAATCTCACATAGAGAGATCTCCGCATAACGCACATGCCCATGCTCATCCCGCTCCACATCCTTGAGAGCAGCCAGATCATCTTCAGAAACCTTATCCAGAATTCCTTCAGCAATAACTGCAACACCATAGTCCTTGCCCATCGACCTGCGCTTGAGGATGCTACCCTCCAGAACATCACAGATTCGATCCAGAGGCACCTTGTCACCACCGAACTCCTCACCAATCAGGGTGCAGGTAGCCCCGGCAGCACGTCCAATCCCTAAAGCCAGGTGGCCGGCCTTACGCCCCATGGAGACAATAAAATACCAACGACCGGTAGTCCTGGCGTCTTCCATGATTTGCTGCACAATCCGCACCCCTTCGTGACGGGCGGTCTGATACCCGAATGTGGGCATATCCCCGGGTAAAGGCAGGTCATTATCAATGGTCTTGGGTACATGCACAACACGAATGGAATCACCAGCGGTCTCACCAACCTTGCAAGCAGAGAATGCCGTATCATCCCCACCAATAGTGAGCAGATAGTTTACCCCCAGATCCTTGAGGGATTGAACCACATTGTCGAGTCGCTCTTTGCTCTTGGTGGGATTTTCTCTGGAAGTACGCAGAATTGACCCCCCATTAAAATGAATTCTGGAAACATCATCAATGGTCAGATGACGAACTTTGGAGGTATCATGGGCAGCGAGCCACTTAAAACCGTCATAGATACCAATCACCTCCAGCCCCGAATTTATCGCTTCAATGGTGGCGGCCCTAATCACACCGTTGATGCCTGGAGCAGGTCCACCTCCCACAACGATAGCCAATCTGCCGCTTGTCTCTTTCTTGCAAGTATGGGTAATCATTTCGTGCTTGATGCTCCTGTAAGCTAGATAATTTTTAATAATTTGTTTGGATATAACTTGGGTAACGAGGCCAAAACCTAGCCCCGATAATTGCCCATGTCAACGAGCCTGACCAAAATAATCCGTAATCCGAGTCAATCATTATGCATTTACTACAAGGAAGGTCTAGTCAGCAGTTTTGACATGGGATGCAAAACAGAAATATTCTTCTTGAATTCATGTTATCTAATAATTATGACCACATGAGATCATGTCAGGTAGAAATGCTCAAAGCTAAACATATCATTCCATCTCAGAATACTCATCACTACTACGCCTCATTATACCGAGTAGAAGGATGGCGCCTTACTATTAGGGATGTCACATGGTGGTTTCTCATTACAACATGGTCGCTGATGACTCTATTCACCATCCAGGGTTGTGGTCAGAAAACAGAAGATCCCTATCCACATGTGATCGCCATTGACAGTATTGAAGGGAGCCCCGACAAGGGATATGATTTTCTGCTCCGCTTCTCCCACAGTCAGACAGGCGAACCAGCCCCCGCTCCAGCTCAGGCAGGAATGCTGGAGGCTGTGGCAGACAATACTGTACTCGGCCTGCTTACCAAGCCAGTTCCCGTAACAGATACTGACATGGCCATCATGTTCCATGCTGCCGAAGACGCACCCGACTGGGCCCTCCTCGCCTTCTCTAAAGGTGCTCGAGATTTGGTGAAAAACATAACAGACCGTGATGCATCCGTGTTTCTCAGTCTGCCTGCCCACCGCCAGGATACAGGCAATGAAGCCTCCTCCCCCAACCGTCCGCTGGACAGACTGACCCCAACGGAAGCAGCCAGTCTACTGGAAAGCCAAATGGGGGCATACCAGCAGCAGACAAATAAAGATGAACTGAACCGAAAACCTGCCATCATGGACCGAGAGCTGATGCAAGAGCTGGTGAGCCGCCTGTCCGACAGCGCCCTCAATGCAGATAACCCTCGCCGATTCAAGTGCATGGTCATACTTGTGAACGGACTGGCTTCGGGCCCAATCTGGAGGGAGATCACCACCATGGCAACCGCCGCTGGCATCCACCTCCACATCCTGCCCATTGCCGCCGCCGGTACACCAGCCCAGCCCCGACTGGAATCCCGTAACGCCATCTACCCTGTCAGCAGCACGCCCTATCAACTGGCAGGCAATACAGAGGCCTTAGTTAAAATTATTGGCACCCTATATGCTGCGGGCCTTCACAGTTCACAAACGGAAAAGCAACCAATCCTGCTCCAGAATCCTGGTGTTCTTGTCCGTCTGCCGGGAGACGGGTGGGAACTATTTCCAGCACCTGCAGCAGACAATAGCGGACTGTTCCTGCGTGTTGCCCCCCTCAGCCAATCACCGGACAACGACAACGCTCAATGCCACAGGCGTCTGCTGACCCTGTCAGCGAACAAAGAGCCGCTCTACCCTGACGCCCGCCAGCTTATGCTGCTCGACCGGGATGGGCGCAAACAGCCCTTCACCTTCTCCCATTCCCCTGACATCAACAGGGTCTCCCATAAGGATCACCCAGTGCCCTTGGGGAATGCACATCGTAACATGAACATAATGATAATGGCTGAAGCTCCCGGTACAGAGGATCAAGTGAGAGCTGTTCGTGAAAGTGTGGGGGCCTTTATCGGTACCATGGAAGTGGCAGACAGGCTGGCTTTCTACGGTGTGCCAAACCCCAACGCAACTGGGGGCTTCCAGGCCTCTCAGGCCAACTCTCCCAACACACTCTACCACGAGGGCAACCAAGCCCAGCCGACGGCACGCCCCGCATCCCTCTTCCAAACCACCGCTGCTGAATGGTCCAAGTCTTCAGTCACCATTCCCCTGCTCCAACTGGGCAACACCACCCTCCTGCAACAGGCCTTACACGCCGCCCACAGGCTGGCCGCAGCCACCGACCAACTGACAGGTCAAAAGGTGTTGATGGTGTTTTCCGGTCCGATCCAACTCAATGCAGCGGCCAATGCCAGGAACAGGATAGAGATACTGAACGAAATCAACGAGCATGGTGTCCAAATGATCTGGGTTGCCTACGACCCATGGAACGACAGGGATGCCTTTAAGAAGGAGCTGGAAAGATCTGGTGCCATGGTGCTTGTCGCCCAAAAGCCAGATCAGATGAAAGAACTGTCAACCAAAGCACACAAAATCCTCCACGGAGAGAGGATCATCTCTTTCAAGTGCCCCACCCCGAAGGCCTCCGGAAACACCAGCCTGCTCCTGAAGCTGGAGCACAACGGGGGGACAGCCACCACCCAGTTCAACGTGGAGTAATGTAGAGAGACCTACCAGCATGAGCCTCTCGATAACAAACCCCACTCAAGCGCATATGTGTTCTTTTAAGGCAGTTAGTTTAAAAATTGTTTGGGCGGATTGGGTGCACCGCTGGCGAAGGGCACGGCATGCCGCACACGCGTTCTTTTAAGGC
>CAYZFJ010000170.1:0-6706 GCA_964477705.1 uncultured Myxococcia bacterium | reverse complement strand
CTAGCTTCGGTTCTCCTAATCCTCCTAATTAGCCTTTTAGTAATCCAGCTCACATTCGACGAACTAACCCAGACGGCTTTTTATTGATCAGCATCGGTTTTGCGAGAGCATGCCATGGAACGCTGATAAAGCAGGCAGTTGCTTATGGCCAGAGAAGTGCCGTCTGCAATAGCCTGCAGAAGTTTATGTTCACTCTCATCAAAAGCACTAATAGCTGGACGGTTGCAGATGAGAACGCCGAAAAGGCCTAGCTCTGACTTGATAGGAAGAGCTAACATCGACCCTTCGGAGCCGTGGAGCGGAGCGCTCAGCTTAAACTCTGGCTCTCTGCTCAGATCAGGTGTACTCACCATTTTGCCGGTATCGATTATTTTCTTAGCGACTCCCTCCATGGCTAATTTTAACTGTTCTGAGTTGATACTGGGCATCCCATGATAGGCGACCGATTCAGCCAGTTGGCCTGAACCCAGAGAGTCACCACTGAGCAACAGGATGAAGCGAGGTATCTCCATTTGGTTCGACAGGACATGGACCAACTCTTGGATTACTGTGTTCAGGTCGAGAGATGCGATCAGGTTTCTGGTCAACCCCATGAGTAGCTCCATGTTTTTAATAGAAGCAGCGAGCTGTTTATTGGTTTGTTCAAACTTCAGGTTTTTCTGTTCGAATCTGTTTTTGTGGGCAACCTCTGTTTGGAGCGACATGTCTGTATCGATAAGTCCTGCTCTCAAATCAGTGATTTTGATGAGCATCCTGTTGAAGGAGGCGGCAAGAAATCCAATCTGATCTTCACTGTTCAATTTAGGCATTCTGAACATGAAATCATCGGTTTCTGCTTTGTTGACTGACTTGGCGATAATACGAAGGGGCTGCTCAACCCACATGTAGATGGCTATAGTTATGGTCAGCAGCAGTATGAGAAAGATGATGCCACCTGCGATAAAGCCAGTGGTGCTGTATTTTCTGAAGGCTGTCAGCGGATTGTTCTCAGAAGGTACGATCTCAACTATTCCCAGAACATCCCCATTGTTTGCCCAGGTTGTGGTGGTGGCGTTTGGATTTGGTGTGGGCGTGGTGGGCGTGGTGGGCGTGGTGGTTGCTGGGGTGAGGGTGGGTGTGGTGGGTGGGATTGACGGTGTGTTGGATTGGGTAATGGGGAAAATGAAACTGGATGGGGTGGTTTTTTCAAAGAGCTCTATGGGCAACGGTTGGGCCTGGTCAGAGTTCTCTCCCATGAGCTCCTGCACGAGCAGGTCTAACTCTGATGGAGAGAGTTGCGGATCTATCTGTTTACTGGCTGGGTTTGCAGGTTTGCCTGCTTCATAGACCAGGTTGCCTGTTCGACTATACAGGCGTACGGCTAGAAAGTTCTCACCTTTAACAAGAAAGTCCAGGGCATCTTCGACTATTTTGTTCTGAAATGGCTCTGTTATATCGGCGTGGTTAAGATTAGTCTCGACCAGTCTTACAATTAGAGAATAGTGCTGTTGGGCAATGCTGGTATAGGTCTCTCTCTCTTTGTGGAGCATGGCATACAGGATGAGCAGATTTAGAGCCAATCCTAGAACGAGAAAGAGGGTTATGATTTTTCCTGTAATTGAGCGTTTGGGGCCAATTGCCATTTTAATTAAAGCCTTTATGGAGCTGTAAAATCACCAAAAGAAATTTCAGGATAGCTTGCAGGTATATCACCGTCAATGTGGATCAGCTAAAAGTCCTGGTAACCTGATTTTCGTACTGTGTCGTACCCAGCCGCAATCTAAGGTCGGAGCAGGATCGTTTGGCCGACGAACTGGCTGTTCCCTCGCCAGACAGACAGACTGACCGAGCGAGTGACCAACCACATCAGAATGCCCATCCGATGGCTGCTATGTTGGAAAGAAAATAATCAAAGCGGCCCCGGCGAGCCCGAGTAACAGTGCAGAAAATTTACGGGATGTGAGTGGTTCTTTCAGGAAGATGACGCCGAGCACGAAGATGAAAACGGTGCTGAGCTGATTCAGTATTGATGCAGTAATGGCTAGAGTGTAGCTCATCCCCATGATCCAGAAGATCATTGACCCAAAGGAGCCAACCACTGCGGCGGGAATGGTGTACTTCCACGACGCAGATGGTGTGAATGCGTCCTTGACACTTTTCCGATTCGTTTTCAAAGAGGCCTGAACGAGCAGAAAAAGCATCCCTCCAATCAGTCTGACTGTTGTACTCCACCAGGGATCGGTCCTCTCCAGAATGGGCTTGATTGCCACCACAGAAAAGGCCATCAGCATCAGGGATGTGATACCAAGTGCGATGCCTACCTTGATTTCCTTGTTGTAGGTGGAGCTTCTCTCTAATGATGCAGTTGCCGTAAAGTCAACAGACCCTGTTGACAGGGAGGAGCCAGGGACTTGCATGATTTCATGGTCGACGCCCTCGCTGGCCACCATGGTAGGATGCGCCGTATTGTTGCTGGGTATGGCAGTGGTCAGGCCTACTCGGCTGCTTGAGTGGGGCTCGGATGCGGATGGTGAGGCTGCAGGCTCTGGTGGCAGGTCACCCAGGATGGGGAAACCCGCTGAGGCGGGCACCACCGTCTGCTGCCTCTGGAAAATGGGCCGATTTTTTCGCTGCCTCCCAGAAAAATAGCCATCCCCATCAGGATGAGAGCAAACATGAGGGGCAGACCTAAAGGCTCGCCCAGGTAAACCACAGATGCAATCACCACAAAAGGTCCGTACAGACAATCCAGAATAGCAGAGCCGGTTGCTCCGATGCGGTTCAAGGCAGCGAAGAACAGGGTGTCGGCCACAAAGATGCCCACTGCGCCGCTGGCAAACAGGATTAACCAGTCGGACACTGATGCCTGTGGGTTGAACAAAGGCACCTTTGCAATTGCCATGGAGATGAAGAAGAGGACAAGGGCAAAGCTGCTTTTGAAGAGATTCATGGCAACAGGTGTTACTGTCTCTCCGCCTTTGCGGTAAAAGATGACAGCCACCGACCATGTCAATGCTGCGGCAATTGAATACAGCTCGCCAATGTGTGATGTGACGAATGACATAGTTTTTAAGGGCGCCTTATGGGCGCCGTCCCTGCCTTTCCATTAGTAGTCAATCAGAGGTAGCGGCTAACCTGCCAAGTTCGGTTACCCCTGCCAGGGCAGAACTCCCGAGGTAACAGCTTACCTGCCAGGTTCTGTCCCAAAATCAGGACAGAACTCCCCAGGTAACAGCTTATCCCCCAGGTTCTGTCTCAAAATCAGGACAGAACTCCCCAGGTAACAGTTTACCCTCCAGGTTCTGTCCCAAAATCAGGACAGAACTCCTGAGGTAACAGCTTATCCCCCAGGTTCTGTCTCAAAATCAGGACAGAACTCCCGAGGTAACAGCTTACCTGCCAGGTTCTGTCCACCCCACCCATCGGGTCTGGCCTGCTGTGCCTTCATGGCCATTAATTGGCGATGGGTGTGCTCCCTCCGACCGGCTGCTAGTGGTGGGGTAGTGTAAATGGTGTGTAAATTCTATCCAATACTAATATTCAGTGTCTGTCTTACTGCCACCAGTTGGTCTAGATTCAAATCACCCTGCTGCGTCGAATCGGCATGGTCATACAGCGGGCCCCACCCCCACCCCTTGGTAACTCTGAGCCCTCCAAAGCAATCACGAACTTCTTGTACTGGTTACCATTAACCCGATTTTCCAGCAGGTCTCTGGCAGGGATGATCTCGTACCCTTCCTTATTCAGCTCCTGCATTGTGTAGCTGTTCCGCTCGTAACCGATGATCCGCCCAGGGCCGATTGCAAAGAAGTTGGCCCCGCTGTGCCACTGCTCCCTCTCCTGTATCCACTGATCTTTAGTGCCGCCACAGTAGACCGGTTTCAGATGAATCCCCGTATCTCCTAAGGCCTGCAACAGACCATCATCAGCATAGCGGATATAGTTCACCTTGCCATTGTCAACCTCAATGTGGACGGTCTTGTACTTGGCATTCCTCAGAAGGGGTTCAAATACCATGCACGTATCCACATCAAGCAGCGTGAACACCATGTCAAGGTGGATGAATGAATCTGGCTTGTGAGGCAGCTCCTGCACGATGATGTGTCGCTTCATCCCGTTCTGCAGCCTGATTCGCTCCAGAAGATAGTCGATGCCTGTGGTGGAGGTGCGAGCACCGTTTCCTATAACCAGTACATCATCCCTGGCAATCAGCACATCGCCACCTTCAATGGTAACAGGCGGGTAGTTATCGTGATGCTTTGCAATTCTGGTAGCTGTGGGCGTGTGGGTCCTGGTGTTGAAAATGGAATCAGAGTCGAAGATCGCCTTGAAGATAATGGATTCGCGCTCCCTGACTCTGTTGGCCATCTGACAGATCAGCACATCGTTCCTGATAGATACGGCAGCATCACGGGTAAAGAAGAAGTTGTGCAGGGGGGCAAGCAGATACCTGTCTTTGTTGAGGAACTTGGTCAGGGTGTTTTTGTTCATCTCCAGACCCTCAATCAGGACGCGGCTCAATTCGCCCGGGGTTCTGGAGAGCAGCTCTTCGCCGGCATCTATGTCTTCAAGGGCGCATATATGCTCGACAAGTCTCCTCTTGGCTTCCTCGTTGTGGAGTATCTTCTCAAGGAGCTCCCTGATCTGGTAAACCCTGGTGAACTTGCGGAGGACGCCTTCCAGTTGGGCGTGCTCCCGCTGGGCCACGGCCATATTGATGATGTCGCCGTAGAGGGCATTACCCGCATTGCCGGGAGTCATGTTCTCCACTTCGGGGCCAGGGGTATGGAGAATAACGCCTTCTAACTCTCCGATCTCACTGCGCACATCAATGCTGATGGCTTCGGTTATATCATCAAGGTTGTTGTTGGGATTGGTGATGGCGTTGTTGTGGGCTGCTGTGGCTGGTACTGTGGCCGATGCTGTGGCAGTACTGGCTGTGGCGCAGTTGTTATTGTTGTGGTTCGTTGTGGTGATGCTGCTAATGGTGTCTGAGTTGCTGTTTTTCATGAGGATAAAATCCCGAATCCGGGGCCAAAGGGCTCTTCCGGCAGTTTGAACCAGCTAACATAGGGCCTCGACCTTGAACAAGCAAGAAAAACCGAATCAGGCATAACTAAATTGCGGGGCCCGGGGGACGCCGATGTGTGCTAGACTGGCTGGACTTTATCTTTTTGTGGTTGGGCGTGCAGGGTAGAGCGTGGCGGAGCAGGTGGGAAGGGAAGAGTGAGTAGGGTGGGTAGGAGGGACGCTACCATGTGTTTACGTCTCTGGTGATTGGTCGATTAGATGGTCGGCTTTGGGGTACTGTGGTTTGGGAACAATAAAGCATGAAAAAACGACACTCTTCAAAAACCTCCAACTTCGGTGTTTCTACCAGAACAGGCCATGATTCGTCGTCATTTTATGCGGGTAATTTGTACGTTGATTATCAAGGAATAGAATCTGATGAAGATGAAGGTGCAAAAATTGTAAACTCATTCCCCTCAACGGCTGCTAATAAAATATTCTGCAAGACCAGCGAAATCATGAGCGAAATCCCTGACAATTCAGTTCACCTAATGGTCACCTCACCACCTTACAATGTTGGCAAAGAATACGACCAGAATCTTCTCATGACTGAATACCGGGATTTTTTACGGGCTGTCTGGAGAGAAACATGGCGGGTACTTGTACCTGGTGGGAGAGCCTGTATCAACATCGCCAATATTGGTCGAAAGCCCTACATCCCACTGCACACCATGATTAACACCGACATGCTTGATCTGGGATTCCTGATGCGGGGCGAGATTATCTGGAATAAGGGTGCTTCGTCGGGATCGTCTTGTGCCTGGGGCAGTTGGAAATCTCCCAGCAACCCGGTGCTCCGAGATGTTCACGAGTATATATTGGTGTTCTGCAAAGGGGGATTTGCCCGGGATAAGAGGGCTAATCATGAATCCGACCTCACCCGGGAAGAGTTTCTTGAGTACACCAAGAGTATCTGGAGCTTCAACACGGAATCTGCTAGACGGGTGAATCATCCAGCCCCATTCCCACTGGAATTACCCCGCAGGTGCATCAAGCTATATACCTATATAAATGATGTTGTGCTGGACCCGTTCATGGGATGTGGCACCACCGCAGTCGCCGCCCTGGAGACCGGCAGGCAATTTGTCGGCTACGAAGTCGATGAAAACTACGTAAACCTCACCAATGCCCGCATCGACGAATACCACCAATCACAAAAACAACTGAGTCTCCACCCCCTGTGAGCCTTGGCACTCATGCCAAACATATGAGCTTTAGTGCCAATCGTTAGTAGGGGCGAGCGGCGCTCGCCCTCCAGGGCTCCGTGTCGACCACCACACCTAGACCAACCCCCTGTATGGACGCTGTATGCCGGGCGTGCCGTGCCCGTATTACCAGCGGTGCACCCAACTCACTGCGCAGCATGCTTGGGCCCGCTGTATGCGGAGTATTTTGGGCTTTTTCACCGCATTTATTGCGGAGAATAGTTCTGCGGTGACTGCTCTGAAGGGTGCTTCTGTCTGTTCGCCTGGTAAAAATCAGTATTGGTGTTCCAATTCGCAGGTTCCATAAACGCATTTGGCTATTGAGGGTATGCATGATGGAGTAGAGTATCCGCATTTACCACCATAGTTCTCACACCATTCATCATTTACAAAAGATATTGCCTCCTGAACTGCTCGAACTCCTGCCTTGTTGACTGCCCGAGAGCAAGTAC
>CAYZFJ010000169.1:0-6708 GCA_964477705.1 uncultured Myxococcia bacterium | reverse complement strand
GCTGCAGCGCCACCTCCAACTCCTTGATGCGTTCCTCCCCGCTAGCCAGTAGCTGGCCCTGTTCTTCAATAATCTGCTCCTTGCCCTTGATGGCATTGTCTGCCCACTTTGCATTCCTGGTCAGCTTCTCAATTTGCTTATCTCTGTCTGCCACCACACCCTCCAGCTCTGCAATTCTTGCATCCCTTATCTCCAGCAGTGCCTTCTGCTTGGCTATCTCCGATTTGGCAATGTCGAGCGCGGCGCTTTCCGGCAATGACTCTTTCAGTTTCGATTCCCTCAGCTCCCCCTCCAGTCTCTCCACCTCCGCCTTGAGCCCTCTCACCCGCGCTGCATCCTGGTCGTTCAGCTTCGCCGCCTCTGCCTGCCGCTTGGCTTCCTCCAGCTGCTCACTGAGAAACTGGTTCTGCTCACTCAGCGCCTTGTTCTTGTTCACCTGCTCAACCAGCAACTTCTCATATTCCGCCCTGCTTCTTGTGCCTGCCATATCCTGCGTCTCCTTGGTGGTGTCCGCCTTCTCCTTGGCCCTCATTGCCTGCTGTCGAAACTTCGAGCCATGGGTCTTATTGAGAAACGTTTGCCGGTTGCTGTTGGGTGTGAACTTCTCCCCACACCCGCATGCACATGTCCTCTCTTTCATGTCATCCTCCATATTCATTTCTGCTGGCTGCAATCGCTCCAGTGCCTTATCTTCAATCTGCCTGACCCTCTCCCTGGTCATGCCACCCATTGCCTCAGCTACGCACTCCAGGATTAATCCGTCCTTCTCAGCAACATCCAGGGCACATGACCTCTCGGGATCTATCTCGTCCGGCTCCAGGCCGGGGTGATTCAGCTTGATGCTGCCATTCTTCGGATTCACGTCCAAAAACAGGTTGAACCTACACCCAACCCACGGACACGGCCTCACCCCGTGCACACACTCTCCCCGTGTCAGCGGGCGCTGTAGGGTGGCCTGCAGGTCCTCATCGCCCAGCTCTTCCCGGTCCTGCTTGACCAGCCTCCGGATGTCGCTCAGGTTGAGGGTGCGGGTGGAGGTGGACATTAGGCACCAAACCCCCACTCTTTCAATGCTCGGTGCATCTCCTCTTCGCTGGTCACCAGCCGCCCCCTTTGACCAAAGGCCTCCAGCCAGGCAATCTGCTCGGGGGAGAGCTTGCCGCCCTGGGCCTTGTACTCCATGGCGAACACGGAGCAGCCGCAGGAGGGGCACCGCTGGGCATCGCTGCCAGCCAGGACATGATCGGGCAGGCCTGCCATTTCGCCTGGTGCCGGTTTGCGATCCGGGCGGTGGTAGTAGGCTCGTAGGCCGGAAGTTACCCGGTTCACCAGCCGGTAAAGAATGCTGTCGGCCCGTGCCTGCCACTTGCGTTCCTCGCCCCTGGGGATTCCAGCGCCGGTGATGGAGCCAGTGTGATAATCGGGGCGGCTGGAGTCGGGCTTTGCCGCAAGGGTGGCCATGGCCTCTCTGGCTCGCTCCTCTTCCAGAAACTGCTCCAGGGTCAAATCCTTCTCAACCCTCTGGCGCTCCACGAGGTGCAGGTACTGCTCAGGCTGCATGATGGTGCTCATGACCAGAAGCCTCCCCACCAAAGCAGGCTCACCAGAATCAAGCCACCAACCAGAGCAACCCATGCATTCTCGTTTCCCTTTTTGGGCTTGCCGTGTCGTTTCCAATTCACGCCGAAACTGATAGCAAGCATGGCAATCATGATAATCTGCGGTGCTTTCATCCCTCATCCTCCTTGGATTCTACTGCCCTTACCCTCGTGAAATGCTGCAGGTCGCGGTGTAGGGTGGTGTCAGAGTGGCCCTGTGCTGGACTGTGCTGGACCGTGTTGGTCATTAACTTCAGCAAGCGCTCTGGCTCTGACTTTCCAACGCCGCTTGGAAAGTGGAGTGTAATGGTCTCCTTCTCTACCAGCTCGCTGGCCACCATCTCCCTATCTCCCATCAGCTCCTGCACCTGCTTCTGCAGCCCCTCGTTCTCCGCTGTCAGCTCTGTAATCCTGCTGGCCATCTCATCCGCGGCCTTTGCCTTCGCTTGGTGGATCTCGGCAAGATTCGGAACTCTAGGGTGAGGCTGCACGCCAGAGGAGGAGCTTATCTTCTCCGCAGCCTCTGCCTTCGCCTTCTTCTCCTTCCTGACCGCAGCGCTCCGGTTCTTCGCTTCCCACGCTCTCTGCGCACAGCTCTTGCAGCAATAGACCTGCTTGGTCCTGCAGCCGGGCTTACGCTGAAATTCCTTGCCGCAGTGCGGGCAGGTGATCATCTCTGCTGGTGTGGTTGCTGCGCTCTTCTTCACTGTTTTCATGGTCTTCCCCTTGCCTACGTTGCTATATGTTGCGAGTGTAGCGGCTTTGCTACCCTCGTTAATTCTCGTTAAATCGCCCTCTCCCCCGCCTACCAACTGCACCTGACCCATCCTCTCCCTCCCCTGTTCGCACCCTGCACAGGCACTTCCCTTAACGCCGGGGGTGGCGTTAACGCTCTGTTTCCACTTCGCCACGCAGGTATTGATGGCCAGGTTGCAGGCATAGCGGGCGCAGCGGACCGTGGTCAGGTCAGACATTGCCGTCCTCCTGGAACTTCAGCACATAGCCTGACATGACATCTCCACCGTAGTGGCAATGCGAGCTGCGATGGCCGAGCCAATCACCAGGATTACCCTTGAGACTACCGCCGCCGTGCTCATGGGTGCCACCACACAAGGGACAGCAGTCAATGACCAGGTCGTACTCGTACAGACCTTTGACGGCGCGGCAGTAGGCAATCGGGGTTTCCTTCGGCTCCCATTCACCGCCGTGAGGACATTGGGTCCAGGAGCAGCTGCAGCCCAACTCTTTGCTGACCCTGCTGCAATTCTCCGCGTGGCCAAAGAGGCAGTCACCGGGGATTGATGGATCCTGTTTGTAATCGTAAAGGCGACGGTAGCAGCGCCTGAATTCATCCACTGGCTTCCAGTGCGGATGGGGATAGATACAGGCGAAGGCCATGGAGGCGTCTGCCAACTCATCAAAGAGAGCCTTATCCGCGCCGAATGTCCGAAAGTGCCTCTCCCACAACGCCAGGGTCCTCGATGCTGCCAGCTTGGGATTGGATGCCAAGGGTATGGTCTTGGCCATGTATCGTGCCAGGTCACCACGGGGAGTGGTGTCCATGGCAAACTGGCTCATCCATTGGGCAAACGTGGGCCTTGCAGAACGGTTAGCGGTCATAGGGATTTCCTCCTGCGGTTGGTGGATTCTGACAGGCGGCACCTTACGGCACCTTGTTTTAGAGGTGCCGCCATGTTTGAGCCGCATTCTATGCTGACTTGCGGCACCTTCGGCACCTTCGGCACCTCTCTATACCCCATGTGTGAAATTTTCTTGGTGTGTGTGAATGAGAGAGAGGTAAAATAAAATAATACACGTGTATATCCGTATAGGCAGGTGCCGCTAGTGCCGTACGTGCCGCTAATACGCATATCTCTAAGCTCGGAGTAGGGCGGCACCTTCGCGGCACCTTTAGAAAGGTGCCGACAATAATTCCTGGTTTGACGACTCATAGCAGCCCCCTTGTTTCGCCAGGAGCAACCTTGTCTGTCTGTCCATCTATCTGGACAAGCCTGTATTGCTCTCGCTTGGTCTTACTATTCTTGCTGCTGACGATCTGATAACCGTCATAGACGCGAGCCGCAATGCGCCTAAGCGCTCCCCCCATGCGAGTGTCCTGGCTTTTCTCCGACCCATCCCCCATGACACCACCCATAAGCCCCCTATCGCGACACAGGGACGCCAGGTCTCTTGACGAGCACCAGCGGTCTTCGAACTCCTCCCGCCACGCAGCTACGAATTCACGCCAGACCGTACCCTCTGCATCAGCCTCTTCGAAAAGCTTGTCAGAATTGGTCATGAAGCCCTCTATGCCCGCCACCTCCAGAATGCCCCCCATGATGGCCACCCAGTCATCAAAGCCACCCATGCGCAAACTGTTACAGCGTGGTTGGCCAGCACGCACCCAGGCATGGATGATGGTCAGGCAGGCTGAGATGATGCGCCCGCGGTTCTCTTTCACCCATGGCGTTAACGGATGATGTAGGAAGCCGGTGCGCTTCTCGGGACGGTCTGTTTTTGAGTCAATGCGGATCCGCACACACCGTCCAGCGATCTCGGTGCTGAGCTTCGGGTTATTTCCGGTGGCAATCCACACCGCTTTGTTCTGGGCCCTGATCATGGTATTCGAGCCCAGCAGCCGTCCCTCCGGCATGGGCATGGTCAGGTAGGACGCAAGCGATGGAGAATTGAGGGTCTTGGTCTGATCGATGTTGTCGATGAGGATGATCGGACGCGCTTCCATCAGTTTGGAAAGAAGTGTTTTTTGAACCTCGTCATCTTGTGATGGAAGTGTCAATCCCTGCATAATGGTGCCGGTAAGTGTGCTGGATACCACCTCACCAAGGAGCGACTTGCCTGTGCGGGGAGATGGTGCAGTAATCAGGTGCAGCGGCGTGCACCCCCTGATCATTCGTCGGCAGAAGGGCAGCAGTAAAAGAGAAATGGCGTTGGCCTTGTCCGCCTGATCCTCGAATGGAAAATCGCAGAATATTTCCAGTATCAGATCCCGTGCTGCGGTGAGCTGCTCAGGTGTCGGGTCGTATGGTGTGGCTGGAATATCCAGGCTCTCCGGCATGGCCAGGTACAGCCTGGATATAGGATCGTAGCCGGTGCGATCAATGACAACTCCGTCATAATTGAACACGGGTGCATGGATGAGCCCATCCAGGACCGGCAGTTCATTGCTGACAATCTCCACCATGTCTGGAGCTATTTCTTTGGGTGGACGTGAATTAACCAGATTCCCCTTCTTGTTGTATTCCATCCAATTGGCCAGCCGTAAAAGCAGCCCATACATTTGAGTTCTGCTCAGGTGTTGGATGATAAGAATGTTGTCTTCTGCCCTGGGCGCGTCTTTGCTCATTTCCAGCGCAGAAAATGAGCCGCCGTGGTAGAAGAATTTAGGCGGATCGTTGACGGCCATCACTGCGTCCCACGACTCCTTGATGATTTCACGCAGCTGGCGATTGCTTGTGATGATTTCGGGCAGCCCATCCTCCGCCGCTCCACCCCCACCCTGCTCCTCTGTGTTTGTTGCAACAATTTCACCCTCTGTTGCAGCGTTTTCGCCCTCTGTTGCGACAAAATCAGGGCTTGTTGCGACGTTGTTGGGACCTGTTGCGACCCCTGTTGCCTTGTTTTTGCTGCTCTTGGGTGCCGGCTTCACCCTGCCATTCGCCCGCCGCCACTCCTCATCATTGGCCATCAAATAGCCGACCTGAATCTGGGCATCCCGAGTGGCACTCTCCACCTTATGCCGCAGCTCCCGCTCGCTCCATGGAGGTGAGCAGCGGGGATTGTATTCGGTGGCCAGCAGATCATATGCCACCGCCTCTGGTAGATCGAAGCCCCTAACCACAATCAGCGCGGCATCCCAGGTGGTATCATGCCCGCCCTGCCCCGACACCGCTCCCTCGATGCGCTTGAGATAGGCGCTGGCCCGTTTGATTCTCTGGGTAAGTTCCACTGTCTGGGGTGGGGAGTAATCCTGCGTTGGTGTGGCAATCCTGGCCTTCTGGCTGTCGATTCGTTCAAGGATGACCATCAACCCTTTCGGGTCTGCTAAATCGCCTCTGGAAGGCATGGTGAAGTCATTCCACTCATACACTCGCCCGCTGGCATGATTCGATGGTGGCGCTACGATGTACCCACCGTCCCCCCTGATATCGAGCCCGGGCATGAACTCGCAGCGGTTGCCAATCTTCACCCCTGCCCCTGGATGTCGGAAGAAGAGGTGTTGGCCACCACCACCTGTCAACGCCTGGGGAATGCTCTCGGTTGGTCGGCCCAGCCATAACCCACTCAGGCTCTCCAGTCCGCCCTTGTAGGTGTCCACATCGAGCACAATAATCCCGGAGGCCTCGCCGGTGACAATGCCCACATTTGCGTCCGGCCACCTGTGCCACCAGCTCTTGACCAGGCTTGTGTCCGTAGTGGCGTCCTTGAGGCCATTGCGGGTAATCGGATGCTTGGCTGGCGAGCCACAATCCTTCCCACAAGAGCATTGGCCATCAACCATGCTGTGCAGTGGTATTACCTGCCACCCGGCAGTGGCATACTCAATAGCGGCTTGCAGTCTCTCATTGGTCTGCCTCATGCCACCCCCCGTATTCTGCCGCCCATGTTAATGTTCCTATGCTCAAAGCCCCCAAGAGTTTCCCTATAAGTTCGGAGTCGTGAGCGGGCCTGGCTCTGGAAGGTGGAGAAAGCATCCACCAGGTCGAATAACTTCGGTGTGTCCTTCCCCTCGCATGGCCGCATGAGTCTCCCCAGCCTTTGTATCGCCCTCGGTGCTGATCGGCTGGGGCAGGCCAGAATCACCCGGTCGAGCCTTGGCACATCCAGCCCCTCGTCAGCGAGCTGGGTGGCGCACAGGCATGGAATGGTGCCGCTCTTGAATCCCTCGAGCAGGGCAGTTCTCTTCTTCTTTGTGAGCTTGCCTGTTAATGCGTGGGCCTCGTGCCCAGCTTCCGTGATGCTCTTGGCCAGCTGCACGCAGTGATTGACCCGCTGGGAGAGGATGAGGACGGTGCACCCCTCCTGAATTTGCCTGCAGGCAATGCGCCGAATGATGTTGTTCCGGTTTTCGTCTGCGGTCAGATAACTGTAT
>CAYZFJ010000168.1:0-6767 GCA_964477705.1 uncultured Myxococcia bacterium | reverse complement strand
GGGAGGTATTGGGTGGGAGGGAGGAGGGTTTGGTGGTATGGAGTTGAAGCTTAACAGAACACACTTACGGCATGCCGTGCCCGTTCAGGGATCAGGGGGAGATGGGGGATTGGCCTACTACTCGGGTAAGGGAGAGGCTGGAGAGTTCACGTGAGAGTTGATCCCGCAAGGCTCCCACCTGTGCTGCATAGAGACCGGTATCCGCATCAACCACATCCACAGGAGTGGCCATCCCGGCCTCAAATGAGGCCAGGACCAGCCTGCGGTTTTCCTGGGCCAGTTCCACCTGGCGAGCAGAGGTTTCAGCGGTCACCTGGGAGGTATGCAGCGCAGTAAGGGACTGACTGATCTCAGTGCGAATCTTCTCTTCCAACTGCTGCAAGGCCAGCTCCGCCTCTCGCAGTGCTGACCTCTTCTGCTCCCTGTCCCTGAATTCCATAGATCCCTGATACAGGGGAACAGAAGCAACTACCTGCACTACGGAGCTGAATGGGTGATCCGCACCCCTGGTCCTGGCTGCGTTGTCGGCGCTGAAGGAACCCTGGGCGGTAATCTTGGGAATGTAACCGTACCAGCTCTGATCAAGGGTAGTCTGGGCTGCCTCAACCCTGCTGCGTGCAGCGGCCACATCACGCCTGTTTTCCATGGCAAGCTTCACCAGCTCATCCTGATCTTCTCCAAGTGTAGACTGCAGCTCGGGCCTCACCACACGGAAGCCACCCTCAATCCGGAGAAGGTTTCCCAGTGCGTCTCTAGCATTTTTATACCCAGCCAGGGCCTGTTCCAGATCCCGTTCCGACTCAGTAACCTGAATCTCAGCCCGCAGCACCGCGATCCTGGTCTGATCACCGGCCTCTACCAGTGCCTTTGCCACCTCCAGGTGTGCTTTTCGTGCCTCCACAGTTGTCTGGGCAATACCGACCATCTCTGAGGCCATCAAGGTCCCATAATAGGCTTGAGCCACACCGAACATGATCTCCCTGCGGGCAGCTTCGATAGATGCCTCTGCGCCTGCCAGGGATTGTTTGGCCCCTTTGATTCCAGCCAGACCGGCCGCATCAAAAATGGGGACGCTCACCTGAAGTGATGCGGTCCAGGTATTCTGCAAGGGCTCAAACCCGAACCCTCCACCTTCTTCATCCCCTCCTTCACCGCCACTGGAAGGAACACAAATCTCATTAGTCGGATCACTCTGGCAGATCATCACTGCTACCTGTTCAAGGATGGTCCCCATCCGTTGAAAAGATGACAGGTCAAACTGAGTCTTGGGGTCCATCCGGCGATAACTGCCCTGCAACTGAACCATTGGCAACACCGCAGCCCAAGCCTTGCCTGCTGCAGCCCTGGTCTGGGTAAGGCGCTCCTCCATGATCGCATAATCAAGATTCTCTTCTACGACCCTGCCATACGCGTCTTGAAGGGTAAGTAGTGGCGCTGCCTGATCGTTTTGCATGCTCTGGGCCAGGGTGATCTGCCTGTTTGAGCTGGCAGAATTGTTGGCTGCCCCAGCCTGACCAGCGCTGTGGGGAACCATTTCAGGAAGGGGCAGCCCTTGGCCCACCCCCACCCCCACCCCCGCCCCCAGATCATCCATAGCATGCCCATCTGTCTGGAAGCCTATCAACAGCCCGATGATGACAACGCTTGGCAAAAAACCGATTGGTAAACTGCGGTTACAACAACTAATATACCGAGACATCTAACTTCCTCATTACGATTCAAGTACAGATTCAGATACAAATTCAATTCAGGATAAGCTCTATCAGATCCTGACAGCAGTGGCCAACCTGGCAGCCCGACGACGCTGTCTGCGCTCCCTGCGGCCAATGACCAGCAGATAGAGAGCCGGCACAAACAGCAAAGTAATGAACGTGGCGCTGGACAGCCCCCCGATAACCGTCTTTGCCATGGGGGCCCATGCTTCCGAGCCTTCACCCAGCTCAATAGCCAGTGGAATCATAGACAGAACGGTAGTAGCTGCGGTCATGAGAACCGGGCGCAGCCTAACCACCGAGCCTTCAATAACAGTCTCAAGCAGTGACTTCTTGTGGGGCCTGAGCTGGTTAAAGTAGTCAACCATGACGATACCGTTATTAACAACAATACCAACCAGCATCACCACACCCACCAGAGCAATTACTGATAGCGACGTGTTTGTGGCAATCAGAATAGCCACCACACCTATGAAGGCCATCGGCACCGTAAACAAGATAATAAACGGTGAGACCAGGTTCTCGAACTGGGAAGCCATAACCATAAACACCAGGAGAACAGCAACCAACATTGCAATCGCCAGATACTTGAACGACTCTTGGAAGTCCTCTGCTGCTCCACCCAGCCGGTACTGGAACCCTGGGGGCATCTTCGTACCATCCATAACACTGGTCACTTGCTTAACCACCCCACCCAGATCATGACCAGCCACGGTAATAGACAGGGTCACCAGACGGCGCTGATCATTACGGGTGATATTGACAGGGCCCATGGCCGGCTCAACGGTAGCAATGCTGCGCACAGGCACCACCGCTCCTGTAGGCGTTATTATGGGAATCCGGCCAACCACATCGCTGCTCTCCCTTGATTCCCGATCGAGCCGCACCCTGATGTCATACTCGTCCTCACCCTCACGGTAGCGGGTAGCAACCGTCCCCAGAACAGCGGTAGAGACCGCAGACGAAATGCTTCCAACGCTGAGGCCCATGGCATTGGCCTTGTCCCGATCAACGTTCAGCTCATACTGGGGCAACTGAGCCTCCATGGAGAATGTCACATCTGCCACATTATTGATCTGCTTGAGCTTCCCCTGGAGATCCAACCCCAAGGTCCTGGCCGCATCCAGATCATGGCCAATAAGCTCAATCTCTATATCAGCCCCACTGCCCATGCCCATTTCCTGCCCTAGAGAGACTTTCAGTCCAGGTAACTGGGATAGCCGTTTCATCAAGGCAACCTCAATATCCTGCTGGGATCGTTTTCGCTCTGCAGGAGGAACCAGCTTGATTCGTAATGAACCCGCATGGGAACCCTTGCTCATGATAGCTGTAAAGCCTTCGCCCGTACCCAAATCCAACGTTACAGAATAGGCTTCCGGCACCTCTGCAGACACAATCTTCCTGGCCTCTTCCCCAATTGCCATTGCGCTTTGCAGGTTGGTACCAACTCCTGCATCAAGCTC
Source organism: uncultured Myxococcia bacterium (assembly GCA_964477705.1). GTDB lineage: Bacteria > Myxococcota_A > JAVEVO01 > JAVEVO01 > CAYZFJ01 > CAYZFJ01. Next base: position 3,592 of record CAYZFJ010000168.1, on the reverse strand, counting down.
CAGGGTAATCTGGGAGGAGTCTGACTTGGGGAAGAACTCGGTGACAAGCAATCCTGCCGGGAAAGCACCCAGAGAAAAAATGAATAATACAATCACAACAGCCACAACAGTTTTAGGCCGCTTAAGGCAACTGGCCAAAACATTTCGATACCAGGCATAGATCTTGCCCCAAGTGCCTTTAGTGCTGGTGAGCATCATATCATGGCTTTCCACCTCGGTGATGACTTCACCATCGCTCAGCCCAATACCCTTCCCAACACTGGCCGCTCTCTGTTGCTGGAGCGCCTCTTGATACTTCTTCTTACGGAACAGCCTTGTAAATAAGCCTACCTTCTTTTTACCCATAAACCGGGAGGAGAGGAGAGGCACCAGGCTGATAGCCACCAGAAGGCTGACTAACAGTGAGAAACAGATGGTAACAGCCATGTCCTGGAACATTACCCCCGCAATACCCGGTACAAAGAGAACCGGCACAAACACGGCGATGGTGGTGAGGGTGGAGGCGGTGAGGGCCATCCCCACCTCTCTGGCACCCAGCACCGCGCTCTTCCTTGGATCATACCCCAGTTCCGTATAACGGGTAATGTTCTCCTGAACAACGATGGAGTTATCCACCAGCATACCGATGGCCAAGGCCAGACCGGTCATGGAGATTATGTTGAGGGTGAGCCCCATCTGATCCATAACCCCAAAAGTAGCCAGCACCGATACTGGGATTGCTGCTCCCACTATGAGAGATGGTCTGACCCTGCCAAGGAATAAGAACAGGACCAGGATGGTGATGAAAAAGCCCTGGATTGCAGTGCTTGAGAGGTTGCTGATTGACTCAGAGATAAACTCTTCCTGGTTGAACATGATGCTGAACTTCATGCCCTCAGGGAGACGCTTTTCCACCTCTGGAAGAGCAGCCATCACACCTCGCACTGCAGTCACCGTGTTGGCATCAGACTGTTTGCTGATGATCATCATCACCGAATCTTTGCCGTTATTCTGGATCACCCTGGTCTGCTCGGCAAAGGTATCGGCAACCACCGCCACATCGGAGACACGTACAGGATTGTAGCCACTCATACCAACTACAGTGTTGCTGATCTGGTCAATGGAGGTGTATTCCCCCCGAATCCTGAGCGCATACTCCCGCTCCCCCTCATAGATGGACCCACCGGGTATGTCCATGTTGCTGCTCCTTAGTGCAGCAACAATCTGAGCAGGGGCTATCTGCATTGTCTCCAGACGGTCAGGGTCCATCTGAATCTGTATTTCACGTTTCAGGCCACCGCCTGTGGTGGCTGAAGCCACACCTTCCACCCTCTCCAGATAAGGTTCCACTTCTCGTTCGGAGACCTGACGCAGGGTGGCTGCATCATACGGGCCGGACAGGGACATCATCAAAACCGGCTGCATGGATGGGTCGAAGGCGATGGTCATCGGTTTCTCCGCATCGGGCGGAAGCGCCATTTCGATCAGTTCCAAGCGACGGAGAATGTTGGTCTCGGCCTGGTCCAGATCGTCGCCCCAGTCGAACTCAGCCATAACCAGGGAGATCCCCTGTTTGCTGGTAGAGTTGACCTCCTTGACGCCCTTGACCGCCACAACAGCTTCCTCGATGGGGCGGGTGATCAGGGTCTCGATCTCTTCGGGGCCGACCCCTTCATAGGTGGTGATTACCACAATAAGGGGGAAGGTGAGGTCAGGGTACAGGTCCACTTTGAGTCTGGTGAATGAGAAGAGACCGAATCCCACCAAAATCAAAAAGAGCATGGCGAAGGTAACGCCACGCCTTACCGAAAGTTCTGAGAGGTTCAACGTCCTTCCTCCTGCCCATTGGACGCATGTCCACTCTCTCCATCTTGCTGGCTGCTCCCATTACCATTCACGGCCGCTTCTACAGCCCCGGCCCCTGAACCTACACTGGCACTGGCACTGGCACTGGCACTGGGCCCATCAGCATCGACCACCTGAATCAAGGTTCCATTACGGAGGAACTGCCAGCCCTTCACCACCACCTTGCTCTGGTCATCCACACCTGAGAGTATCTGGATCCTTCCTGCCTCTCTGAACCCCACCAATACCGGTCGCAGAACCGCCTTGTTGTCCTCTCCTGCCAGGAACACACGATAATGAGTAAACGCATCACCCACCTTGACTGATGCGTCGTCATAAATGAGGGCTTCCTGGGGAATACTCAGCACGCCCTCACGGACCTCTGCAACAACATTCACAGTGGCGAACATACCTGGTCGCAGCAGATGCTCTTCATTGGGAATGAGGATCTCGATTGTTCCCATGCGGGTCTGAAGATCAATAATGGGACTGGTCCGCTCAATTATCCCGTGGAACACCTTGCTCCCATAGGCGGGAACCCGTGCCTCCACCTCCATCCCGTTTGCTACCTTGGCGAACTCTGATTCAGCCACCTGCACCTTGATGCGCACCTGATCGATAGCCATAACGGTATAGATTGGAACCGCCGGGCTTGCCATGTTTCCTTCGTCCACATGGCGAGCGGTTATAATACCTGACACCGGGGCGGTAATGACTGTGTCTCTGAGGGTGTTCTTGCTCTGACCCAAGGCCGCCTGCAAGGATCTTACCTGGGCTGCAGCCGCATCCAGGCGGGTCTTGGCCCCGTCATACTGGGCCTTGGAGGCAACCTTTTCACCGTACAGTGCTTTGACTCTGGCGAAGTCATCTTCTGCGGAGCGGAGATTTACCTGTGCTGCCTCGAGAGAGGCGGAGGTCTGGGCTACTCCTAACCCCACACTCTCACTGACCACCTCGGCAAGGGCAGCGCCGGCTTCAACCCAGTCACCAACTTCCTTGCGCAGTTTAATGATCCGCTCGGGCACCTTGGGAGTAACCCGGACCTCAATATCAGGCCGCACATCGCCCGTAAAACGGATCAGGTTACGCATGGTGGTGGTGGTTGGGTTCTGAACCGTCACCGGTATGGTCTCAATGGTGGCCGACTCTTCAGGTGTTGCTTTGGGCTTATTGCACCCGGCGACGACTCCAGCGATAAGAGCCATGGATAACAGGATGTGCAGGCTACCTGCCAGTGGTCGTCTGCCAGACTCAGATAAATAACGATTCCAGTTAGTCAGTAGCATGTGAACAGTTCTCGCAGTTGATGGTGTCTTCTTCATTTCGTAAACCACGCCCATGTTCCCCCCCAAAAAAAGTCGTTATATAACCAAATAGGAAGATGCATAAATTCCTGAATAAGCAGACCATTGCATTTTTTTGGATTAAATTTCCTGAATACCAGAGCGGTACGAATTAAACAGAAAAATAGTTCGCTACTGATCTGGTTGGAGTATCCATTGGTAAGCCCCATCAGAGGATTATCGGCTGCTCCCCTCAAACGAACCATTAAATTTACACCATGACTGCAAGAAATCCAAGATGTATTTTGAGAATCAGTTGAGCTCATCAGGCGGGTACAAACCCCAACCCCCAAAACAAATCATGTAAGGCACGGCATGCCGCATACATGTTCGTTTAAGGCAACCTAATATAAAAATTGTTTGGGCGGGTTGGGTGCACCGCTGACAAGGGGCACGGCATGCCGTGCCCCTACAGGAATGGCAGG